>CAYTOO010000018.1:0-21300 GCA_964439545.1 uncultured Oscillospiraceae bacterium | reverse complement strand
AGGACTATGTCTGCCCCATCTGCGGCGGTAAGCATTTCGAGAAGGAGACCGACACTCTGGACGGCTGGTTCGACTCCGGTGCTACCCACTTCTGCTCCATGGAGCGCGATCAGAAGTTCTGGCCCGCTACCATGTACATCGAGGGTGCTGACCAGTATCGTGGCTGGTTCCAGTCCTCCCTGCTGGTGGCTGTCGGCGCCCTGGGTCGTACTGCTCCCTTCAAGGAGTGCCTGACTCACGGCTGGACCGTGGACGGCGAAGGCAAGGCTATGCACAAGTCCCTCGGCAACGGTATGGATCCCAACGAGATCATCCAGAAGTACGGTGCCGATATGCTGCGCCTGTGGGCCGGCAGCGCCGACTATCACGTGGATGTCCGCTGCTCCGATGATATCTTCAAGCAGCTGAGCCAGAACTATCTGAAGTTCCGCAACACCGCCAAGTTCTGCCTGGATAACCTTGTGGACTTCGATGCCAATGATCTGGTTGCTCCCGAGGATATGCTGCCTCTGGATCGCTGGGCCATCACCCGTCTGAACGCTCTGCTGGAGAAGATCGATGCTGCCTATGACGAGTATGAGTTCCATGTGATCTCCCACCTCATCAACGACTTCTGCGTGGTGGATCTGAGCTCCTTCTACTTCGATATCATCAAGGATCGCCTGTACTGTGACGAGGCTGACGGCCTTGGCCGCCGCAGCGCACGTACCGCTCTGTACCTGATCCTCGATGCCATGACCCGTGCCTTCTCCCCCATCCTTGTCTTTACCTGCGATGAGATCTGGCTGAGCATGCCTCACCGCGCTGAGGACGATGCACGTAACGTGGTCTTCAACCAGATGGTGAAGCCCTATGCTGAGTATGCTCTGTCTGAGGCCGAGATGGTTCAGTGGAACACCCTGCGTCAGCTCCGTGACGGCGTGAACGCCGCACTGGAGAAGGCCCGTGCCGAGAAGAAGATCGGTAAGGCTCTGGAAGCTCACGTCACTCTGGCTGATCAGAGCGGCAACCTCGAGGAGCTGAAGAAGGTCTTCGACGGTCAGTGGGCCGACCTGTTCATCGTGTCCGATGTGGAGTTCACCACCGATGCCGAGGTCTACGCTCAGGGCGCCGATACTGCTGTTGCAGGTGTCCGCGTGCTGGTCAGCGAGGCCAAGGGCGAGAAGTGCGGCCGCTGCTGGAAGCATCATCTGGAGGTCGGCAAGAACGCCGCCTTTGCAGATCTGTGCCCCCGCTGCGCAGCTGTCGTCGCCAAGATCCCCGATCTTGCCTAATCAAATGCAAAAAAAGAAAGCCCGCGAGGGCTTTCTTTTTTTGCTCACTTTTTGATTTTCTTGTTCATCTGCACGATGGCCACCACGACCAGTGCCACGGCGGTGGCACCCAGGATGTACCACGGGATGTTTTCAAAGGTGTACCATGCACCAAAAGCCTCCTTAAGCAAATCATCATATTTGGTCAACATCTGCCCACCTTTGAAGGTGCTGTAGGCGAACAGTGCCCGCCATGCGATGATGACACGGACGATCTCCTCGATGAAGTATACCGCCCAGCCGCTGAACAGCACCCAAAAGTAGGGGCGGGAAAGCAAATGTGACTCCTTGCTCCACTGCCGTACTGCGCCGCGGAGCAGCGCATAGGCGGCGGGGAGAAGAATGAGGGTGATATCCCACGGGAGAACACGCTGCAGCATGGAGCGTACATTGTAGCCGTAGTGATGTCCATAGGTCAGCACATTGGAAAAGGGCACTGCCAGCACCAACTCAGCCAGCAGCCAAATACCTGCCGCCACAAGGGGCAGCAGCATGGCAAGGCGCAGCCGCAGCTTATCCTTGGGGCAGCCGCCCCAACCGATCCACAGTGCTGCCGCCGCACCTGCAATCAGCAATCCCTGCACAGCAGCGGGACTATAGCGAAAGAGCATGGCCGCCAACAGACACAGGACGGCAACCGCGTAGCCAATGCGAAAACGCAGCGCGCCACGCTGGGAGAGATATTGCTCCACCTGCGAAGGGCGGTTTCCCTCACGTGCTGCCGATTCCCCTGCCAACAGTTCATCGGCGCTGACACCGTAGAGTTCAGCGAGGGCGGGGAGAATAACAATATCGGGGAAACCGCCGCCCGACTCCCATTTGCTGATGGTCTTATTGGAAACGCCAAGGCGGTCAGCCACATCCTGCTGTGTCATGTTGGCGTTTTTGCGGAGTGTGGCGAGATAGTTGCCTGTTTTGATGGTGTCCATGGTGCGACCTCCTTTCAACTTTAGTCACAGTATGCCGCACGAGGGGCGAAATTGTCCATCCCTGAGACTTGGATTCTTGTCTACGGAGCGTAGAGTTTTGAAAAATCACCCGTTTTCTATGAAAAAACGGGTGATTTTACTTAGTATTTCCAAGGACGATTGGGCTCTTTGAACTCCTTCAAGCGCTGCTCGTAGGCATCAAAAGCGGCCTCTTCAAAAGCGAGGTCATCCTTCGCGCCCATCTTACGCAGCAGCCACTTGCACAGAGGGGGATTCAGCACCAGCAGCGGGCCAATGAGATGGGTGGCGAGGAGGCCGCCGCGGCGGAAGCCCTCGTCAGCACTCTCTGTGCCATCGCGGCCTACGCCGCGGACGCGGGTGAAGAAGGGGGCGGCATCGCCACTTTGCTGCACATGGCCGAACAGGCTCTTGAAGCCCACGATCTCCATGTCCTCAATCGTGCCCACAAAGAAGCTGTTGTGGCGCTGCATCATTTTGTACTGCGCCTTGCCCTCGAGGAGACCCAAACCCTCGATGGTGTCGGCACTGTCGCTCTCCACGGCGGCGGTGAGGACATCCACGGCGTTGCCTGTGGCGAGGAACAGCTGTCCTGCATCAATTTTGGCGGCGATGGCCTCCTTCATGGGGGTAAGGGCGTTGGCGATCATGGCGAGGCCCTTTTCCGTGGTGCTGCCAAGGTAGACGAGGGCGATGTCCTCGTCCAAGAAGCGGGGGCGGGACTTGATGTCCGTTTCGATGAACTCCAAGTCGGGGCAGCACTGGCCGAGGTAGCGCATGTTCATCAAATCGCCGCAGAGATTGCAGATCTCGGGGAAGAGGATCTCTACCTTCATGCCTGCACCTCCTTACCGCTGCGCTCCAGCGCAAGCTTCTTCATGTGATCGTAGACCTTGTAGCTCAAGGCCATGGAGTCCGTGCCGTAGAGCTGATAAATGTCGTCACCTGCGGTGAAGTGGAGCAGTTCCGCGGCGCGGAATTCATCCCGCTCCACCACGATCTTTTCCTCGGGGACACCCGCCATCAACAACCGCAGCTTATAATCCAAAGCGCGGGCGCCAGTGCACACGATCTGCACGATGCTCTCGTGTGCGAGGAACTCAAAGTCGGCATCGAAGAACCAGCAGACATTCTCCGACCAGTGGGCGGCATCGCCGAGACAGTTCATCATCAGCAGCAGTTCCTTGCGGCCCTCGCGGCCTGCGATGTAGTCGAAGGCGCGGGAGCCAGCCAGCGCGTTCTTCTCCTTGGACATCTGCCGCACCAGCGTCACATCGCCCACCTTCTCGCTACTGTGGCGGGAGGCAGTGACGGAGGTGGCGCCGAGGATGCGGGCGATCTTCTCGTGGTCAAAGCCCAGCTGCCGCAGCACGGCGGTGACAGTGACCATATTGTAGACGTTGAAAATGCTGTCGGTAATGAGGGGGTAGGTATAGCTTTCATCTCCCTCGCGGAGGGTCATGGTCTTGGCAACGAAGTCCACATTCTGTGCCAAATACTGCGCCTCGGGGGAGCGGAAGCCGCAATCGCGGCACACGGCCTGTCCAATGTGGTGATAGCGGCGGAAGGAGTAGTCCAGCTTGCCGCTGCACTGAGGGCAGATACGGACATCGTCAATGAGGTTGAGGCACTCCTGCACATCGCTCGCCATACGGTCGATGCCGAAATAGACACGATTATTCTCCTTTGCCACGCCCGAGGAGATGAGATCATCGGCATTGAGGATCATGGTAGCATCGGCGGGGATGGCGCGGGAGAGAATGTCGGCGATGAAATAAGGGTGGGCATTACGCATGATAGAGTCACGGAAGAGGTTGGTAATCACCACGAAATTGGGGCGTATATAGGGGAAGATCCGCAAAGAGGCCCGCTCGTCCACCTCCAACACCGCCATGTCGCACTTTTTCACGCGACCGAAGAGGTCGCAGTTGCGGATAAAGGTGGTGGACACGCCGGAGGTGATGTTAGAGCCGGCGCGGTTGGACATAACGCGCTTTCCCTCACTCTCCAAAATGTCGGTGAGCATATTGGATACGGTGGTCTTGCCGTTGGTGCCCGTCACTGCCACCACGGTCTTGGGGCGACCAACATAACGGAGAAAATCGGGGCAGATCCGCAGCGCCAGTGCGCCGGGGAAGTCCGTGCCGTTATGACGGGTGATCTTCAGCGCGGGAATGGACACCTTGCCCATCCACAGCGCCAGTAAAAATCGCAATTTACCCATGGGTTACTCCTTCTTTCCCAAATAGATCATCAGTGAGGCCATGTCTGCAGGAGACACGCCGGAGATGCGCCCTGCCTGTCCCAAGCTGCGGGGACGGATGGCGCCGAGCTTCTCTCGCGCCTCAAGGCGCAGACCTTGAATGTTATCGTAGTCGATGTTTTCGGGCAACAGCTGCTGTTCCAATCGTTCAAATTCCGCCACCTGCTTTTCCTGCCGGCGGATATAGCCCTCATATTTCACGGTGATCTCCACCTGCTCCACGATGTCCTTCGTCAGTTCGGGGGCTTCACTATCGAAAGGACGGAGGTCATCATAGCTCAGCTGGGGGCGGCGCAGCAGGTCGATGAGGCGGCAGCCGTCCTCCACAGGAGTCGTACCCTTGGAGAGAAGCAGTTCATTGAGTGCCTTGCTGCTGCCGATGCCGCGGCGGGTGAGACGGGTGATTTCCTTCTCTACGGCGGCGTATTTCGTCTTCACTGCCTCCAAGCGCTCCTCGGACACAAGACCCAACTCGTAGCCAATGGCGGTAAGGCGCTGGTCGGCGTTGTCCTGCCGCAGCACGAGGCGATACTCCGCGCGGCTGGTCATCATGCGGTAGGGCTCTTCCGTGCCCTTGGTGACGAGGTCGTCAATGAGCGTGCCGATATAGCTTTGGCTGCGCTTTAATACGAAGGGTTCCTGACCGCGGATGGCGCGTGCGGCGTTGACACCCGCCACAAAGCCCTGCACTGCCGCCTCTTCATAGCCCGAAGAGCCGTTGAACTGTCCTGCACCGTAGAGACCGCGGATAGCCTTCGTCTCCATGGTGGGCAGCAGCGCCAGCGGGTCGATGCAATCGTACTCGATGGCGTAGGCGGGGCGGGTCATCTCAGCATGTTCCAAGCCCACCACCGTGTGGAGCATCTCGATTTGCACATCCTCGGGGAGGGAGGAGGAGAAGCCTTGGATGTAGAGTTCCTCCGTGTCAAGACCCATGGGCTCAACGAACAGCTGATGGCGCTCCTTATCGGCAAAGCGGACGATTTTCGTCTCGATGGAAGGGCAATAGCGAGGGCCAACGCCGTCAATAACGCCGTTATACATGGGGCTGCGGTCTAAGTTCTCGCGGATAATGCGATGGGTTTCTGCATTGGTATAGGTGAGATAGCACACAGCGCGGTTTTGAGGTGCATCCTCCGTTTCGAAGCTGAAGGGCAGAGGGTCAGTGTCGCCCACCTGCAGCTCCATTTTTGAAAAATCCACCGTCTGTGCGTTGACACGAGGGGGCGTACCCGTCTTAAAGCGGCGCAGAGGCAGACCCAACGCAACAAGGCGCTCCGTGAGAAGAGTAGAGGCGTGCATACCATCGGGGCCGCTGTCCTCCACGCACTCGCCCACGATGGTGCGACCGCTGAGGAAGGTGCCCGTGGAGAGAATGGCGGCCTTCACACGGAACACTGCACCGGTGCGCAGCACGACTTCCGTCACGCGGCCGCCTTCTGCGCGAATATCCACCACCTCGCCCTGTCGGACATGGAGGTGGGGCTGGCGCTCCAAGGTGTGCTTCATCACCTTCTGATACTCGCGGCGGTCGGCCTGGGCACGCAGAGACCACACGGCAGGGCCTTTGCCGCGGTTGAGCATACGGTACTGGATACAGGCCTTGTCGGCGGCCTTTGCCATCTCGCCGCCGAGGGCATCCAATTCGCGGACGAGGTGCCCTTTGCCTGTGCCGCCCACGGCGGGGTTACAGGGCATGTTGCCCACGGCATCGAGATTGATGGTAAAGCAAATGGTCTCCATCCCCAATCGTGCCGCGGCCAGCGCCGCCTCAATGCCGGCGTGACCTGCGCCAATGACAGCGATATCAAATTCTCCGGCGAAAAACTCTCTCATAGGAACACCTGTTTTCTACAGTTTTCCTCATTATATAATAGTATAACCGCAAAAGGCAAGAGTGGCTTCGGCGAAATGTCAAAAAAGTTGCGCCACGCCTTGGCAAAAATGTATAATCTCTGCCGTTGCATTTTGGCGTGAGAGCGCATATACTATACCATAGAAAACGAAAAGAGGAAGGAGCGTGATAGCGTATATGATGGACAATCGAATCTACGGTGATTTGGATGACATGATTTTCGCCGACTGCGACTGGCAGCCCAGCGAGAGATGAGCGTTCAACACAAATGAGGGAACCACGACACAGCTGTGCCGTGGAAATTTGCTTTTTATGGGCGTTTTTTCGCCTTGATGATACAAAATCCGCCGAATGCACCGCCGCTTTCGGCGGCTTTTTCAGTTTTTGACACAAAAAGCGGCTCTTAACGAGTTTTTTGCGTTTTCTTAACACGGAAGTGTGATACAATGATTGCAATTATAAGGGAGAGGAGGTGTGCCGTGAATATTTTCAAGTTCCTCTGGCAGGAAAAAGACCCGCGCCGGGGAGATGGTGCGAAAAAGGTGAGATCTGTTATTAAGGACACCTTGATCACGGTGATCCTCTTTGCCATCACGGCGGCCCTGTGTCTGCTGCTGCGCTCCGTTGACCCCCATAACGATACGAGCTATGTGGCTGTCATTTTCTTCATGGACGTCTTTCTGACGGCGCTGTTTACGGAAGGCTATATCTTCGGTATCATCACCGCGGTGGCCGGCGTGCTGGCAGTGGACTACGTGTTCACCTTCCCCTACTGGCAGATCAGCTTTACTCTGGCGGGCTTTCCGCTGACGTTCCTGGTGATGCTGCTGATCTCCATCGTGACGTGTATGCTGACCACCCGCGTCAAACAGTATGAAGCGCTGCGACGCGAAGCAGAGCGCGAAAAGATCCACGCCAACCTCCTGCGTGCCGTGTCCCACGATATCCGCACGCCCTTGACGGGCATCGTGGGTGCAACGGAAACGCTGCTGGAGGAGAAGGCGCTGTCGGAGAATGAGCGGGATATGCTGCTGCAAAACGCCAACGAGGATGCCCGCTGGCTCATCCGTGTGGTAGAAAATCTTCTATCCGTGACCCGTATCGGAGGACAGAACACCAATACACTGATTAAAGCGCCGGGCGTTGCTGAGGAAGTGATTGAAAGCGCTGTTGCCAAGTTCGGCAGAAAGCCCACCATCCCCGTGGAGGTCAAGCTGCCCGACGAGGTACTGGTGGTGCCCATGGACGAGGTGATGATTGAGCAGGTCCTGCTGAATCTGTTGGAAAATGCCGTACGACACGGCGAAAGTGCAACCAAGATCACAGTGGCGCTGGAGCGAAAGGGGAAGAATGCTCGATTTACTATCTGCGATGATGGTGTAGGCATTCAGACACATCTGCTGCCGCGGTTGTTTGACAGCAGCACACACCAGACCCAGCAGGGCGATGATAAACGGGATATGGGCATCGGCTTGTCCGTGTGCCGCACCATTGTGCAGGCCCACGGCGGCACGATCCGTGGAGAGAACCGCCCTGAGGGCGGCGCGCAATTTACTATAGAATTACCGATGGAGGAGAGAGATAATGAAAGTTAAGGATAAGGTATTGATCGTTGAGGATGAACAGAGCATCAGCAATTTCATCTCTATGATCCTGACGGCCAATGGATATGATACCATCACTGTCCGCGGCGGCGAGGAGGCTCTCACCATGATCTCCTCTCACTGCCCCGACCTCATCATCCTCGATTTGGGCTTGCCCGATATGGATGGCATGGAGGTGCTGAAGTCCGTCCGCAAATGGTCCAACCTCCCCGTAGTGGTGGTATCCGCCCGCAGCTATGAGCATGATAAGGTGGAGGCTCTCGACTGCGGCGCTGACGATTTTATCACCAAGCCCTTTGGCACTTCCGAGCTGCTGGCTCGTATTCGTGCTGCCATTCGTCACACCCGCACCACCTTGTCCGATCCTCGTATCGCTCTGTCCGGCAAATTCACCGCCGGCGATTTGACTATCGATTACGATAAGCATCAGGTGCTGATGCACGGCGAGAACGCCAAGCTGACGGTCAACGAGTATAAGATCGTGGCGCTGCTGGGCAAGTATGCCGGTAAGGTGCTGACCTACGATTTCATCATCCGTGAGCTGTGGGGTCCCAAGGCCAAGGCGGATAATCAGATCCTCCGCGTCAATATGGCCAATATTCGCCGCAAGATCGAGAAAGACCCCAGCCACCCTGAATATCTCTTTACAGAGGTGGGCGTGGGTTACCGTATGCGCGAGGGAGATTGAGTTTCTTTTCGCGAAACTTTTGACAAAATTCACAAAAAAGGCGTCGCAACAGCGGCGCCTTTTTTCGCACAAAGAATGGGCGTCCTGCGGTCTCAAACATAATGAACGGATAAAGAAAAAGTTAAGATGCATAAAGACGGTGTTAAAAAGGACGATTTTGTATTTACAGTAAGGGTAGGGGAGAGTAAAATTCATCCATAACCGCCTCATAGGCGAGGCAACCTTATAATAAAGGAGAGAAAACTATGGAAGAAAACAGAAGTGGCTTTAAGTCTAACTTCGGATTCCTGATGGCTGCCGTCGGCTCCGCCGTGGGTCTGGGCAACATTTGGGGATTCCCTGCAAAGATGGGCGCGAACGGCGGTTTCGCCTTCCTGCTGGTCTACATTTTCCTGGGTCTGACCACTGGTATCATCGTCATGATCAGTGAGTTGGCCATCGGCCGTAAGACCGGTAAGGGCGCTGTTGCTGCTTACCAGGTCGTCAGCAAGAAGTTCAAGTGGATGGGCTGGATGGGTATCGCCTCCGCCTTCCTGATCCTGTTCTTCTACTGCGCACTGGGCGGCTACTGCATCAAGTACGTCGTTGTTAACGTTGGTGACCTGTTCAAGGCAGGCTTTGGTTCTGCTGGCTTGACGGGTGCAGAAGTGTTCAACAACCTGATTGCTTCCCCCTGGGAGGGCGTTATCTACGGTCTGATCTTCGTTATCCTGACCATGGTCATCGTGCTGGGCGGCGTCTCCGGCGGTATCGAGAAGGTTTGCTCCATCGGTATGCCTGCTCTGTTCGTTGCTCTGCTGATCTGCATCATCCGCGCCTGCACTCTGCCCGGTGCTGTTGATGGTCTGAAGTACATGTTCATCCCCGGCTGGGGCGTTGCCAACGGTGTCTGCGAACCCTCTAACCTGTTCCAGACCTTCTCCGTTGCCGGCGGTCAGATGTTCTTCTCCCTGTCCCTCGGCATGGGCGCCATGATCACCTATGGTTCCTATTTGGATAAGAAGGAGAACATTCAGAAGAACGCTCTGCTGATCGTTGCTATGGACTCCCTGGTTGCATTCATGGCCGCTCTGTGCGTGCTGCCCGCTCGTTTCGCTCTGGATCCCACCGGCGCTCTGGGCGGTCCCTCCCTGCTGTTCGTCACCATGCAGAACGTGTTCCAGCGCATGGGCGGTATCGGCCCCGTGTTCGGCATCCTGTTCTATCTGCTGGTCGTGTTCGCAGCAATCTCCTCCTCCATCTCCCTGCTGGAAGTCGTGGTTGCTCACTTCTGCGACAAGGCTATGGAGAAGGGCAAGGGCGACAAGCGTAAGAAGTACTGCTTCATCGCTACCATCTTCGTCTGCTTGGGCTGCATGCTGGTCGCTTACGACTCCCTGGGCACTCAGGGCATCCACCCGGCGGCGCTACTCGGCTTGGAGAACTACGGCGCATGGGCTGCTGACTGGCTTGACTTCTTCGACATGATCTCTGAGGGTGTCATGATGCCCATCGGCGCACTGCTGACCTGCGTTGTCGTCGGTTGGGAGATTGGTCCCAATTTGGTCAAGGACGAGATCGAACAGATGGGCAACAAGTTCACCATGTTCAAGTACTTCAAGTTCTGCGTCCGCTTCATCGCTCCTCTGGGCCTGCTGCTCGTTCTGTACGGCCAGCTGACCGCCTTCTTCGGCTAAGAAATACGGATTGTATCTGTACATAGTAAGCTGAGTAAAAACACAATAAAAGCACCGATGCCTTGGCATCGGTGCTTTTTTGCGCAAAATGCAGGAATTCTGCAACAAAATAACCAAAATCAAAGAATATGGCCTGCCTGTAGGAAAATCCAAAGAACGTGATAAAAATTTGTCAAAAACCAAGAAAAGTGTGTGAAGAGATTGACAATTTTGTTAAGAGCGTATAAAATGATTAAACCATATAACATTGAGGAGGTAAATCTCATAATGGAAAAGAAGAGCACAAAGATCGCGTACGGCGTAGCCTTTGGCATTTTCGTCGTGCTGATGGTCATTTTGGGTGTCAGATATCCTGATGGTGTTTATGGCACCTTCTGGTCCCTGCTGCCCCCCATCGTGGCTATCGTGCTGGCTCTGATCAGCAAGGAAGTGTATTCCTCCCTGTTCCTGGGCGTCCTGGCCGGTGCACTGCTGTACACCAACTTCGGCATTTGGGACACCGTCGTGGCACTGGTTGGCGACGAGGTTGGCCTGCTGTGTGTGCTGGCTGACACTTGGGATATGGGCATCATCATCTTCCTGGTGCTGCTGGGCATCATGGTGGATCTGATGAACAAGGGCGGCGGCTCCGCTGCATTCGGTCGTTGGGCCAAGACTGCTGTTAAGACCCGCAAGGGTGCTCAGCTGCTGACCATGCTGCTGGGCGTGCTGATCTTCATCGATGACTACTTTAACTGCCTGACCGTCGGCTCCGTCATGCGTCCTGTGACCGAGTCCCACAAGATCTCCCGCGCAAAGCTGGCTTACATCATCGATGCTACTGCCGCTCCCGTGTGCATGATCGCCCCCGTGTCCTCCTGGGCCGCAGCCGTCTCCGGCTACGTCAACAGCGAGTCCGTCAACGGTATTCAGGTCTTCATTCAGCAGATCCCCTACAACTATTACTGCCTGCTGACTCTGGTGATGATCATCGTCATCTCTCTGCTGAACTTTGACTACGGTCCCATGCTGACCCACGAGTACAATGCTCAGATCAAGGATGACCTGTTCACCACCGAGCATCGTCCCTTCGCCGGTGACGATGATTACGAGGAAGGCGCCAAGAAGGGCTCCATCCTTGACCTGCTGCTGCCCGTTATCGTGCTGATCGTGATGTGCATCATCGGCATGATTTGGACCGGTGGCTTCTTCGATGGCGAGAGCTTCATCAACGCCTTCGCTAACTGCGATGCTTCCCTGGGTCTGCCTCTGGGCGCTCTGGTTGCCGTTGTGTTTACCTTCGTTTATTTCTGGTGCCGTGGCGCCATCGGCTTCGTCAAGAGCTTCGATTCCGTCCCCAATGGCTTCGTTCAGATGGTCTCCCCCATCCTGATCCTGACCTTGGCCTGGACTCTGAACTCCATGACCGGCGCTTTGGGCTCCAGCGACTTCGTTAACGGCGTGCTGGGCAATGCCGGCGCTCTGCAGAACTTCCTGCCCGCCATCATCTTCGCTATGGCTTGCGCCATCGCTTTCGCTACCGGTACTTCTTGGGGTACCATCGGTATCATGGCTCCCATCGTTGTTCAGGTCTTCGACTACACTGTCGATCCCACCCTGTGCGTTATCGGTCTGGCTGCTGCCTGCGCCGGCGGCGTCTGCGGCGACCACTGCTCCCCCATCTCCGACACTACCATCATGGCTTCTGCCGGTGCACACTGCTACCACCTGAACCATGTGTCCACCCAGCTGCCCTATGCCATCACCGTGGTGTGCGTTTCCTTCGTGGGCTTCGTGCTGGCTCCCTTCATCCGCAACTGGATCGTCTGCCTGCTCATCGAGATCGTGCTGATGATTGTTGTCCTGTTGGTGATCCGCGCTATCGTTTCCAAGAAGAACACAGACAAGTTTGCTGAGATGGCTCAGGTCAAGTAAGCAACCGCATTACTTACAAGAAAAAAGAAAGCCCGCAAGGGCTTTCTTTTTTTAGGCTATTTAGAAGGTGCGGCGAAATATCGATAACTTTGCCGAGCGAAAGACGCAAAAATGCGTTAAGATGCCGCAAAGAGGAGGGGAGGAAGAGGGAGGGATAGGCATAAAGATGGCATAAAGATTATAAAATACCCGTTAAGAACGTGAAAAATGGCCCCAAAACTGTGGGAAACAGAGAATTCTTGGTTCATAATTTGTTCAAGTTTACCCACTCTTGACATTGTTGAAATATTGACAATTCGCCTAAAAAATTGTAAGATTTACAGACCATATAACATTGAGGAGGTAAATCTCATAATGGAAAAGAAGAGCACAAAGATCGCGTACGGCGTAGCCTTTGGCATTTTCGTCGTGCTGATGGTCATTTTGGGTGTCAGATATCCTGATGGTGTTTATGGCACCTTCTGGTCCCTGCTGCCCCCCATCGTGGCTATCGTGCTGGCTCTGATCAGCAAGGAAGTGTATTCCTCCCTGTTCCTGGGCGTCCTGGCCGGTGCACTGCTGTACACCAACTTCGGCATTTGGGACACCGTCGTGGCACTGGTTGGCGACGAGGTTGGCCTGCTGTGTGTGCTGGCTGACACTTGGGATATGGGCATCATCATCTTCCTGGTGCTGCTGGGCATCATGGTGGATCTGATGAACAAGGGCGGCGGCTCCGCTGCATTCGGTCGTTGGGCCAAGACTGCTGTTAAGACCCGCAAGGGTGCTCAGCTGCTGACCATGCTGCTGGGCGTGCTGATCTTCATCGATGACTACTTTAACTGCCTGACCGTCGGCTCCGTCATGCGTCCTGTGACCGAGTCCCACAAGATCTCCCGCGCAAAGCTGGCTTACATCATCGATGCTACTGCCGCTCCCGTGTGCATGATCGCCCCCGTGTCCTCCTGGGCCGCAGCCGTCTCCGGCTACGTCAACAGCGAGTCCGTCAACGGTATTCAGGTCTTCATTCAGCAGATCCCCTACAACTATTACTGCCTGCTGACTCTGGTGATGATCATCGTCATCTCTCTGCTGAACTTTGACTACGGTCCCATGCTGACCCACGAGTACAATGCTCAGATCAAGGATGACCTGTTCACCACCGAGCATCGTCCCTTCGCCGGTGACGATGATTACGAGGAAGGCGCCAAG
Organism: uncultured Oscillospiraceae bacterium; assembly: GCA_964439545.1. Classification (GTDB taxonomy): domain Bacteria; phylum Bacillota; class Clostridia; order Oscillospirales; family Oscillospiraceae; genus Vescimonas. The sequence continues at coordinate 7,849 of CAYTOO010000018.1, read as the reverse complement.
AAGGGCTCCATCCTTGACCTGCTGCTGCCCGTTATCGTGCTGATCGTGATGTGCATCATCGGCATGATTTGGACCGGTGGCTTCTTCGATGGCGAGAGCTTCATCAACGCCTTCGCTAACTGCGATGCTTCCCTGGGTCTGCCTCTGGGCGCTCTGGTTGCCGTTGTGTTTACCTTCGTTTATTTCTGGTGCCGTGGCGCCATCGGCTTCGTCAAGAGCTTCGATTCCGTCCCCAATGGCTTCGTTCAGATGGTCTCCCCCATCCTGATCCTGACCTTGGCCTGGACTCTGAACTCCATGACCGGCGCTTTGGGCTCCAGCGACTTCGTTAACGGCGTGCTGGGCAATGCCGGCGCTCTGCAGAACTTCCTGCCCGCCATCATCTTCGCTATGGCTTGCGCCATCGCTTTCGCTACCGGTACTTCTTGGGGTACCATCGGTATCATGGCTCCCATCGTTGTTCAGGTCTTCGACTACACTGTCGATCCCACCCTGTGCGTTATCGGTCTGGCTGCTGCCTGCGCCGGCGGCGTCTGCGGCGACCACTGCTCCCCCATCTCCGACACTACCATCATGGCTTCTGCCGGTGCACACTGCTACCACCTGAACCATGTGTCCACCCAGCTGCCCTATGCTCTGACCGTGGCCGTTGTGTCCTTCGTGGGCTTTGTGCTGGCTCCCTTCGTCCGCAGCGCTGTCATCATGCTGGTCATCGAGATCGTCCTGCTGATCGCTGTCCTGTTCGTCATCCGTGCCGTGCTGAAGGGCAAGAATGCCGACAAGTTTGCTGAGATGGCTCAGGTCAAGTAAGCAACTACACTACTTAAAGCAAAAAAGAAAGCCCTTTGCGGGCTTTCTTTTTTTGCTTAATTTGTTTTCTTAGAACATCTTATCCACATAGCGGTTCAACTTATCAACGTTGAAGCTGTCCTTAAAGGTGTTCTTAAAACGCTGCACTGTCAGAGAGTTGAACTGCAGCACCTTGCGATACTTCACAAGACCAAGCACCATACCCACAACAGCACAGATAGGGCCGTAGGGGGCGGCACGCCATGCGGCGATACCCAGCGCTGCCAGCACGATGATGGCGATCACCACGCCTGCGCCCTGCTTCTTAGGCAGAATGCGCTTAACTTCTTCTTCGGCGATCACGCCCTCCTCGATCATGACGTAAGCAAAGCGCTTCTGCACGCCGAAGGTGGAGATGGCGCTGAGAGTGATGGGTGCTGCAGCGAAGAAGGCGAACAGCGTCAGCACCGCGTTCAGCAGTAAAATGCCGAATCCTTCCATAAAAGATCCTCCTCAATTTTTAATTGTTATCCTTATCATAAACGATATCGATGTCATTGCGATTGGTCAAGAACAAAAGATGTCCGTAGAGCAGAGAAAACTCCACAATATCACCCGCCTTGAGATCGCGCTTACAATCAGTCACATCGAGAATGCAGTGGTCAGAACTGCCGCCTACCACAGTGATACCCTCATCACGAGGAATAAGGTTGTCCATATCACAAACGTCAGCGCGGCCCATAGCCAAAAGCGCCCGCTTGCGGATACCAATGTCCGTGTACGTGGGCTTGCGGCCAAAAGCATCGATGCACAACTCACCTTGCGGGTGACTGGGCTTTTCTCGAATCTCAATGACCTCGGCCTGCAGGGTGAAGGCATCAGTGCGCATATAGTCCATGTCCGTGACACCCCAACTGGTGGGGAGATTCACCAGGAACAGCTCACCCATGCGGAGGTTATTGATGCCCTTGGGCATGGTTTTGTTATGGACCAGCGTAAAGCTGGAGGTAGCACCACCCGAAACAACTTCCAAGGGGCGGCCAATCTTTGCCTCGATGCGCCGTGCGATGGCAATCAGCTCATTCATTTTTTCAACGGTGGGACGCACCGAGCCGTAACAGCTCAAGTTCACGCCGATGCCCAGCAGGTGCAGGTGGGGCATTTCCCGCTCTACTGCCACACAGGCATCCACCATCTCGTCCTTGTCCCAAAAGCCCTCACGCAAATCGCCCAAGTCGGCCATAACGATGACGCTATGGTTTTTACCCTGCCGCGCGCACTCTCGCTCCGTTGCTTCCATAGTAGAGAGGTCGCTCTGGAGAGAAACTTCGCACAGGGACACCACATCGGGCAGCTCCGACATAGCGGGGATGCGGATAAGCCAATAAGGCCCTTCAATACCTGCATCGCGGCAGCGCTTGACCTGCTCAAGGCGGCTGGTGCCGAGGGAGGAGGTGCCGCCTTCACGCATAATGCGGGCGATGGCAGGCATAGCGTGACAGCCCTTAATAACGCCGCAGACATCAATGCCCATTTCGTGGCAGCGGGACATGGCAGCCTCCACGTTTTGACGAAAACGGTTTTCATGTACGATCAAACGGGGAAATTGACGCTCCATAGGTCGTCTCCCTTCAGACAAAATACACTATCTAACAGTATATCACATCTTTCGTCACTACGCCACATAAATTTTTATGGGGCGACAGGAGGGAGAGGGGTATCTGCACTTGAAAAAAGGGGGAAGGTTTCGTATAATTAATGAAAGCCTTAGGAAAGGAATTTGCCCTATGAGAAAATTGCTGATCCTTACTCTTGCGGCGGTACTGGTTTTGAGTCTCGCCGCCTGTCATAAACATGAATCTGCCACCCCTGTCAGCTGCCTCAACGATGAGGTGTGCATGGAGTGCGGCAAAATCATGACCGAGGCGTTGGGCCATGAAGCGGGCGCAGAGGCCACCTGCAGCGCACCCCAAACCTGCACTCGCTGCGGGGAGATTTTGATGCCCCAGCTTGCCCACACCTCCGCAGGTGCAGCGACCTGTACCTCCCCCGAGGTCTGCGCCGTGTGCGATGCCCAAATCGCGCCCGCCCTCAGCCACTCCATTGGCAGTGACGGCGTGTGCAGCGTGTGTTCTCAGCAGGTAGTGCCCGCAGGTGAAAAATATATCCCCGCAGGCAAGGGCAGCTATACCTCCGATGATTTGAGCGGCATCATTCCCGAGACGATGAAGGGTGAGCATTATCACAACACGCTGGATGCTTACTATGCCAATTCCGTGCTGGTCTGCGGCGACTATGGCATTGAGTATTTCATCCCCGACTCTACAGGTTCTACCGCCTATGCCGAGACCGTGAGTAAGTTCGCCGCCAAGTATCCCAACATCAATACCACCAGCTTGCTTATCCCCAAGTGCGCTGCTTTTGAGTCTCCCGCAGGGTACGATGACCCCTATGAGGCAACAAAGAGATTTATTCAGAGCACCTATGACATGATGGAGGGTGTCACCACCGCCGATTGTATGGGCGTGATGACGGAGCATGACGGTGAGTACATGTTCTACCGCACCGACCATCACTGGACGAGCCTCGGCGCATATTATGCCTCCGTGGCTTTCTGCGAGGCCAATGGCATTACCCCCTACGCCCTCGATAGCTACGAAACTACCATTCAGACGGGCTGCATCGGCTCGCTCCACATGTACGGCGGTCGTCCTGCGGCGCTGGAGACCAACCCCGACTATACCGTGGCGCACTACCCCCATCAGGGCTACTCCATGGTCTACTACCGCGATGGTGTGAGATACAGCGGCGAGGCCATCAACGGCAACCGCAGCGACTATGCTGCCGCCTTCATGTGCGGCGACCAACCCTTGACGGTCATTACCACCGATTTGAAGAACGGCAAGACGCTGCTGGTATTCAAGGAGTCTTACGGCAACGCTTTTATTCCCTATATGATCGACTACTTTGAGCGCATTGTAGTGGTGGACATCCGTGAGACTGTCCCCTCTGTGGCCTCTCTTGTGGAGGAATACGATGTGACCGATGCCCTCATTATCAATAACTGCCAAGGTGCGGTGAGCTTGCGCAGCAACCTCGAGTCCCGCGCCCTATCCTAAAGAAGGAGGAACAAGAAATGAGCGAGAAAAAATTGAGCGAGAAGCTGCTCTATGCCCCCAAGCACGGCTATGACCGCTTGAGCGAGGTTGAGCGCAAGGAGATGAACGAATACTGCGAGGACTATAAGCTGTTCCTCGATCGCGGCAAGACGGAGCGCCAGTGTGTGGAGTATTGCATCGAGCTTGCCAAGGCACGTGGCTTTGTGGAGTATGTGCCCAACATGGCACTGAAAGCTGGCGATAAGGTCTATTGCAACAATCGCGGCAAGGGCATTATGCTGGCCATTATCGGCAGCGAGTCTCTCGCCAAGGGTGCCAACATCGCCGCCGCCCACACCGATGCTCCTCGCCTTGACCTCAAGCCCCGCCCCCTCTATGAAGAGGCGGAGATGGCCTATTTCAAGACCCATCACTATGGCGGCATCCGCAAGTACCAGTGGGTCACCGTCCCGCTGGAGCTTCACGGCGTGGTGACGCTGGCGGACGGCTCTGCTGTGGAAATCCATGTGGGCGATAAACCCTCTGACCCCCAGTTTATCATCAATGACCTGCTGCCCCATTTGGGCCGTGAGCAGGCCAAGAAGCCGTTAGGCGAGGCCATCCCCAGCGAGAGCCTCAATATCCTTGTGGGCAGCGAGCCTGTGACAGACGAGGATGAGAAGAGCCGCTTCAAACTGGGTGTATTGCAGTATCTCAACGACACCTACGGCATCGTGGAGGAGGACTTCATCTCCGCTGAGTTGGAGGCTGTTCCCGCCTACTGCGCCCGCGATGTGGGCTTTGACCGCAGCTTTATCTCTGCCTACGGTCACGATGACCGCGTCTGCGCCTATGCAGAATTGGCGGCGCTGTTTGCGTTGGATACTCCCGCACGCACCGCTGTGTGCATCTTCGCCGACAAGGAGGAGATCGGCTCTGAGGGCGTGTCGGGCATGCAGTCCGAGGCCTTTGATAAGTTTATGGAGGAACTGTGCAATGCACAGGGCGTGAAGCTCTACGATTGCTATGCCAACTCCTTCTGTGTCAGCGCCGATGTGACGGCAGCTTATGACCCCAATTTCGCCGAGGTCTACGATAAGCGCAACTCCGCTATGGTGAACTACGGCATCGGCCTTTGCAAGTACACTGGCGCAGGCGGCAAGTCGGGCGCATCCGATGCCAGCGCCGAGGTGGTGGGCAAGTTCCGCAAACTGCTCAACGATGACGGCATCCACTGGCAGATGGCAGAGCTGGGCAAGACCGACATGGGCGGCGGCGGTACGGTGGCCAAGTTCATGGCAAAGCGCAACATCGACACCATCGATGCAGGCGTTCCCGTGCTGAGCATGCACGCACCCTGCGAAACGGTGGCGAAGCTGGATTGCTACATGACCTATCGTGCCATGAAGGCCGTGTTTGAAAAGGCATAAATAAGCGAAAAAAAGACACCCGAGAGGGTGTCTTTTTATGCTATTCAATGGTTGCGCCGCAGAGGACTTCGTCCCCCTCATAGAGCACCACTGCTTGTCCCGCGGTGATGGCACGCTGCGCCTCATCAAAGGTCAGCTGCAAACGTCCGTCGGGTAGAATTTGTGCTGTGGCGGCGGCTTCTTTTTGAGAATACCGTGTCTTGGCGCTGCAGCGGAATGCACTCTGTGGCGGGTTGCCCGAGAGCCAGTTCACCTCGTTTGCCGTGAGAGTATGGGTGAAGAGGCGGTCATTGTCGCCGAGGGTCACGGTGTTGTTTTCAACGTTTTTCTCCAGCACATAGACATGGCGGCCTAAGGCGATGCCCAAGCCCTTGCCCTGTCCGATGGTGTAGCAGGGGAGACCGCGGTGCTGCCCCAGCACGTTGCCGTCCTCGTCGATGAAATTGCCGCCCTGCAACTCCACACCCTCCCGTTTTAAGAAGGCGATGTAGTCCCCGTCAGGAATAAAGCAGATATCCTGGCTGTCACCGCGGTCGGCGTTTAATAAGCCTGCCTCGGCAGTTACTTTTCGGGCGTAGGGCTTATCCACATTCCCCAAGGGCAGCAGCAGATGGGAGAGCTGGTGCTGATTTAAGCGGCACAGCACATAGCTCTGGTCTTTGCTGCGGTCAAGCCCTCGCAGCAGATGGGCGATGCCCTGCTCGTCCCGCTCAATGCGGGCATAGTGGCCTGTGGCGAGATAGTCGTAGCCGTTTTTTAAGGCATAGTCCAGCAACAATCCGAATTTCACCCGCTCGTTGCAGCGGATGCAGGGGTTGGGGGTGCGTGCGGAACAGTAATCAGCGATAAAAGGCTCTATTACGCAGCGGCGAAAATTCTCCTGCCCGTCCAGCAGGGTAAAGCCGATGCCCAAATGGGCAGCTGCGGCGCGGGCATCTGTTTCGGCGCTCCCATCAGCCTCGCTGTGGAGATGGAGCATCACACCATCCACATGGTAGCCCTCTTGCAAGAGCAGCACCGCCGCAGCGGTGCTGTCCACGCCGCCGGACATGGCGAGCAATACACGTTGTTTCGTCATCATTGTGTCCTCGTTGTATGTTACGGGGTGAGAAGGGGTATCCTGTCACGTGAGAATGGTCAATCCTCAACGTCCATGAACGCTTGGAAGGGCAATGCATCGCTCAGCTCCAACAGTGCGGGGCTGAAACCGCCTGCATAGTCGAAGATGGGCTGGCGCAGCACCTCCTGCTGTGCGCGGCGCAAAGGCAGCGCCAATGTGACGGTAGTGCCCTCGCCTTCGCGGCTCTCCAGCAGTAAGCGACCGCCGTGACCCTCTGCCACGCGGCGGGCAATCAAGAGACCGAGTCCCAAGCCGTGAGGGCGGGGGTCTTGCCGATCACCGTGGAGACAGCGGTCAAAGACAGTCTCCATCAGTTCAGGAGCAATGCCTACGCCGGTATCGGAAACAGAGAGAAGGGCGATTTTATCGCTCTTTTCCACCTTCAGCGTCACCTCGCCGCCCTTGGGGGTGAACTTAAAGGCGTTGCTGATGAGATTCCACAGTGCCCGCTCCAAATAGTCGCGATGGATAGCAGAGGGGAGGAACTCCTCCTTGCAGTGGAGGTTCAGCGTAATGCCTGCCGCCTCTGCCAGAGCCGAGCACTGCTGATACATCTTCGTCATCAGTGCAGCCAAATCGGCATCGGTGAGATAAAAGGGCAGGTCATCGGTTAAAATAGGTGCCAGGGACATATTATTCACAAGGCGCAGCATTTTATAGCAGCTCTGGCGCAGAATCGCCGCCTCGGGGCCGTCTGCGCCCGTTTTGGCGATAAGACCCTGTGCTGCCAGGTGGAGACTGTCCAAGGGAGAGCGCAGAGAAGATGCCACAGAGGGCAGAAGCTCTGCTAACATCTGCAATTCATCCCGTTCAAACTCGTTCATTTGGATCATACCTCCTTTACGCCATTCTAGCCTTTCGAGCCGCCATAGAGAATATGTGCGGAAAAAGACGGGTGTTCAGCCATATGATACCAAAGGAGGCGCAAAAATACAAGAACCTTGTGGAACTTTCCCGAATTTTGAAAAAAACATGAATTTATTAAAAAAAGGCTTGCATTTTCTTCCAGCATTGCATATAATTTTAAACGTACCATACGTTTGATATATTCCATCAATTGATATTATTATAACGAGAGGAAGTTATTATTATGAGCATTAAAGTTGGTATTAACGGTTTTGGCCGTATCGGCCGCATGGTCTTCCGTGCCAGCCTGAATCACCCCGAGATCGAGATCGTCGGCATCAATGACCTGTGCCCCGCTGAGTATCTGGCCTACATGCTGAAGTACGACACCATGCACGGCAAGTGCCCCGCCGAGATCGGCAGCACTGATACCGCTATCGTCGTCAACGGCAAGGAGATCCCCATCTTCGCTGAGAAGAATCCTGCTGATCTGCCTTGGGCAAAGGTCGGCGCTGAGTACGTCGTGGAGTCCACCGGCCTGTTCCTGACCAAGGAGAAGGCTCAGG
>CAYTOO010000017.1:0-22158 GCA_964439545.1 uncultured Oscillospiraceae bacterium | reverse complement strand
CCGAGCCTACTGAGCCTACCGAGCCTACCGAGCCTACTGAGCCTACCGAGCCTACCGAGCCTACTGAGCCTACCGAGCCTACTGTGACCCCCAGCTACCCCTACTATCCCTACTATCCCGTTGCCCCAACCGGCGGTGACGGTCTGGTAGAGATCCTCGATGAGGAAGTGCCTCTGGCAGCCGTCCCCCAGACGGGCGACCTCTCCACGCTGCTGCTGGCCATCTCCGCCTTCTCCGGCTCCGGCCTGGCTCTCATTGGTCTGAACCGCAAGAAGGACGAGGAGTAAATTCCATCTCCTAAGAGCAACAAGTCTCTGTCTCTCTTCTAAAAGCAAAGGGCCCCGCATTGCGGGGCCCTTCGCTTTTTCTTTTTGGTAACAGATTTTTTTCGTTTTTTGAAGGTGTGAGAGGAAAATATCACCGAATTTGTCACTGCCCACTGCTATACTTTTCTCAAGATCACACCTTATGCCAAAAAGGAGACTTGGAACTATGAAGAAGGGAACACTTCGGCGCATTGCCACCATTGCGCTGGCCATCATCTTTGTTGCCAGCAGCGGCACTGCCATCAAGCAGCTCATAGATAAGCAGCAGGCTCAGCGCACCTATGAAGCGGCGCTGGCTGAGGCCATGACCGAAGGAGAATCCGTCCCCAAGGCAGATACGCCCCAAGTCCCCTCTCTGCCCGATTTGCCTGTATTCTCCCTCCCCGAGGACGGTACATTCTTAGCAGCGGTGGACTTGGATTCCCTCCGTGAGACCAACGCCGATGTGCTGGGCTGGATCCACATCCCCGGCAGCGTTATCTCCTACCCTCTCATGGAGAGCCACGACAACAGCGAATACCTCAGCCACACGTGGGACGGCACGCCCAATGTGGCAGGCTCTATCTTCTTAGAGCAGCATAACAGCACCGATTTCACCGACTTTAATACCCTCATCTATGGTCACGCCATGAACGATGGCACCATGTTCGCAGAGCTCCACAAGTATCAGTGGCAGGATGTGCCCGAGAAGTACCCCTACGTCTACATCGCCATTGACGGCGCGGTGCTGCGCTATGCCATCTTCGCCTGCTACGAGGCGGGCATCTCCTCGGATACCTACCGTCTCTCCTTCGCCGACGATGCCGCCCGCGAAAAGGCGCTGGCAGAGTATCACAGCAACAGTTCCATCACCATGCCCATCGAAGTCACCGCCGAGAGCCATATCCTCACCCTCTCCACCTGCACAGGCAATCAGAAGGATCTGCGCCTTGTGGTGCAGGCGGTGCTGGACGGCATTTTGCCCCGCTAAATAAAAAAGAGAGCCGATACGCATCGACTCTCTCCTTGGCGTTATTTCTTCATCTCCCGCGGCTCAAGAGGCTGCACGGAGAAATGGATCTTTGCAGGGGAATGGGGGTACTTCCGCCCAAAGGCCTTCTCAATTCGCTGGCAGACCATAATGCTGTTTTCATAATTGGCCTGTGGCAGCATCACCACCAGCTGGGACACGCTGCACCGAGACACCAGGTCACCCTGCCGCAGATTCCCCAGCATCAGCTCTTCCAAGTTGTTCATAGCCACATCAAGGCTGCGGCGGGCAAGCTCCTTGCCGCGATAGCCGTGGAGGGAGAAGAGGGCGATATGCACCACCTCGCCGCTGCGGGCGATGCTACGGGCCTGCATCTGATAGACAAGCTTGAAGAAATCGTATTCGCACTTCATAGCGCCGCCGTCCTGCCCCCGCTCGGTGAGCTGCTGGCGAATGCCATCGGCAGGCACGGTGGGCACACCCGCTTCACGGGATGCCTCACGATACAACGCGCGGCTCTCGTCCGAGGGCATGACACCAAAGGTGGCGAAGAGATTCTCGCTCATATCCTCGTAGAGGCGCACCGCCTCTTCACGGCGACCAAGCATCATCAAAGCCCGCATATAGTGACAGTGGATCTCCTCGCTGTATGGCTCGATCTTTAGCGCGGCGGCGCACAGCTGCACCATCTCCTGCCACGATACGGCCTTCTCCAGCAGCACCAGCGTTTCCAGCACCGCCTCTACATACAAGCGGTGATAGTAGGCGCTCAAGGGGATGACCCACGGCTCCATAGAAAGCTTGGGCAGGAAATCGCCGCCGTAGAGTGCCAACGCCTCACGGTAGAGGGCGAGGCGTTCACTCTCGTCCTCCGTCTCCAATGCCTTGCGGCAGAGGGACTCGAACTCCTCGGCATCCAGCACCACGTCCACCTCGTTATTCCAGCAGTAGGTGCCGTCACGGCGGACGATCCAATCGTGTCCCGCCGTGGGAGAAAGGGCGTTGAGCATGGTGCGCACGCGGTAGAACATGGCCTTCAGCTTCCCGTTGGGGTCAGCCGACTCCTCGCCGCCTGCACCCTGCAGCAGCGATAAATACCGCTCCTGGGATGCCACGCTGTTGCGGTTATACACCAGATACGACAGCAGCAGCCACACCTTACGCATACGGTTGGCGCTGTCATCCACCGTCTTTCCTTGGAAAGTGACAGAGAAGCCACCCAGCATCTGCATTTTCACTTGTTGCATTCTCTCTCACTTCCTCTCGTAAAGTTTCTTCCATCGATTCATTGTACTGCACTTTTCTCCACATTTCAATAGACCACAGCAGAAAACTTCCTCTTTTCCTTTACACCGCGCCGCTGCAAATGCTACAATATTCCTAAGATTTCCGGCGGCTTTCCCCCCACAAATCTTTCCAATGAGGTGAAGCCACATGAAAAAGTTCCTATCTCTCCTCCTGTGCGCCCTGCTCCTTCTCTCCCTCGTCGCCTGCGGCGCAGCCCCTGTGGAGGACACCCCCGCAGACACGCCCCCTGCGGCAGAGGATACCGACCCCCCGCCCGCCACCGATGAAGTGGGCGATGGAGAGGCCGAAGATGCTGCCCCGCCCGATGAAGGCACAGAGGACGAGGACACTGCACCTCCTACGGAGGAAGAGCCCGTCCCCGAGGAGGCCATCGCCGAGTCTGTGGAGGTAGAGAACGTGGACACCGCCAAGGAGGCAGAGGTCTTGGAAGAATCCCCTCCCGCCGTGCCTATGTCCGTCACCGTCAGCGCCCCCGGCACTGCGGTGCAGCAAAACGACAGCGCCATCATCGACTATTCCAACGCTGCCTACGGCTACGTGATGGTGAAGTTCACCGCCCCCTCCTCTTCCCGCTTGAAGGTGCAGGTGGTCAACACCACCACCTATACCTACAACCTCAAGCCCGAGCGGTGGGAGGCCTTCCCCCTGTCCGATGGCAGCGGCTCGTATCAAATCACCATCTATCAAAACGTAGTGGACAGCAAGTATGCCGCGGTGCTGAGCGCCTCGGTCTACGCATCCCTCAACAATGAGTTTGAACCCTTCCTCCACTCCAACCAGTACGTTAACTACGATGCAGCCCCCAACGCCGTGTCCATGGCGGCCTATTTGACCAGCGGCATCTCCGACACCTTGGGCAAGGTGGAGGCGGTCTACGACTACGTGGTGCAGAACATCTCCTACGATACTGCCCTCGCCTCCTCCGTCACCACAGGCTATCTCCCTGTGCTGGATAACGTCATGGCAACGAAGCGGGGCATCTGCTTCGACTACGCCGCACTGATGACAGGTATGCTCCGCTCGCAGGGCGTGCCCTGCAAGCTGGTGGTGGGCTACGCAGGCGCTGCCTATCACGCTTGGATCAGCGTGTGGGTAGAGGGCAGCGGCTGGGTGGACGGTGTCATCTGGTTTGACGGTCACGCCTGGCAGCGGATGGACCCCACCTTCGCATCCTCGGGTAACAGCAGCGCCGACATCCTCTCCTACATCGGCAACGGCGCGAACTACTCTTCCAAATATTTCTATTAATTCTACGCTACGGAGGCCACTATGAAGCAGCGGCAACTGACAAATGAAGAACTGTGCTTCCTGTGTCGGGAGCTGAGTAATCTCTTCTCCGCGGGTATTGGTGCAGGGGATGCCTTTGCACTGCTTGCAGAGGATGAGAGTGACAAGCACCGCCGCGCTCTGCTGCTGGGGCTCTCCGCCGCCGCCGATGAGGGCGCACCCCTCCATCAAATCTTCCGCGACAGCACCGTGTTCCCCCACTACGTCTGCGCCCTCGTGGAGGTAGGCGAGCGGGTAGGCCGCACAGAGGAGACCCTCCGCTCCCTGGGCAATTACTACGATGCCCGCGTCCGCCTGCTGCGGCAGCTAAAGTCCTCCCTTCTCTACCCCGCCGTCCTTTTGGCGGTCATGCTGGTGGTGGTCTTGGTGCTGCTCATTTGGGTGCTGCCCGTGTTTAACGATGTGTACGGCCGTCTCGGCAGCCGCCTCACAGGCATTGCTGGCGGTCTCCTCGCCTTTGGCGCAGGGCTGCGGCGCTGTTTGCCAATATTATGCATTCTCTTGGCAGTGGTGGTCATTGCCGCCATCGTCATCGCTGTCTCCCCCACCCTTCGCGAAAATCTCCTGGCCCTCTACCGCCGCACTCAAGGGGATCGCGGCATCACCCGCCGCCTCAACACGGCGCGGTTTATCCAAGCCCTCGCCATGGGCATCCACTGCGGCATGACGGACGCAGAAGCCGCCTCCCTCGCCGCACGGTTAAGTGAAGGCGCACCCGCCTTCTCCCAGCGCTGCGACCAGTGCATTGCCCTTCTTGACGAAGGGCGTGGGCTGTCGGAGTCCCTCCGCGAAAGCGGCCTTCTCAGTGTATCGGAGAGCCGCCTGTTGGAGACGGGCATCCGCAGTGGTCGCAGCGGCGAAACCATGGATCAGCTTGCCTTGCGCCTAAGTGAAGAGAGCGAAGAAGCCCTCGCCTCCGCCGCAGGACGTGTTGAGCCCGCCCTCGTTGCCCTCATGTCCATACTGGTTGGCCTCATCCTTCTCTCCGTCATGCTGCCCCTGCTGCAGATCATGACCGCCATCGGGTGAGCGCCATGGGAAAGAAACGTATCACCGCCATCTTCCGATGGCTGGCGGCAGCTCTCGCCGCACTATGCCTCGTCCTCTTCATTACTTCCCTCACCTCTGTTGACCGTCAGCAGGGAGAAGAGGGGCGGCAGCAGCTGGAAACTACCCTGCGCCGCGCCGTCGTGGCCTGCTACGCCGCCGAGGGCGTCTATCCCCCCACGGTGGAGTATTTGCAGCAGCACTACGGCGTGCAGATCGAGGAAGAACGCTACATTGTCTTTTACGAAGTATTCGCCAATAACCTGATGCCCGACATCACGGTGCTGGAAAAGGAACGCTGATGAAACTTGACCGCCGACACAACGGAATATCGTCGCTGGCAGCGCTACTGATGCTGCTGGTCTTTGCCGTTGCATTGTTGGCGGTGCTGCTGGGTGGGGCGAATGTCTACGAGCGCCTTACCGCCCGCGACAGCGAAACTTACGATAGCCGCACCTGCGTGCAGTATCTCACCACCAAGGTGCGGCAGAGTGAAAACGCCGCCGCGGTGTCCCTCGCACAATTTGGTGACGGCGATTGCCTCACCATCACCGAGCATATTAACGGCGCTGCCTTCACCACACAGGTCTATTGCTACGATGGCTGGCTCATGGAGCTGTTCACCGTGAAAAATGCAGGTCTCGCCCCCGAAAGCGGCTCGAAAATTCTCAAAGCCCAATCCCTCACTCTCACACAGGATGGCTCGCTCCTCCACATGAGTATTGTGGACGGCAACGGCACACCCTCTTCCATTTCCCTCCATCTGCGAGGGGGAGGGGAGGGGCAGCCATGAGGAATAAAGCACCTCTCGCCCTTTTGGAGCAGATTTTGATGCTCCTTATCTTCGCCCTCGCCGCCGTTATCTGTCTCCGCGTATTCCTGTGGTCGGACGATGCCTCGCGGCAGAGCGCTACTCGCGATGATGCCCTCGTCCACGCCCAAACGCTGGCAGAGACGGTGAAAGCCCACGGCGGCGACTTCGCCGCAGCCGCCAATGTTTTGGGTGGTACGGTGGAGGACGGCGCACTGGTAATTACTTACGAGGATTACACCCTCCGCGCCGAAAAAGAATCCCCCGCCCCCTACTTGGGACGGGCAGAGATCGTGGTGGAAGCTGAGGACGAAGTCCTCTTCACCCTCCCCATTGCATGGCAGGAGGTGGGCTCATGAGTGAAAAGCGCACCTTCTCCCCGCCTGTGGTGGTGGGCGCGGTGAGTCTCCTCACCATCTTCGCCGTGCTGTGCCTTACGGTGTTCGCCCTCCTCTCCCTCTCCACGGTGCAGGCAGACGAGCGCCTCAGTGACAAATCCTTCGCCGCCGTACAGGGCTACTACGCAGCCGACTGCGCCGCAGAGGAAATTCTCGCCCTTCTCCGCGCAGGAGAAATTCCCGAAGGCGTGACCGCTTACGATGGCGGCATCTATCGCTACGGCTGCCCCTTTTCCGAGACACAGACACTGGCCGTAGAGGTGGCCATTGATGGCACAGACTACACCATTATCCGCTGGCAAGCCCGCAGCACCGCTGAGTGGGTTGCCGATGAATCCCTCCCCGTCTGGGACGGTGGAAGTATGCAGGAGGAATAAAGTGATGACATTACTGGATTACTTGACCGAAGCCGCCCACAGCGGCGCATCCGATCTCTTTCTCGTCACCGGCGCACCTGTGTCCATAAAGGTGGAGGGCGTGCTGCGCCCGTTGGAAGAAGAGCGCATTGTCCCCTCCCGCGGTGAAGCACTGGTGAAGGAACTCTACACCCTCGCCCAGCGCAGCGCCACCGCCTTTCTGCAGACGGGAGATGACGATTTCTCCTTCTCTGTGGCAGGTCTCGCCCGTTTCCGCGTTAACACCTACCGTCAGCGTGGCAGCGTGGCAGCCGTCATCCGCGTGGTGGCCTTCTCCATCCCCGACTACCGCACGCTGAATATCCCCTCCGAGGTCATCTCCCTTGCCGACTACACCTCGGGCATGGTGCTGGTGACAGGCACGGCAGGCAGCGGCAAATCCACCACCCTCGCCTGCATTGTAGATCGCATCAACCACACCCGCCCCTGCCACATCATCACGCTGGAAGACCCCATTGAGTATCTCCACCGCAACCAGTTGAGCATTGTCAGCCAGCGTGAGATCGCCGTGGACACGGAGAACTACCTCTCCGCCCTCCGCGCGTGCCTCCGTCAAGCGCCCGATGTGATCCAGCTTGGGGAGATGCGTGACTTGGAGACCATCCGCACCGCCATGACGGCAGCAGAAACAGGCCACTATCTTCTCGGCACACTCCATACCCGCGGCGCTGTCAACAGCATTGACCGCATTATCGATGCCTTCCCCGCTGAGGCACAGGAGCAAGTCCGCGTGCAGTTAAGCGCCGTTCTTCGCACGGTGGTCTCTCAGCAGCTGCTACCCGCCATTAACGGCGACCTCGTCCCCGCCTTTGAGATCCTCCATCTCAACAGCGCCGTCCGCAGCATGATCCGCGAGAATAAGACACACCAGATCGCCGCCGCCATGGCCTCGGGCGGCGCAGAGGGTATGCGTACCATGGATCAATCCATTTTGGAGCTGCTCCGCGAGGGCATCATCTCCCGCGAGACGGCTCTCACCTACGCCGACAACCCCGAACAGCTCCTGCGGAGAATTAAGTAAAGCAAAAAAGACACCCGCGAGGGTGTCTTTTCTTGCTTTGATGAATAATTAAGAATTAATAATTAATAATGAATAATTGTGGTGTCCCCTGCGGGGACGATTAAAAATATTATTCATCCTTCATTATTCACTATTCATTATTCATTACCTTTCCCCAACACCACCACCGCGCGGGTATCCCCATCCTCGCCCTTTACCGCCACGGTGTCGCTCTCCCCGCTGCCTGCATAGCAGCAAGTGACCGTCTCGCCGTACAGCACCGCCTTGCGGTAGTAGATGGAGAAATTGTCGCAGCTGCCGCGGTCGTAGACCTCCTGAGGCACGGCGCAATCGGCCAAATCCATGTAGTAGACGTTGTTCATATGGTGGTTGGCATCGATGAAATTACGGTCGATGAAGTACTGCTTTTCGTACTCGAACTCGGCAGGCTCTTTCACCTTGGGAATCCACGGAGATTCGAAGTTACCCCTGTTTTCGCTGCCGTACTGCTCCGCCACCGCCTCGCTAAGGCGCTGGAGCTTGCCCGTGGCGGCATCTACCCGCACCCAGTTGGAGATGGCGGTCACCGCCAAGTTGCCCGATTCATCATACACCTCAAACTCACGGCAGGAGGTGACGCCCTTCACAGCGCGATTCCAGCTCTTCACCGTCACCCGCTGGGCGTAGAGGGGGCGGCTGTGAACACGGACACAGTAAGACAGCAGCACCCAGCGATAGGGGGAGGTCAAGGGGCTGTCACCCACCGCCGTACCGTGCATGGAGGCGATATCCTCAAAATACCGCAAAAGTCCGCGGTTACTAAGGCGCAAATTGGTGTCCACATCACTGTAGCTGACAAAAATTTCCTGGGTATAGACCATAATCGGGATTCTCCTAAAATGATTTTTTCCTATTTTACCACACTTTCTCAAATTTCACAACCTTTCCGTAAATTTCCTGTCTTAGCTGTGGTTTATGCAACAGTGTACTGCCCATCCTCATGGTATACTACACTCACAGAACGAGGAACAACGCTTCAAGGAGGACAGACATATGATTCGTAAGATCATCAAAATTGACGAGGATAAGTGTATCGGCTGCGGTCTGTGTGCCAAGGCTTGCCATGAGGGTGCTATCGGCATGGTGGACGGCAAGGCAAAGCTGCTGCGTGAGGACTATTGCGATGGTTTGGGGGATTGCCTGCCCGCCTGCCCCACGGGCGCGATCACCTTTGAAGAGCGTGAAGCACCCGCCTACGATGAGGCCGCCGTACTGGCTGCCAAGGCCGCCAAGGAGGCCGCTAGTGGCGAAAAGCTGCCCTGTGGCTGCCCCGGTTCTATGTCCAAGGCCATCGAGCGCAAGGAAGAGAACAGCTGCGATTGCACCTCCGCTCCCGCTGCTGCCAACCCCTCCCGCCTGCGCCAGTGGCCTGTGCAGATCAAGCTGGTGCATCCCAACGCCGCCTACTTCAACGGCGCGCACCTGCTGGTAGCCGCCGATTGTACCGCCTACGCCTACGGCAACTTCCACAACGACTTCATTCGCAATAAGGTCTGCATCGTGGGCTGCCCCAAGCTGGACATGGTGGACTACTCCGAGAAGCTGACGGCCATCATCGCCTCCAACGATATTAAGAGTGTCACCGTGGTGCGCATGGAGGTACCCTGCTGCGGCGGCATTGAAAACGCCGTGAAGAAGGCACTCATGGACAGCGGCAAGTTCATCCCCTGGCAGGTGGTGACCATCTCCACCGATGGACGTATCGTAGAATAAGCATACCCCTTCCCTCACCGCTGCCAACACCATGCGAATCACTACACAACAACATCATTATTATTTGAAAGGAGACATCTCAAATGAAGCTGAAAAATAAGTCTATTGTCGTCACCGGTGCCTCCTCCGGCATGGGGAAAGCCATCGTAGAGCGCTTTGTCCGCGAGGGTGCCAGCATTATCGCCGTTGCTCGCCGCCGTGAGCGGTTGGAGGAACTGGCAGCCTCCCTCGCAGGTCTTGAAGGTAAGGTCATCCCCTTCGTGGGCGATGTATCTAAAGAAGAGACCATGGTAGGCGCCATCGATTTGGCAGTGAAGGAATTCGGCCGCCTCGATGTACTGGTGAACAACGCCGGTATCATGGACGATATGAGCCCCATCGGCGATGTGAAGAACGAGAAAATTGAGCAGATCTTTGCCGTCAATGTCTATGGTCCCATGTACTCCATGCGTAAGGCCGTGCAGGTCTTTTTGGAGCAGGGCGACGGCGGCAACATCATCAACGTGGCCTCCCTCGGCGCCATGCGCAGCTGCGCAGGCGCGGTCTACACCGCCTCCAAGGCCGCCGTGGTGTCCCTCACCAAGAACACCGCCTACATGTATATGCCCAACGGCATCCGCTGCAACGCCATCGCTCCCGGCGGCATCGCCACCGAGATCTCCAACTCCATGGGCATGCCCAACATGGCAGGCTACGGCCGCGTGAAGAACGTGCTGGCCACCGCTCCCGCTCCCGGCAGCGCCGAGCAGATCGCCTCGGCAGCACTGTTCCTCGCCAGCGAGGACTCCTCCTATGTCAGCGGCGATGTGCTGCTGGTGGACGGCGGCTGGGCTGCAGGATAAGATAGAATGACACACAAAAAGACCGCGCAAGCGGTCTTTTTTCTTTTATAATGGGCATCTATGTGTTATACTGAAGCCAACGACACAGGAAAGGACATCCTTTTATGAATATCGCCATCATTACAGGTGCTTCCAGCGGCATGGGGCGGGAGTTCGTCTACGCCGTGGATAAGGCCTACACCCTCGATGAGATTTGGGTCATCGCCCGCCGCGAGGAGCGGCTGCAGGAATTGGCGCAGCAGTGCCGCACCACCATTCGCCCTCTCCCTCTCGATCTTCTCGACCGCACCGCTTTCACTGCCCTTTCTGACCTTTTATCGCAGGTGCAGCCTAACGTGCAGCTCCTCATTAACGCCGCGGGCTTTGGCCTCTTCGGCACGTTCACGGAGATGAACATGGACGAGCAGCTGGACATCATCTCCCTCAACGCAGGGGCACTCACCGCCGTGACCCACCTGTGCCTGCCCTATATGGGCGAGGACAGCGCCATCGTCAACTTGGCCTCCAACTCCTCGTGGCAGCCTGTGCCCTATATTAACGTCTACGGCGCGTCCAAGGCCTACGTCATGAGCTTTTCCCGCGCCCTCTCCATGGAGTTGCGAGAGCGCCGCATCCACGTGATGGCGGTCGCCCCGGGCTGGATCAAGACGGAGTTCTTCGACCGCGCCGTCCACGATGGTACCATCCAATACTACGACCGCTTTTATACCGCCGAGCAGGTGGTGGACAAGGCTATGCGCGACCTCAAAAAGCGCAAAGCCGTGTCCATCCTCGGCTTCCCCGTCCGCTTGCAGGTCGCCGCCGTGAAGCACCTGCCCGTCAGCATGGTGATGAAAACATGGTGTAAGCAGCAGGGAAAGTAACCCCCATTTCCATCTAAGGAGGTAGCCCCATGACCTATTACGATGAACAGTTACAACAGTTGCAGGAAAAACTGTCCCGCAAGCGCCAGCTGAGCGCACAGGCGAAGGAACTGCATGAACAGTGCCGCACCCTCACCAGCCGCGTCAATGACCTCATGGGCATCAAGCTCAGCCAGCAGGCCGATGTGGACAAACTGGAAGGCCGCAGCCTTGCCGCCTTTTTCTACAATGTGGTGGGCAAGATGGACGAGCGCTTGGACAAGGAGCGGCAGGAGGCCTACGCCGCCCGCGTGAAGTACGATGCCGCCAAGCGTGAACTGGACGGGGCGCAGGATGACCTCGCCCGCTGTGAAAGTGAACTCCACGCTCTCCACGGCTGCGAGGAGGAATATGAAGCCATCCTGCAGCAGAAAGCCGATGCGGTGAAGTCCGCAGGGGGCGCAGCAGCGGAGGAGATGCTCAAGACCGAGGAGCGCCTTGCCTTCCTCAAGACCCAGCAAAAGGAACTCCACGAGGCCATCACCGCAGGGCACAACGCCCGCCGCAGCGCACAGAGCGTTCTCGAAAGTCTCGGCAGCGCCGAAAACTGGGGCACATGGGATATGTTCGGTGGCGGCGGCATCATCACCCACCTCGCCAAGCACGAGCGCTTGGACGAGGCACAGAGCCATATCGAGTCCCTCCAATCCGACCTGCGCCGCTTCAAAACGGAGCTGTCCGATGTGGAGATCCGCGCCGACATGCGAGTGACCATTGACGGTTTCCTCGGCTTTGCCGACTATTTCTTCGATGGGCTCTTTGCCGACTGGGCGGTGCTGGATCATATCCACCAGTCCCAGCAGCAGGTGCAGACCACCTATGAGCAGATCGAAGCCCTCCTCTCCCAGCTGAAAGCCGCACAAAGCAATACCGAGGCTGAAATCGCCCGCCTCAGCACCACACTGGACGACCTCGTCCGCAACGCCCAACTGTAAAGGGGAGAAATTCCGTGGACTATCAAAAGCTAAAATACTTCCTCAAGGCCGCCGAGACCCTCAACTTCTCCAAGGCCGCCAAGGAGATGTATATCACCCCCCAATCCTTCGGCAAGCAGATCACCCTCTTGGAGCAGGCCATGGGCTTCCCTCTCTTCGAGCGCAGCACGCGACAGCTGCGCTTAACGGCGGCGGGTAAGATCGTCTACGATAGCCTTAGCGGTATGGTGAATGAACTGGAGCAGGAGTATGAAAAAATCTGCGCCATGGGCAGTAAGCGCAGCCGCCAGATTCAAATCGGTGTCTTTAACGCCCTTTCCCGCAGCAAGATCGTCTCCCCCACCGTCAACGGCATCCTCGCCAGCTATCCAAAGCAGGACATCAGCATCTGCATGCGTGACATGAGCGATTTGGCGCGGGATATTGTGGGCGGCGATCTCGATCTGGGCATCACCGTGACCCACGATGCCGAGCCACAGTGGAGCAACTGCGAGACCCTCCCGCTGGTAAGTTTCCCTGCACAAATCGTGGTGTCCAAGTACCATCCGTGGTACATGAAGGACACCGTCACCGTGGAAGAGATGCGCCAGCGCACCTTCATCCGCATGAGGATGCCCGATTTCATCAGAAACGAAATGTTCTACATCTTCCCCTGCAAAGATGTTATAGAGGTGGATAACTACGAGACCCTCTGCCTCATGCTGGATCAAGGAGAGTATTTTACGGTGCTTCCCCCCACAGTGGATCGCTACTGCGAGCAGCAGGGCAAGGGTATCCCCCTCCCCTGCGACAACTTTGATTTCTCCCTGTCGCTGGTGTACAGCAAGAATAACCCCCACCCCTTCCTCCCCCAGCTGTGCGCCTTCATTCGGGAAACACTTGAACCTTAAAACTTATAATTCATAACCTTATATATGATTTACAAACGCCCTGTTATTTGCAATAATGCAGATAATAGGGCGTTTTTTATGGAAAAGGCTCTATTATCTTTGAAAGAAAAACATTCAAATGAAACAATATTTACTAAGGAGGCTTTCTTATGGATCCCAAGAACATGCCCGCTCCCGATCCCAAGCTCTTTGAGCGTCTGAAGCTGCTGGACGATACTATGAACTATCGCCCTACCGACCATGTCCCCACCGCACCTTTCGTGCAGTATCTGCCCATCACCCTGTACGGTGAGACCACCATTCAGGACACCATGATGGACTACGGCAAGGCTGAGAGCAGCTGGATCCGCTACCACATGGAGTATCAGCCCGACTTTGCATGGGCACCCCAGTCCA
Source organism: uncultured Oscillospiraceae bacterium (assembly GCA_964439545.1). Lineage (GTDB taxonomy): Bacteria > Bacillota > Clostridia > Oscillospirales > Oscillospiraceae > Vescimonas. Next base: position 8,857 of record CAYTOO010000017.1, on the reverse strand, counting down.
TCTTCCCCGGCGCTCCTCTGGAGGGCCTTGACTGCCAGTTCATCCGCTGGCCCGGCAAGCACTTGAAGGACCCCAACTCCCCCTTCCAGGTGTTGGATAGAGAAGAAGGCTACATGGAGCCCGAGGAGTATTTGGAGTATGCTGAGGACCCCACCGGCTTCGTCATGCGCAAGATCCTGCCCCGTCACTATGCCTCTTTGAAGGGCTTGGAGATGGTGGATTTCTCCAACTCCATTTGGCAGGGCGGTCTCTACAGCATGATCCCCTGCGGTCTGCCTCCCGTCAAGGCTGCCTTCGGCGCACTGATGGATGCCGGCGAGAAGATGATGGGCATCGCTCAGGCAGGCGGCAAGATCATGGGCACGCTGGCAGGCATGGGCTGGCCCTCCCTGTGCGATCAGGCGGCTACCGCCCCCTTCGATGTGTTTAACGACACCCTCCGCGGCTTCATGAACACCACCATGGATATGATCGAGTATCCCGATGAGCTGCTGGCAGCGCTGAAGACCTGCACCAAGATTCAGGTGCGCTCCATCAAGAACATGTTCGCCACCCAGCCCTTCGTGAAGAACGTGGTGTTCTTCATCCACAACGGCTTCGACTCCTTCATGTCCCGTGAGCAGTTCCAGACCTTCTACTGGCCCGGCCTGAAGGCCTGCGTAGACGCTGTCATCGAATGCGGCGGTATCCCCCACCTGTACATCGAGGACAAGTACGACAGCAAGATGGACATCATTGTCAACGACCTGCCCGCCGGCAAGTGCATCGTCTCCATCATTAACTGCGATGTGGAGAAGTGGAAGGATGCCTGCCACGGCAAGGTCATGCTCTCCGGCGGCGTGGACGGCACGATGCTGGCCTACGGTGAGCCCGATCAGGTCCGCAAGCACGTGACCGAGGTGCTGGATCGCTGGTCTGTGGGCGGCGGCTATCTGCTGGATTCCAATGTGGCTCTGGACAAGGCCAAGCCCGAGAATCTCCGCGCATTGTTCGAGACGGCACGCAACTACAATCAGAAGTTCTAAGCGCTTCTCACTTTCCAAAAAGCGGCAGACAGTTCCCCTTACTGTCTGCCGCTTTTTTACATTCTTTTCCAACTTCTATACTTATCTCCCCATTGCGCCACGCTGACCCTTGTGGTATACTTACCTCAAGGAAAGTAGCCCCTTTTCGGGCGCTCCACTATAACGAGAAAGGACGATCACCATGTACGATTTTGATAAAATCATTGACCGCCGCCATACCAACGCATTGAACACCGATGGTTTCCGCAGCTACATCTTCCACGCAGGTCCCGAGAAGGTCTTCCCCTACAAGGACGAGGAGTTCGTCCGCATGTGGGTGGCGGACATGGAGTTCGCCGTTGCACCCGAGATTTTGGAGAGAATGCGCCAGCGCATCGACCGTCAGATCTTCGGCTACACCAGCCTTTACGACAGCAATTACTACGAGGCTTTCAGCGCATGGTGCAAGTCCCACTACGATTGGTCGTTCCCTCCCGAGCAGCTGTGTGTCACCCCCGGCATCATCCCCGCCCTCTATCAGCTGACGGAGACACTGTGCACCAAGGATGAAAAGACGCTGACCAACTCCCCCGCCTATGGCTACTTCCTCCACGCTTCGGAGTATGCCGGTGTGGAGATGATGACCTCCCCCCTCAAGAAGGACGAGAATGGAAAGTTCGTGCTGGACTATGAGGACTTTGAAAAAAAGTGCGCCGACCCCATGTGCAAGATGGTCTACTGGTGCAATCCTCAGAACCCCACAGGCCGCATGTGGACGGAGGAAGAGCTGACGAAGGCCGCCGCCATTATGCAGAAATATAACCTGTGGGTGGTGTCCGATGAAATCCACTGCGATCTCATCCGCTGTGGCCGCAAGCATATCCCCATGGCAAAGATCATGACGGATTATCCCAAGCTCATTACCTGCATGGCACCTTCCAAGACCTTCAATTTGGCTGGCCTTGCCTTCTCCAACATCATCATCCGCGATGAAGCCCTCCGCAACCGCGTGAAGGAGCGCGACAAGCTCTTCGGCATGGTGAACCCCATGTCCCTCACCGCAGCACAGGCCGCCTACGAGTGCGGCGGCAACTGGCACGAGGCATTGAAGGCCTACCTCGATGAAAACTTCGCCTTCGTTAAGGACTTCATCACCCGCGAGCTGCCCGATGCCGTCTGCTACATCCCCGAGGCCACGTATCTTGCTTGGGTGGATCTGGGCAAGTGTCTCCCCGATGTAGACGATCTCCCCGACTTCTTCGCCAACCGCGCAGGTGTCCTCCTCGAGGGCGGCAACGGTCTCTTCGTTGACAACGCCGAGGGCTACATCCGCCTCAACCTCGCCATGCCCCGCTCCATCATCAAGACGGGTCTTGAGCGTATGCGTGACTGCATCAATGCCCATAACGGTAAGTAAGCTATGGAGCATATTCTCTTTGAAGTTTGCTGCGGCAGCGCCGAGGATGCGCTGGCGGCCTACCATGGCGGCGCTGACCGCGTGGAGCTGAACTCCGACCTCTTCCACGGCGGCCTCACCCCCACACTGGGGGCACTCCGCACCATCAAAAAGCACGCACCGAACTTCCCCGTCATGTGCATGGTGCGCCCCCGCGAGGGCGGCTTCTGCTACACGGACACGGAGTTTGAGGTCATGCTGGAGGATGCCCGCCTCTTTGTGGAAAACGGCGCTGACGGCATCGTGTTCGGCTTTCTCCATCCCGACGGCACGCTGGATGTAGAGCGCTGCCTCCAAATGATGGCGGTCATCGGCGAGCGGGAATCCGTGTTCCACCGCGCCATTGACGTGATGCCCGATTGGCGCTCGGCGCTGGATGGGCTCATTGCCTTGGGCGTTACCCGCGTCCTCACCAGCGGACAGAAGCCCACCGTCCCCGAGGGTGCGCTGACCATCCGCGAGATGGTGGAGTATGCCGCAGGGCGCATTGAGATCCTCCCCGGCGGCGGCATTACCGCCGAGAGCGCCGCGTGGGTAAAGGAGATGACAGGTGTCACCATGATGCACGCCGCCATGCACCGCACACACTATGACCGCAGCACCGCATACAATCCCGCCATCTACTTTGGCGGCGCGGTGTATCCGCCGGAAGATCGCTTCAGTGTCACCCACAGCGAGGACATCGCCGCATTTGTGGAAAAGATTCGATAAGGACAACAAAAGAACGCGCCGACCATTGCGGTCGGCGCGTTTACTTTGTCTCTCGGGCTATTTATTGGCTTATTCGCCATATCCCATGGGGTTTTGGCTCTGCCAGCGGAAGCTGTCGCGGCACATGTCCACCAGCGTGCGCTCGGCGGCCCAGTGGAGGGTCTCGGCGCTCTTGGTGGGATCTGCGTAACAGGTAGCCAAGTCACCGGGGCGGCGTGCCTGGATCTCGTAGGGGACAGGCACATTGTTGGCCTCTTCAAAGGCGTACACCATATCCAGCACGCTGTAGCCCGTGCCCGTACCGAGGTTAAAGACCTCCGTGCCGTTGTTTGCCATCACATAGTCGATGGCGGCAACGTGACCGCGGGCCAAGTCCACCACGTGGATATAGTCGCGGACACCCGTACCATCGGGGGTGGGATAGTCGTTGCCGAACACGCCCAGCTTCTCGCGGCGACCGATGGCCACCTGAGAGATGTAGGGCATGAGGTTATTGGGGATACCCTTGGGATCTTCACCGATCTTACCGCTGATGTGTGCGCCCACGGGATTGAAGTAGCGCAGCAGCACCACGCTCCACTGGGGGTCGGCAGCAGCGATGTCGCGAAGAATGATCTCGCCCATGTACTTGGTCCAGCCGTAGGGGTTGGTGCAGTTGCCGGTCTTGGAGCTCTCGGTGAGAGGCATCTCGTTGTCGCCGGAGTACACCGTAGCGGAGGAAGAGAAGATAATGCGCTTGCAGCCATACTTCTCCATCACGCGGCACAGGGTGAGGGTAGAGTTGAGGTTGTTGTCGTAATACATCATGGGCTTTGCCACCGATTCGCCCACGGCCTTGAGGCCGGCGAAGTGGATGACACAGTCGATAGAGTGTGCTTCAAAGACGGCGCTGAGCTTCTCCTCATCGCGGAGATCCAGCTCATAAAAGACGGGAGTCTTGCCGGTGATCTCAGATACACGCTTCATTGACTCGGTCTTGGAGTTGACCAGATTATCCACGATCACCACGTCCATATCCCGCTCCAGCAGCTCCACACAGGTGTGGCTGCCGATATAGCCCATGCCGCCGCAAACCAATACTGTCATCTTCCTGCTTCCTCCTTCACGATCTTTGCCATCTCGTCCCAGCACTGCTCCATCTCTGCCACCAGCTTGAACTGGGTGCGGCAGCGGTCGAGGTTATGCTCGGGGCGGTGGATGCGGAAATAGTGGTCCCCCTGCAGATAGTCCGTCAAGAAGCGGACGCCGCACTCCAGCGTCATGATCTTTGCGCCGTAGTGGAGGGTCTCGATCTCACGATCGGTCAGCTTGCAGGCGGAGAGGAAACCGCGGGCATAGATGCGGAACAGGTCGAGGTTCACCTTCACCTTGCTGAGGTCCTTCTCGTCCTCAGCGGCGGTAGATGCGCCGAAGCGGATGGAGTCGCCAAAGTCATAGGCGGCGAGGCCGGGCATGACGGTATCGAGGTCGATGACGCACAGTGCCTTACGGGTCTGGGCATCCAGCATGACGTTGTTGAGCTTGGTGTCGTTGTGAGTAACGCGCAGGGGCAGCTCACCGCTCTCGCGCATGCGCTGCAGGGTACCTGCCTCCTCCTCACGTGCGAGGACGAAGGCCACTTCATCAGCCACATCCTTGGCGCGGCCCATCACGTCCTTTTCCAGTGCCTCGTGGAAGATGCGATAGCGATCCACGGTGTTGTGGAAGTTGGGAATGGGCTCAGACAGAGTCTCGGCGGGGAAATCGTTCAGCAGCTGCTGGAAAGCACCGAAAGCCACGGCGCTCTCATAGAAATCCTCGGGAGTCTCCGCTGCCTGCAGGCAGATGCTGTCCTCCACGAAGTCATACACGCGGTAATGACCCGTCTCGTCGGTGTAGTAGGGCTTGCCGTCCAACGTATGCACCATGGTCATAGCGCCGCGAGGATCGGTGGCACGCTCGGCGGTGAACTTGGTCACCGCGGCGATGTTGTTCATGAGGCCATCCACATCAAAGGCATCGGAGATGCGCTGGAGGATATAGCGGCGGCCGGTGGTGGTCACCAGCAGATAGGTGGCGTTAATATGACCGAAGCCATAGCGCTCCATGGAGAAGGGGGCGCCCTCAAGCTGGAAATGATAGGCAGCGGAAGGCTCCATCCACAGCTTCTCGGGATAGATCTTCTTTGCCTTCATGTCGGCAACGGCATCCACCACGCTCTGGAGATCCTCGGCATAGGTGACACCGTACCACACATCGTTGGTGGGCAACACGCGGATGGTGCCCAGACCCTCCTGCAGCTGTGCGTTTGCCACAGAGGGCAGATAATACTCGCACTTGAGGGGGTTCTTAGGCAGATTCTCGTCCAAAAATGCGGGGAAACGATCCACGAACTGGTCGAGGATCTCACGCTGGAAACCCCACAGGTTCATAGACACGATGGTCTGACCGTCCAGATGGAGATAATTGTCCCCATCCTCGGTGTAGGCGGCGTGCTCGCCGCGCTTTTCAATATGAGTGCGCTCGGTGACGCTCTGGAGGAAGCCGTTCTCCACCTCGCACACGCCGCGGGAGACATAGCCGCTCTCGGTGACGGTGTTGATGAGGTTGTAGCCCACCATGGCGTGCTCGTTGGCAGCGCGCTCTTCCTTGAGGAAATCGAAGATGGTCTGCATGGCGGCAGTGCCATAATAGTCGTCGGCGTTCAGCACGGCGAAGGGGCCATCCACAGCATCACGTGCGCAGGCGATGGCGTGACCGGTGCCCCAGGGCTTGGTGCGGCCCTCGGGGACAGCGTAGCCCTCGGGGACTTTCTCCACCTCCTGGAACACGTACTTCACCTCGAAGTACTTCTCCATGCGGTCACCGATGACCTCGCGGAAATCAGCCTCGATCTCCTTCTTAATGATAAAAACTACCTTGCGGAAACCGGCCTTCCATGCATCATACATGGAAAAGTCGATGATGATGTGCCCCTGATCATCCACAGGTGCGATCTGCTTGAGGCCGCCGAAACGGGAGCCCATGCCGGCTGCCATAATTACCAATACAGGTTCTCTCATATTATTGTTGCTCCTTTTATTTCATCTAATATTTTTTCACTTACATATCAGATGCCGCAAGGGGGCGTATAGCCGTCCAGCCAGCGCTCATCGCCGATGCTGTAGGGCGTATAGGCCAAAACTTTTTGCATAGTTGTTCTCCTAACAAAGTCCAACAAAAACGGATGGTTTATCCCTTCACGCCGCCGGCAGCAAGACCGCTGGTGAGATTCTTTTCGATGCACATGAAGAGGATGACCACGGGGATGATAGCGAAGATGGATGCTGCGAACAGGTACTGCCACTCGATCATGTTGTAGCCGTTGAAGATGTTGATACCAACGGTCAAAGGCTTGATGGTCTCGGTGGAGATAAGGCACAGTGCCACGGTGTACTCGTTCCAGGCGTTGATGAAGATGAAGATCAGCGTGGTGACGATACCGGGGGCTGCCACAGGCAGCAGCACCTTGAGCATGGCCTGCACGCGGTTGCAGCCATCGATGGTGGCGGCCTGCTCCATCTCAGCGGAGATGGACATAAACGTGCCGCGCAGCAGCCAAATGGTAAAGGCTTGGTTAAAGGCAGCGTTAATGAAGATAAGGCCCAGCAGAGAGTTGGTCAGACCCATGGTCTGCATGACCTTGTAGATACCGATCAGCAGCACCACGGGAGCGAACATCTGGGAGACAATGATGAAGCCCAAAAATGCCGTCTGACCCTTAAACTTCATACGGGCAAGGGCATAAGCAGCGGGGATACCGCAGATCATAGCGATAAGGGTAGAACCGCCGGCAATAGCGATGGAGTTGAGCATATATTTGCCCATAGGTGCCTTGGACCAGATGTCAATGAAGTTCTGCCACAAGTATTCCTGAGGAAGTACCGTACCGTTAGCCGCGAAAATTTCAGCGCGGCTCTTCAAAGCGGTGCAGACCATAACGAAGTAGGGGTAAAGGATGACGACACAAATCACAGCCACCACAAAATACAGGGCGATACGCTTCAGCAGCTTACCATAGTTTACGTTGAGATTGTTAGTCATGATCATTCGTCTCCTTTCTTCAGAGTGGACACCATGTAGATGCTGGCGCAGACAAGGAGGATTAGGAATCCGATGACGGACACGGCTGCTGCCTCGCCCTGCTTACCATTATAGAAGGCCAGCTTGTACAGATATGTTACCAGCGTATCGGTACGGCTGGCGGGGTCGCCCTTGGTCATGGTCCAGACGATGGGGAAGGAGTTGAACACGTAGATGATGTTCAGCACCGTAGCAACCGTCAGGCTGGGCTTGACCAGAGGAATGGTGATGTTGAACAGCTTCTGCCAATAGCCGGCGCCGTCAACAGTAGCGGCCTCATAGTAGGAATCGTCAATGCTCTGCAATCCCGACAAGGCCGTGAAGCAGACGAAGGGAATCGTAACGAAAATACCGCAGGCGATCTCCCACGCGAACCACGCCGCAGGTGTGGGCGTCCAGTTCACGTTGGCGGAGATGATGCCGAGGTTACGCAGCAGGTTATTCAGTGCGCCGAAGTCGTTATCCAGCATGAACTTCCAAGCGGAAGCCTGAATGACCAGAGTGGTGGCCCAGGGGAACACCACGATGGCGCGGGCGATCTTGCGGCCCTTGAACTTATTGTTCAGCAGCAGTGCCAGAATGAAGCCCAGCACAGTGGACAGCACCACCACGCAGACAGTCCAAATGGCGGTGTTTTTCAGCACCAGCATGAACTTATCACTGGTGAGGACCTTGGTGAAGTTATCGAACCAAATGAACTCCTTGATAAGGCCCGTCTTGGTGACGCGGCTGAAGGCCATGCGGAACACGGAGAAGATGGGGATGATGATGAAGATGAACATCAACACGATGCTGGGCAGGATCCACAGATAGGGCTCCGTCCTGCGCAGCAGATAGCGGGGCGTTTTATTCTTTTTCACGGGGTTACCTCCCTGTTATGTAGTAAAGGGGTCTTGCGTGTAAGCGGCTTGCAGCCGCTTTCAAGGCGCTGTATTGACTTCAACGCTTTGAAAGGGGCTGCAAGGATAGAAACATTTTTTCGTTAAGGTAAGATGGGCCGGGCCGTGGGGCCCGGCCCATCTGGTTATGCCTTAATTTGCGTTAGGTTCACGCAGGCTAAATTAGCCGGCGATCTCAGCCTGCAGGTTGTCCAGCAGCTCCTGAACGTTGCCGCCCAGCAGAGCCTGCTGCAGCACATCGATGACGCCCTGCTTCACGTCAGCCCACTCAGCCTTGGCAGTGGGATAGAACTTAGCGGAGCCAACGATATCCAGCCAGGGAGCCTGGTCGGGATCAGCAGCAACCAGCGCCTCACCACCGGCGGTGGTAGCAGGCAGGAAGCCTTCCATGATAACCCAGTCAGAGTAGGGAGCATCATCGTAGAATGCGTCAACAACCTTGGTAACAGCGGCCAGCTCAGCCTCGGTGTAACCGTTGTCGAAGCACATGATACGGTCCATAACGCCCTGAGAGACGGAGGTACCGGTGGTGCAGGGGATGGAAGCAACAGCCAGATTGACATCATAGCCACCCTCAGCAACGTAAGTGGGGATGGAGTTGGGGCCGATCATCATAGCGACCTTGCCGGCGCCCAGCATATCCTGGTTGTCGTAACGGGTCTCGTTGGCGGGATCGGAGTTGGTCA
>CAYTOO010000016.1:0-22225 GCA_964439545.1 uncultured Oscillospiraceae bacterium | reverse complement strand
CTCGAGAATGTCGTTATAGATGAGACCGTTGTTGAGGAGCGTTGCCACCTCATAGCGCTGCTCCATACTGCGCAGTTCGGGAATGGTGCAGAGGTCTTGGAAGAAGTTATAGCACTCCTCCTCCGTCTCCAGCATCAAAATTGCCTTATACAACCGATCGCTCTTTTCCTTCTTGGCGATCTTCGCCTTTGCCGCACGAATTGCCATATTCGTTCCCTCCTGTGAAACGTACATATTTTGTAGGGACTTTGCGGATTTCCAGTGGTAATATTTTAGCACTTTCATCTACGAAAGTAAAGGACAATTTCACTATCTAAAGTAAAAAAGTAAAACGGCGTCCCGCAGGACGCCGTTTTTCAACCTTTTATCGTTATCGTATAAGGAGAGACTCACACGTTTTCTTTCTGAAGCTTCTTCTGCAGCCAATCCTTGCCGTCCACGAAGCGGGAGACGATGTAGGACACCACATAGTCGCCGGAGGAGTTGATCATGGTGGCGGGAGGATCGACGAGGTTGCCGATCATAACGAGGATGGGGAAGGCGATCTCCATCTGGGTGGGGAAGAAGATGGAGCAGATGATATACTCACCGATGTAGCCGCCGCCGGGCACGCCGGACATACCCACAGAGGACAGCACTGCCACCAGCAGGATGGGGATCAGCTGACCCCAAGAAAGATCCTGACCGAACACGCCGAACACGAAGGCGATCTTCAGCACGCAGCTAAAGCAGGAGCCATCCATGTGCATGGTTGCGCCCAGAGGAATGACCATCTCGCTGACATCCTTGCTGATGCCCGTTGCCTCAGCCTCTTCCATATTGGTGGGGATGGTGGCAACAGAGGAGCAAGTACCCAGAGAGACAACTGCGGGACGGGTAATGTGACGGAACATGGTCTTAACAGCACCCTTGCCGCCGCCAAATCTGGCAAACAGGGGGAATGCGGTAAAGAGGTAGATGAAGCACAGGGGATAGTACACCACCATGGCGCGGCCGTAGCCCTCCACCACCTGAGCACCGTAGCTGGCAACCAGATCGGCGAAGATGGCGAAGAAGGCGATGGGTGCATAGTAGGTGATGATCTGCACGAACTTCAGCATGACCTCGCTGAGGGCGGTGAGCCACTTGGCAATGGGGCCCTCGGGACCCTGTGCAGCGTTGGTGGCAAAGCCAAACAGCAGAGAGAATACGATCAGAGGCAGCATGGCCTTACGGCTCAGCAGACCCACGAAGTCGCTGGCGGTGAAGAAGTTGACGATGAGATCAGACAGGGAGGCGTAGTCGCCCATCTCCTCGGTGCTGAACTCCGTCCAGGGCTCCAGCACGGGAGGGAAGATCTTCATCAGCACAAACATGATGAAAGCGGCGATCAAACCCGTCACCACGAAGGTGGCAACAGTGCTGCCAAGGATCTTACCTGCGCGCTTGCGATTCTTCATGCAGGCCACAGAGCTTGCGATGGAGGCAAACACCAGAGGCACCACCACGCAGAACATCATGTTGATAAACACAGTACCAAAGGGCTTGATCTTGGGGCCAACCGCGGGGAAGAACCAACCGACAACACAGCCCAAAATCATCGCACCCAGCATAATCGCCAAGAAGCGATAATTCTTCAAAACAGATTTCTTTTCCATGAGAGTTTTCTCCTCCTAAACAGATTACTACCCTATTATAATCGCAATATTTTCCTTTGTAAACTGCGATATGTGTGCAAAATTTGCAAATCGTGCTATTTCTCTGAGGGAGAATGGCCGAATCGCTTCTTATAGGCGCGGGAGAAGGTGGAATAGTCCTGATAGCCGCACTCCTCTGCTGCGTGAGCGAGGGAATATCCACGCTGCAGCAGCTGTTGGGCAAGGAGCAGCCGCTTTTCCGACACGTAGCTGTGGATGGTGTAGCCCGTCTCCTCGCGGAAACGGCGCATCATGTGGTACTTGCTGATGTAAAATCGCGCCGCCAGTTCATCGATGGTCAAAGGCTCGGTAAGGTGGCTGTTGAGATACTGCAAAATGGCCACCACCTTGTTGTCGCCCTGTCCTTCCCCGCCGTCACCGCGGATGACGGCGCGGTTGATGGCCACCATCAGTGCCGTAAACAACGCCCGCGACCGCAATTTCGCCCCGAAGGCATCCTCCTTCTCGGAAATCTCCAGTGCGCGGAAGAGATTTTGGATCCCGTCATCCTCCGCGGCGTGGTACACATAGCAGAACCGCTCCTGCGCCAGCGAAAAACACGTCTCCAGATCCGCCTCGGGGAGAGATTGCTTTTGTAAGTACTCGGGAGAGATGTAGAACACAATACGCTCGTAAAAATCACCATCGGTCATGATGGGACGGTGGATACTGCCGCGGCCCACCAGCACGAAGTCACCGGGCCGCAATGTATACCGCTCGCCCTCCACCGCGTACTCGGCGCGCCCCGCCAGCACCATGATCACCTTATGAAATGCATGATAATGATAGGGGAACTCCCCGTGGTTGTCATCCGCCAAGTGAAACAGACGAAAATCCTCGTGTAAGTAGCCTCGCTCCTCATACTGTAACGGCTCCAACTTCTTCACCTCCTGCACTTTTTGCACACATTATACCATAAACATTGCAAAAAGTGCAACCCTCTTCTCCACACCATATTATAATAAATATACGCATATTCAGCCGCAGCATAGTATATTCGCATATTTATTCAGTTATGCATTTTTCTTTCTCGTGAATTTATACAATTAACCCCTGTTTTTTAAAGACCGAGGCAGCACATTATACAAAAACGCATTTTTTAGAGAAAATTTATGCATTTTAGTGTTGACATTTATACAACAAGGGTGTATAGTTGGCACTGTCAAAAGGAACTGACACATGAAGAGATCTATAACCACCCCTCGTATGGATGACTATAGAACAAAAACATTTTTTAAAATAAGAAAGGAAGTAACACCATGAAAAAGTTTCTTGCACTGATGCTGGCCCTGATGATGGCCCTGTCTCTGGTTGCCTGCGGCAACGATGCTCCCGCCGCTGATGACGGCGCTGCCGGTGATGAAGTCGCCGCTCCCGCCAACGCTCTGGAGCAGATCCAGGCTGACGGCGTTCTGACCGTTGCCCTGTCCCCCGACTTCGCTCCCATGGAGTTCGTGGACGCTTCCAAGACCGGTCAGGAGCAGTATGTTGGCTTCGACGTGACTCTGGCCAAGTTCATCGCCGATGAGCTGGGCGTTGAGCTGGTGATCGAGCCCATGGGCTTCGACGCCTGCCAGACCGCCGTGTATACCGGCAACGTTCCTATGTCCATCTCCGGTTACTCCTGGACCGAGGAGAGAGCCGAAAACTACGAGCTGTCCGACTACTACTATGCCGGTGAGAACGAGACCGAGCAGGTCCTGCTGATCCGCGCTGAGGATGCTGCCAAGTACACCAAGGCTGAGGACTTCGCAGGTTTGGACGTTGGCGCACAGAACGCCTCCCTCCAGATGATGCTGGTGCAGGAGCAGCTGGCTGATGCCAACCCCATCACTATCGGTGACATCACCGTGGGCGTTATGGAGCTGACCAGCGGCAACATCGAGGCTCTGGCCGTTGCTACCGGTAACGCCGAGGCCATCATCGTCAACAACCCCGGTCTGGTGATCTGCGATTGGCAGTTTGACGTTGCCGCCGAGTACGAGGCCAACGTCATCATGATCGGCAAGGGCGAGACCGAGCTGCTGGACTTCGTCAATGCTTGCCTGGCCAAGGCTTATGACGCCGGTTACTACGGTGAGTGGTACGCCGCCGCTGTGGCACTGAGCGAGAGCGAGAACGCCATGGACGTGACCATCGAGTAATCGCTCCAGCAACGTAACGAAACAAAATTCACGACTTAGGCCGGGTGCCATATGGCATCCGGCCTAATGTAAGGAGAGCGCTATGTTATTTAACTTCCAAACGTTTATTAACATGATTGTCAAGTATGCCGACAAGTTCTTCGTTGAAGGTGTTGGCTACACTCTGGCGCTGGCAGCCATCACGATTTTCTTCGGCACCATCCTTGCCTGTTTCCTGGCATTGATGAAGATGTGCAAGATCAAACCCCTGCAGTGGCTCTCCAGCATCTATGTGGGTATCATCCGCGGTACTCCCATGCTGCTGCAGCTGTATTTCTTCTATTTCGGCCTGCCCATGCTGATCCCCGCCCTGAATAAGCAGAAGTTCATCTGCATCGCCATCGCGCTGGTCTGCAACAGTGCCGCCTACGTATCCGAGGTCATCCGTTCCGGTATTCAGGCCGTTGACCCCGGTCAGAAGGAAGCTGCCCTCAGCCTCGGCTTTAACGAGGCCAAGACCATGTGGTTCGTGGTGCTCCCCCAGGCCATTAAGAACATTCTGCCTGCACTGGGCAACGAGTTCATTATGATCATCAAGGATACCTCTCTGGCTTCCACCTTCTTCATTGGCGACATCATGACCCAGTACCTCATTGTCAAGGGTGCAACCTACCTGCCCATCGAGCCACTGGTGATCGTGGGTATTGTGTACTTCGTGCTGACCTACATTCTGAACAAGATCTTCGGTTTCTTCGAAAGGAGGATGAAGCGCAGTGAGCGGTAACAAAATCATCCAGGTCAAAAACCTGAAGAAACATTATAACAACGGCGCAGTGAAGGCGCTGGACGGCGTATCCGTGGATATCAACAAGGGTGACGTGATGGTGGTCATCGGTCCCTCCGGTTCCGGTAAGTCCACGCTGCTGCGCTCCCTAAATATGCTGGAAGTGCCCACCGAAGGCAGCATTCTCTTCCATGATGTGGACATCACCGGCAAGAAGGTGGATCTGCCCAAGCACCGTCAGAAGATGGGCATGGTGTTCCAGACCTTCAACCTCTTCCCCCATAAGACGGTTCTGGAGAATATGACCCTTGCTCCCATCCAGATCAAGGGCGATAAAAAGGAAGATGCCGAGGCCAAGGCCATGCAGCTGTTGGAGCGCGTGGGTCTTGCTGACCGCGCCGGCGCTTACCCCTCCCAGCTCTCCGGCGGTCAGAAGCAGCGTATCGCCATTGTCCGCGCTCTGATGATGGAGCCGGAAGTGATGCTCTTTGACGAGCCCACCTCCGCCCTCGACCCCGAGATGGTGGGCGAGGTACTGGAAGTTATGAAGGAGCTTGCTCGCGGCGGCATGACCATGGTGGTTGTCACCCACGAGATGGGCTTTGCCAAAGAAGTGGCCACCCGTGTCCTGTTTATGGACGAGGGCAAACTGATGGAAGAAGGCTCCCCCGATGATATTTTCAACTATCCTCAGGGCGACCGTCTGAAGGACTTCCTCAGCAAAGTTCTGATCTGATAGGAGCAAAACAATGACGAAACAGGATCTCTATTCCCTGCTGCAGGATCGTCTGGGCGATATGACCGCCCTGTCTGACAGCATTTGGGAGTATGCTGAGTTGTCGCTGCAGGAGTACCGTTCTGCCGCATGCTTGGCTGACTTTTTGGAAAAAGAAGGCTTTTCTGTCCAGCGCGGCATCTCCGGTATCGACACCGCTTTCTGCGCCTCCTTCGGCAGCGGCAAGCCCGTCATCGGCCTGCTTGCCGAGTACGATGCGCTGGATGGCCTGCAGCAGACCGCCTGCATTACTGAAAAAGAGGGTAACGGCGGCTGCGGTCACGGTTGCGGTCATCACCTGCTGGGCGCCGGTATCGTGGGTACTGCGTTGGCAGTGAAGGCCTATCTCGAGGAAAAGGGCGCAGGCTGCGGCACAGTGGAGCTGTACGGCTGCCCCGGTGAAGAGGGTTTGGCCTCCAAGGCCTTTATGGCACGGGACAATGTTTTCTCTCATCTGGATGCCGCCCTCACATGGCATCCCTTCGATGTAAATAAAGTGCCCAGCGGCACGGTACAGACCTCTATGCAGGTGCTCTATACCTTCCATGGTATCGCCTCCCACGCAGCAGGCGATCCCCACATGGGTCGCAGCGCCCTTGACGGAGTGGAACTGCTGAACGTAGGTGTCCAGTTCCTCCGCGAGCATATGCCCCGCACCGATGGCATCCATTATGCCATCCTGAACACCGGCGGCATCTCCCCCAACGTGGTACAGGCCGAGGCCTCCGTGCTGTATATGATCCGCTCCGCCAATGTGCCCCAAGCCAAGAAGCTCCTCGCCCGCCTCGATAAGATCGCCGAGGGCGCAGCGCTGATGACCGAGACGACCATTGATCGCCGCTTCGTGGATGGTACGGCAGACATCGTCTGCAACAACGCACTGGAAGAGCTGGTCTACGCCAATTTGCAGCAGGCACCCGCTCCCGTGTATACCGAAGAGGAGAAGGCCTATGCCGCCGCCCTCTTTGAAACCTATCCCCACGGGGATCTGACGGTGGCGCTGGATGAGACCATCACCCCCTATGAGTACACCACCAAGCAGGAGGTCGGCTCTACCGATGTGGGCGATGTCAGCTGGCTGACCCCCACGGCACAGGTATATACCGTCACCTATCCCTCCGGCGCTCCCGGTCACAGCTGGCAGAACGTCACCGCCGGCAAGCACAGCATCGCCTACAAGGGTATGCTCCGTGCCGCCCAAACCCTCGCCGGTGCAGCCGTGGATCTCTACGAGCATCCCGAGGTGTTGACCAAGGCTCGCGCCGAGTGGCAGGAAAAGACTGCGAAGGGCTACATCTGCCCCGTGGAAGACGGCGTAGAACCCCGCACTATCTAATGAAAAAAAGACCTGTTCAATGTGAACAGGTCTTTTTCATTATGTACTCATTGCTCCTTCAGCCACGCAGGGAACTCACGGAGCGTTCCGTTGGGCATGGTGGCAGGACTATCGTCACGGTTAATGGCGCAACCGGTGACGTAGAACTGCTTGGGGATGCCCGCCGCACGTGAGGCTTGCATATCCTCCTGCATATCGTTGCCCACCATGGTAATGTCCTCGGCCTTCAACTGTAGCTTTCCCATGATCTCATGGTAATAGGCGGGGTTGGGCTTGCAGAGGTTGGAGTTTTCATAGGTGGTGATGTAGTCGAAATCCTCGGCCTTCAAGCCTACCCAACTGAGGCGGCTCTCCACCGCCGTACGGGGAAAGATGGGGTTGGTGGACAGCACCACCACATCTGCCCATTCCCGCGCCGCCGCTACGGCTGCGCGGGCAGCCTCTGCATCCCCTTGGCACACATCCTTCACGCGGTGGAACTCGTTACTGTAGAATTTATCAAAGGTAGGAATGTCCTCATAGACCTTCTCACCGAAGAATTTGGAAAACTCCTCCCAAAACCGCTCCTTGTTGGTCTTAGAACCATCATTCTTGATCATGGCTCCCGTGCAGGCCCACATGGCATCGTTCAGCTCCTTGGCCTCGTAGCCCAAGAGGGCAGCCATCTTACAAAGCTCCTTGAGATAGCCCATGACGAAGGTCTCCATATCCATGCCGAGGAGCGTACCGTCAAGGTCAAAAAATACTGCTTTCATACGTTAACTTCTCCCGTGGATCTCACCGCGGCAGCGGGGACAGGTGATGACGATCTTCCCCTTGCCCACAGGCACGCGGCACACAGCGCGGCAGTTGGGGCAGGTGAAGTACTTATGCTCCTTATCCTGTCGCTGCTGCTTATTTTTGCCCATCTTACCCTTGATAGGCCACCAGATCTTCTGCAAAAACCACGCATTTTCGGCGCGGCGCTTCTCCAGCTTGCGGGAGAAAATGCGCAAAAGGGTCACGATCAGCAGCACCGTGGATACAAAGCCGATGATCCCCTCGATAAAGTCGGGCAGATCGAAAATGGCGTTGATCACGTCCAGAATAATGGCTGTCCAAATAGTAGCCAAGGACAGATGATCTGCGCCGTTGCGCCCATACATAAAGCGGCTCAAGCCGTTACGCATCCGTTGAAAGAACCTCATACATTCGCCTCGTTTCACGCAGGCAGAACTCTGCCCGCAGCTTTACGATTATACATTTTATCCCAATTCTATCGAAAGGTAAAGGGCGACTACGGAAAATTAACAAATTGGACAAAATTTGCCGCTCCAATTGCATTTAGCCCTCGGCACTGGTATAATGAAACTGGTACACAACGGGGATCGGCGAGTAAGACCCCGCCGACCCCCTATCTGAAAAGACGCTGCCCGCGGTGCAGCCCTCACACCTATTGTATGATGCCGCCCAGCCCCTTGTGCGGCAAGGAAAAAGGAGTCACATTATGGTTAAGATCGCCCCCTCTATCCTCTCTGCCGACTTTGCCAACCTCCAGCGCGACATCGAGAAAATCGCCACCGCCGACTATGTCCATGTGGACGTGATGGACGGATTGTTCGTCCCCAACATCACCATCGGCATCCCTGTGGTGAAGTCCCTGCGCCCCACCACGACACTGCCTTTGGATGTCCATCTGATGATCGACCGTCCCGTGCGCTATGTGGAGCAGTTCTGCGATGCAGGCGCGGATATCGTCACCTGCCATGTGGAGGCCGACACCGAGGAGAACACTCTTGAAGCCCTGCGCCTTATCCGCGCCAAGGGAAAGAAAGCAGGCGTGGTGGTCAAGCCCAAGACTCCCGCTTCCGCCGTGCTGCCCTTTATCGAGCTGTGCGACATCATTCTCGTTATGACCGTGGAGCCCGGCTTTGGTGGTCAGAAGTTTATGGCAGACATGATGCCCAAGGTGGAGATCATCCGCGGCTACATCAACGCCATGAACCCCACCTGCGAGCTGGAGGTGGACGGCGGCGTGGATACCGCTACCGCCCCCATCTGTGTCCACAGCGGCGCAAACGTGCTGGTGGCAGGCAGCGCCGTGTATAAAGCCGCCGATATTCCGGCGAAAATCAAGGAACTGAGAGGCTGATGTCTATGGAATTTTTCCCCGCACCCTTAGAGCGTCTGGTGGAGCAGTTTGCCCGCTTGCCCGGTATCGGCGGCAAGTCGGCACAGCGCCTCGCCTTCCATGTATTGAATCTGCCCCAAGCGGAGGCACAGGAGTTCGCCGAGGCCATCATGGATGCCAAGCGCAGCGTGACCCTCTGCCCTGTGTGCTGCTCGCTGACAGCAGGCGACCTCTGCCCCATCTGCGCAGACCATAAGCGTGATGAGCACGTCATCTGTGTGGTGGCTGACCCCCGCGATGTGCTGGCGGTGGAGCGCGCCCGTGAGTTCCGTGGCCGCTACCATGTGCTCCATGGCGTCCTCTCCCCCATCAACCACGTGGGGCCCGATGATTTGCAAATTAAGCCCCTCCTCGACCGCGTGGCCAAGGAGGATATCACCGAGGTCATCATGGCCACCAACCCCGACACCGAGGGTGAGGCAACAGCCTTGTATCTTGCCCGCCTCTTAAAGCCCTTCGGCGTCAAGGTCACCCGCCTTGCCTATGGTATCCCCGTAGGCGGACACTTGGAGTTCGCCGATGATGCCACATTGATGCGCGCCTTAGAGGGCCGCCGCGAGCTATGATGAAAAAACTTCTTCCCCTGCTGCTGTGCCTTGCGCTGCTGACAGGCTGCGCTCCCAAGGCAGAGTCCCTCGACATCTTCGCCATGGACACCTATATGTCCCTTGTGGCGGTAGGTGACGATGCTTTCGATGCATTGCAAAAAAGCGCCAACATCGTCAATACCTTGGAGCAGACCATGAGCCGCACCATCGACTCGTCCGATGTGTCCCAGCTGAACAGCAGCGGCAGCGCAGAACTGCTCTATGATACATCTGTCCTTTTAGAAGAGGCCATCGCCCTGTCTGATGCTACCCTCGGCTGCTTCGATGTGACCATCGCCCCCTTGGTGGAGCTGTGGAACATCAGCGGTGATAACCCCCGCGTGCCCGCACAGGAGGAAATTGATGCATTGCTCCCCCTCGTGGGCAGTGAGCACATCTCCCTCAACGGCGGCAACGCCACACTGGACGAGGGCTGCGCCATCGACCTCGGCGGCATCGCCAAGGGCTTCGCCTCCGACCGCATTGCCCAGCTTTACCACGAAAGCGATTTGACGGGCGGCTTTGTCTCCTTGGGTGGCAACGTCTACGTCCACGGCGAGAATACCGATGGTGAGAAGTGGAATGTTGCCATTCAGCACCCCGAACAAAGCGGCGGCTACGCCTGTATGCTGAGCCTTACGGATGCCTTTGTGGTGACCTCCGGCGGCTATCAGCGGTACTTCACTGCTCCCGATGGCACGGTGTATCAGCATATTCTTGACCCCGCCACCGGCGCACCTGCCGACAGCGATTTACTGAGCGTTTCCATCATTCTGCCCTACGCCGCGGACAAGCTCCACGGCGCTATGGCAGATGCCTATTCCACCGCCCTCTATGTCATGGGGGAAGCTGCCGCCTGCGATTTTTGGGCAGGGCAGCAGAACTTTGACATGGTGCTGGTGACCGAGGACGGACGGGTGATTTACACCCCCAACCTCATTGACCATTTTACAGAAGTTGAGGACAGCGGCTATGCCTACCAAGTACTCACCGCCTGAGCTGCGAGGAAAAAAACTGGATATTGTCGTTGCCGCCGTGGTGCTGATTTTGGCTGCCGTGGTAGCCCTCAGCTTCTATGGCCCGAAACTGGGACAGAATGACCACCTCACTGCCGTTATTAGTGTAGGCGAGGAGGTCATTGACCGCGTTGACCTCACCACCTTAAAGGGTGAAGAAATTTTGACGGTGGAGGGGGCATGTACCCTCAATGTGCTGCTGACCGAGAGCGGCGCGGAGGTCATCCTTTCCGATTGTCCCACACAGGATTGTGTCCACACAGGCCACATCTCCCGTGCAGGGCAATCCATCGTCTGTCTCCCCGGTCAGGTGGTCATCCATCTTGAGGGCGCATCGGATGACGATGCTCCCGACATTGTAGTGGGGTGAGCGGCGATGAAGAAATGGACGACAAAGCACCTCACCCTCTGCGCCGTACTGACGGCGCTGGCATTGGCACTAAGCACCCTCGAAAACCTCTTCCCTGTCACCCTTCTTATCCCCCTGCCGGGTGTGAAACTGGGTCTTGCCAACATTGTGACCCTCTTTGCCCTGTACTATTTGGGCACAGGCTCTGCCTTTATGATCCTCATCGCCCGCTGCCTACTCGGCGCACTGTTTGCAGGCAACGCCTCGGCGCTCCTATTTTCATTGCTGGGCGGTGTCCTCGCCATGGTCATCATGGCGCTGCTGCGCCGCTGCCGCAAGCTGAGCGTCTACGGCGTGTCCATCGCAGGCGCGGCAGGCCACAACATCGGGCAGATCTGTGCCGCCATGATCACCCTGGGCAACACCATGGTGCTGGGCTATCTCCCCTTCCTGCTCCTCGTGTCCCTCTTCAGCGGCACGCTGACAGGCTTTGTGGTGGCGCTCCTCTTCCGCGCCATGGAACACGTGAAACTCTCTCGCCCGTAAAGGAGAAGAACCCTATGGATAAAAAAGACGAAATCATCCTGCAGCAGCTGGACGTCATCCGCTCCATGACGGAGAACGGACTCAAACGCATGAACACCGACTTTTGGGGCAACCCTCAACCGAAAAAAGAAACCCCCGCCCCCAAGGCAGAGGAGGTGAAAAAGGCTGAGGTCGAGGCTGCCAAGCCCGAGGAGGAAGAGCTGCCCCCGCCCGAGAAGTTGGAGGACTTGCTGGCTGAACTGGACACCTATATCGGTCTTGATGTTATCAAGGAGGAAGTCCGCAGCCTTATCAACATGGTGCAGATTTATAAGCTGCGCCGTGAGCATGACCTGCCCACCACCGACATGTCCCTCCACATGGTGTTCTCCGGCAATCCCGGCACGGGCAAGACCATGATGGCACGCTTGATGGCGCGCATCTACCGCACCCTCGGCATTTTGAGCAAGGGGCAGCTGGTGGAGGTGGACCGCAGCGGTCTCGTGGCGGGCTATGTGGGTCAGACGGCACTGAAAACCGCCAAGGTTTTGGAAAAGGCCATGGGCGGCGTGCTGTTCATTGACGAGGCCTACGCCCTCAACGGAAGCTCCGAAAACGACTTCGGTCAGGAGGCCATCGACACCATTTTGAAGGCCATGGAAGACCACCGTGACGATTTGGTGGTCATTGTGGCGGGCTACACGGAGCTGATGGACAAGTTTGTCCACTCCAACCCCGGTCTTGAGTCCCGCTTCAACCGCTTCATGTTCTTCCCCGACTACACGGTGGATGAAATGATGGCTATCTTCAAGATGCGCTGCGGCAAGGGCTACACTCTCGCCGCCGATGCCGAGCCCTTGGTGCGGGATTACATCGCCGAGGAGAGTGCCGATGCCGAGAGCTTCGGCAACGCCCGCGGTGTCCGCAATATTTTGGAACACATCATCGTGGCACAGAATAACCGCCTCGCCAAGATGGAAAACATCACCCGCGAGGACTTGATGCTCCTCACCGCCGACGATGTGCTGCATGCAAGAGGGAAAATCGACTAAGCGAAGAAAAACACCGCCCCACGGGCGGTGTTTTTATCGTTTAACTCAATTCATACGCCCTTCTCGGCGTACCATCGGCGATATAAATCGTGCCGCAGTAAGTAAAGCCCAAGCGCTCAATCGCGCCACGCATGGCGAGATTGCTCTCGTGGGTATCGATGCGGAGATGGGGGATTTGTCCCATAGACCACTGAACACACTCAGCCAAGATGCCTCGGTGTGTCCCATCGGAGGCGATGCGGTGAATCGTACCGTAGGTACTATCATCCCGCCACGCACCCTCGATGTATTCATAGGTGGGGTCGGCACCGATGACAAGGGCGAACACGCCGTAAATGCCCCTCTCGTCCTCCATCACATAGCACCGTCCCTGTCGAATATCCTCGGCGATGCCCGCCTCTGCCTGTCCCACAGGTGTCCACTGTATAGTGTTCCCCGCAGCGCGCATAGCGGCGCGACCGATACCGATGATCTCTTGTGCGCGGGCAAGGTCATCCATTGTTGCAACGCGAATCATAACCCTTACTCCAACTCGTCCAGCGTCAAGCGATAAGAGGGCAGGAAATGCTCCACAAAGTACTCCAGCTCCGGCAGCTTCATGTCCACCATGGCATCCATGGTCTGCTGGGCGGCCTTTTTAAACTCATCGTTGCCCGCCTTCAGCTCCTCCACGCACTTGATGTAGGCCGACAGCTTGTCGGCAGCACGCACCAACTCCTGCACATCCGTTGCGGCGGGGGAAAGGGCGGCGCGATAGCCGGGGCGCAAGTCCTCGGGCAGCATGTCCAGCAGCTTTTCCTCGGCAACACGCTCCACCTGACGATAGGCATCGCGGATGGCGGGATTGTGGTACTTGATGGGGGTGGGCATGTCGCCCGTCAAAATCTCGGGGGCATCGTGATAGAGGGCTGCCACCGCCACCTGTCCTTCATCCACATTGCCGCCATAGTAGCGGTTGCGGATGACGGCGAGGGCATGGGCGAGGATGGCCACCGTGTGGCTATGCTCCTGCACATTCTCGGCAAAGGTATTTCGCATCAGCGCCCAGCGCTGAATAAAGCGCATGCGGCTCATATAGGCAAAAAAGTGATTGCGTTTCTTCATCGTATCTCTCCTATCAATCCCTCGCCCTCCACGGCGGTGATTTCCACGTTCCGCACCTCATTGTGCAGTTTCTCGCCTGCGGCGAGGACTTCCATATAATTAGGGGCGTGGCCTGTGAACTTTCCTTCCTTCTCCTGCTCGAACAGCACAGGGAACACCTTCCCCACGCAGCTTTGGAGATATTCTCGGTGCATCTCCTCGGCAACCACGGCGGCGCGGGCGGCACGTTCTTCCTTTACCGCCGCTGTCAGCTGGCGCATGGCAGCTGCCTTCGTACCGGGGCGGACGGAGTAGGGGAAAATGTGCATCTGGGCAAAGCCGCAGCGGCGAATGAACTGAAGCGTCTCGGAAAACTCCTCCTCCGTTTCCTCGGGGAAGCCCACAATAAGGTCGGTGGTGACCGCAACGCCATCAAAATATTCCTTCAGCAGATGCACCGACTCATAGTACCGTGCGCTGTCGTACTTGCGGTTCATACGCTTTAAGGTAGCATCGCAGCCCGACTGGAGGGACAGATGGAAATGGGGGCAGAGGTTGGGCAGCTTTGCCGCGCGGCGGCAGAACTCCTCCGTGATGGTGCGGGGCTCAAGAGAGCCGAGGCGCAGCCGCATCTCCCCCGCCACGGGAGAGATGGCCTCCAACAGGTCAATGAGCGTCACATCGCCTTGTAAATCACGACCATAGGAGGAGATTTCGATACCTGTAATGACGATTTCACGATAGCCCTCCTCACGGAGCGCCGCCACCTGCTCACAGGCAATGTCCATAGGCAGGGAGCGGACAGGGCCGCGGGCGTAGGGGATGATGCAGTAGGTGCAGAAGTTGGTGCAGCCATCCTCCACCTTCAGCATGGCGCGGGTGCGCCCCTCCTGCCCACCTGGGGCAAGAACTTCAAACTGACGGCGGCGCAGGGCATCGTCCAGCAGGGTATAGCGGCGCTTTTCCTCATAAGCCTGCTCCACCAAGTCCAAAAAGGCAATGTGGTCGTTTGTGCCCGCCACAATGTCCACGTCCAGCGTGGCGGCTTCCTCTGCGTGGGTCTGCACATAGCAGCCGCAGGCAGCCACCACCGCCTCGCCGTTCAAACGGCGGCAGCGGCGCAGCATCTGACGGGATTTCTTGTCGCTGACAGCCGTCACGGAGCAGGTGTTGACGATGTAAGCATCTGCCACCGACTCAAAACTCACCAATTCATGACCGCGGCGCAGCAGTTCCTGCTCCATGGCCTGTGTTTCATATTGATTCACCTTGCAGCCCAAGGTGTAAATAGCAACGCGCATCTTGCACTTTCCCTTTCCTTCGGGTATAATAAATAGTTGCTCATACTGAGCGAATTATTATCTAATTATACAAAATCATTCCCCCTGTGACAAGACCTGACAGGAGAGAATTTTACGAGGTATTTTATGATTTATTTAGACCATGCTGCCACCACCCCCATTCCCACCGCCGTGGCTGAGGAAATGATGACCGCCCTCACCTACTTTGCCAACCCCTCTGCCCAGTATCCCATGGGGCAGGAGGCGAAAAAGGCAGTAGAGGAGCGCCGCGCCGTGATTGCAAAAGCACTCCGTTGCGCCGCCGAGTGTGTCCACTTCACCTCCTGCGGCACAGAGAGCGACAACTGGGCCATCATGGGGGCGCTGCACCACAACCGCCACGTAGGCAAGCACATCATCACCACCGCCGTGGAGCACAGCGCCATTTTGGAGAAGTGCAAGGCGCTGCAGCAGCAGGGCTACGAGGTCACCTACTTAAAGCCCGACAAGACGGGTCATGTGACCGCCGCACAGGTGGAAGCCGCCCTCCGCGAGGACACGGTGCTGGTGAGCATCATGCTGGTCAACAACGAGACGGGCTGTATCTTCCCCCTCGCTGACATTGCCCGCGTGCTGAAAGAGCGCAAGAGCCGCGCTCTTCTCCACACCGATGCGGTGCAGGGCTTTTTGAAAGTGCCCTCCACACCCGCAGAGCTGGGCGTGGATTTGATGAGCCTCAGTGCCCATAAAATCGGCGGCCCCAAGGGCATCGGCGCACTGTACGTTGCTCCCCACCTCAAGAATTTCCGTCCCCTCCTCTTCGGCGGCGGACAAGAGATGGGGCTCCGCTCGGGCACAGAGGCCACGGCACAAATCGCAGGCTTTGCCAAGGCGGTGGAGCTGCGCTGCGAGCATTTGGATGACTCCCTCCGTCACATGGCAGAAATCAAAGCCTATTGCCGTGAAAAGCTGCTGTCCATTGACGGCGTGGTAGCCGTGGGCGGCGGTGAAGCACCCCATGTGCTGTCCGTCTCCCTGGTGGGCTATCCCAGTGCTAATGTGGTCACCGACCTTGGCGCACAGGGCATCTGCCTCAGCGCAGGCTCTGCCTGCCATCGCGGTAAGCTGAGCCATGTGGTGCAGGCGCTGGGTCTTGATAAGCGCACCGCCAGCGGCGTGCTGCGCGTAAGCTTCGGCCCCGAGACCACTTTCGCCGAAATCGACACGCTGTATGAAGCGCTCCTCGCCCATAAGCAGAGCCGCTTCCCCATGCTGTGATTCTTTCTTTCGAGGTACTTTTCCTATGTTCAAATCACTTCGCCGTCCCCGCGAATTCTATAGCTATCTCATCAAGCTGACAGCCCCCATCGCCCTGCAGCATCTCATCACCTTCTCTTTGGGTCTCATTGACACCTTCATGGTGAGTCAGCTGGGCAACAAGGAGATGGCGGCGGTCACCACTGCCAACGTGCCTGTGTTTTTGCTTCTCTCCCTCGGCTTTGGCGTACAGGGCGGTCTTGGCATCTTGGTGAGCCAGTACTGGGGCAAAAAGGACTTTAAGAACATCTCCCGCGCCATCGGCGTTGCCTTCTTCCTCGGCACGGGCATCGTGTTTGTGCTGGCGGTGCTCTTCGCTCTGTGGCCTGTGCAGATCATGGATCTTCTCTCCAACGAGCATGAGCTGTCCATCTTGGGTGCGCCCTATCTGCAGCTCATTGGCTTTTCCCACGTGTTCGGCATGATCTCCTCCATTTATATCAGCGCACAGCGCAGCGTGGAAAACCCCAACTTCGGCATGAAGGTGCTGGCCTTCTCCACGGTGTTCAATACGGTGTTTAACTACTTCCTCATTTACGGCAAGTGGTTCTTCCCCATGATGGGCATCCAAGGCGCAGCACTGGCAACGCTCCTCGCCCGCGTATCCGAGGTGGTCATCTGCGTTATCCACACCACTCGCGACAAGCACATGCCCTTGGACATCCGCGCCATGCTCCGCCCAGGCGTGGAGATGGTGCGCCGCTTCGTAAAATACGCCTCCCCCGTGGTGCTGAACGAAGCTGCATGGGGTCTTGGCAACAGCTTGCTGACGGTCATCTTGGGCTACACCTCCATCTCCGTGGACTTCCTCGCCGCCTACTCTGTGACAGGCAACTTGGGTCGCTTGTTCTTGGTCGTCTGCTTCGGTCTCGGCGCATCCACCGCCGTAGTCATCGGCAAGGCCATCGGTGAGGGGCAGAGCCACGAGGAGGTCTTGGATTTGAGCCGCTGTTTGCTCCTCTTCTCCATCCTCGTCAGCGCAGGCATCGCCCTCATTGCCCTCATTCTCATTCCCGTCCTCTTCGCCCCTGTGGTGTTCCCCCTCTTCAAGCTTTTCGACCACAGCGCGAAAATCGCCGTGGCGCTGGCAGTCACCGCCTTTGCCGCCACGCCCCTCCACTCCTGCGCTATCACCGCCATTACAGGTATTCTCCGCGCCGGCGGCGATACCACGTGGGCTGCCATTTTCGATTTGCTGCCCCAGTGGTTGGTGGCCCTGCCTTTGACGGCGCTCTTTGCACTGTTCGTTGACGGCGGCACTCACTATTGGCTCATCGCCATCGCCATCCAGTGCGACGGTCTTGTAAAGCTGCCTTTGTGCTTGGTGCGCACCCGCAAGGAAGTTTGGATCCATGACGTAACGCTGCCGGAGGGAAGAAAATGAGCCTGTTTCGCTGCCCCATCTGTGCCGCTCCCCTTACGCAGGAAGAGCGCACCTACTGCTGCGAGAGGGGTCACTGCTACGATGTAGCCAAAGAGGGCTACACCCATCTCCTCCCCGTGCAGCAAAAGCACTCCCAAAACCCCGGAGATGATAAGGCCATGGTGCGCTCCCGCCGCGCCTTCCTCTCCAAGGACTACTATGCTCCTTTGCGCCATGAACTGGAATCGCTGGCTCTGCGCTATACCCCCGCAGACGGCGCAGTGCTGGACAGCGGCTGCGGCGAGGGCTACTATACCGCCGCCATCTCCCGCGCTTTGAGCGAGAATGGCATCTCCCACCGTCTCGCCGCCGTGGATATCTCCAAGGAGGCGGTGCGCCTCACCGCCAAGAGTTTGCAGCAGGGGGAGTGCGCCGTGGTGAGCGTGTACCATCTGCCCATCATGGACGAGAGCATCGACTTTTTGCTGAACTGCTTTTCCCCCCTCGCCATTGACGAGTTCCGCCGCGTGGTGAAATCGGGCGGGCATTTTGCCTATGTTGTCCCCGCCGCGGAGCATCTGTGGCAGATGAAAGAGGTGCTGTACGACCAACCCTACCCCAACGAGGTCAAGCGCACCCCCTACGAGGGCTTCCGCTATGTAGACGTGCTGGAGGTACGGGATACCATCACCCTCGACAATCCCGAGGACATTTTCGCTCTGTTCCAAATGACCCCCTACAGCTGGAAAACACCCGCCGAGGGTGTGGCGCGGCTGAAAGCCCTCACCACCCTCACCACCGACATTGCCTTCCACATCCATCTCTTTGAAAAGGAGTAAAGGATATGCATTGCTGCGTTCTGTTCGCCTCCCCCCGCGGTAAAGAGAGCAACACCCGCGCCTTGACGGAGGAATTCCTCACTGCGTGGCGTGAAGCGGGTCACACCGCTTCTTTCTATAGTCTCTACGACTTAGCCATCTCCCCCTGTCTCGCCTGTCGCGGCTGCCAGTGGGATTGGTCTGCCCCCAACTGTGTTGTTGAGGACGATATGCAGGCCATTTTCGGCGACATCCTCGCCTCGGATTTGGTGCTGCTGGCCTCTCCCATCTATAACTGGGGCCCCACCGCCCCTATGAAGGCTGCCCTCGACCGCTGCATTTACGCTCTTTGTAAGTTCTACCGCGGCACGGGGGAGAAAGGCCCGTCTTTGTGGGCGGGCAAGCCTATCGCCGTCATCACCACCGCAGGCTACCGCGTGGAAAAGGCTGCCGATTTGTGGGAAGAGAGCCTCCGCCGCAGCTGCAAGCATGGCAGCATGCGCTTTTTGGGGCTGTATGGCGAGCGCCACCGCAGCTATACCGAGCCCTTCATGGACGAGGAAAAGGCAGAGCGCGCCCGCGCCTTTGCCAAGAGCATTATGGAGCAGTTATGATGGAACATTACACCACAACGCCCCCTCCCCGCCGCAGACGGAGACGCCGCCGCGTTGCCCCCATTGTGTGGCTGCTGCCACTATTGGTGGTCATCTTGACCGTCAGCGTGGTATTGGTAGTGCGCTCCTTCCGCGCCGATACCGAGCCGCCCCCTGTTGACCCCCACGAAGGGCAGGTCTACGTCAATGATGGTGCCAACATGGTGTGGATCACCCCTGTGGAGGGCGTGGCGGTAAATCCCCTCCTCCGCAGTGACTTTGTCACCTTGGATGGTCACCCCCACTATATGGGCACGGACTTCACCGTGGAGCGTGGCGTTGACCTCTCCACCTATCAAGGGCAGGTAAACTGGGAGAAGGCATCCCAAGAGATCGACTTTGCCATCCTCCGCATCGGCTACCGCGGCTATACCGCAGGCACGCTGCGCGCGGATGACAAGTTTGAATCCCACTACGCAGGGGCACAGAAAAACGGCGTAGATGTGGGCGCATACTTCTTCTCCCAAGCCCTCACGGCACAGGAGGGCCGCGAGGAGGCAGAGTATGTCCTCTCCCTCCTTGATGGGCGGGACTTGCAGCTGCCCATCTTCTTCGACTGGGAGGATGTGGGGGCAGAGGATGCCCGCACCTACGGCTACGACTACGCGAATCTCACCGACAGCGCCGCCGCATTCTGCGACACCCTCCGTGACGCAGGCTATGAAGCAGGCGTGTACATCAACCGCCAACAGGGCTATTATCACTACGACATTGCCCGCCTCTCCCCCTACGCCTTATGGGTGGCGGATTTGAACCGCTATCCCGATTTCTACTACGCCCACGACCTGTGGCAGTACACCTTCACCGCCGAGGTGGACGGTATCAACACGGTAGTGGATATGAATTTGAGATTTATAGAGAAATGAACGAACCCCTCTGCACGCAATGTGCAGAGGGGTTATTGCTATGATGAAGCGCGAAGCGCCTCGGCCCCCTCTGACGAGGGGGCTGGCTCGCCGTAAGGCGAGACTGGGGGAGAGAACGACTAACCCTCAGTCTTTTTGCTGCGCAAAAATCCGGTCCCTCCCCCCTCTCTGCCGCTTTCAGCGGCATCTCTCCCCGCTGGGGAGCGTCTTACCCCTGACAAGGGGAGCCGAGGAAAAGACATCCTCGCGGGTGTCTTTTTATGCTAGTTTTTCTTGCCGTGGATGGCCTTCATGCGCTTTTTCTTAAAACCAGTGAACACAACACTCCCTATAATGACCGATACGACAAAGGCAAGGATAGAGCCTTTTATCATCTGCAACGCCAATCTGTGCATGGTCGGTTCAAACACCTCGCCATTAT
Organism: uncultured Oscillospiraceae bacterium; assembly: GCA_964439545.1. Lineage (GTDB taxonomy): Bacteria > Bacillota > Clostridia > Oscillospirales > Oscillospiraceae > Vescimonas. Next base: position 2,031 of record CAYTOO010000016.1, on the reverse strand, counting down.
ATAGATTGCATACCAGCAAAATAGTTCCGCATATACACACTACCATCAAGAAAACAGCATACAACACAATCCGCGGCACAGGCCATTTACTCTCCTTTGCAGGTGCAGACACAGGGTTGACAGCCGCACCCGCCGTCTCGCTCTCACTCAGCAGCAGATAGTCGGTACTCACACCGAAGAGACGGCTGAGGGCGATGACATTCTCCGTGTCCGCTACCGCCGCGCCCGACTCCCACTTAGAGAGGGCTTGACGGGACACATTGATTTGCTGCGCCAGTTCCTCCTGACTCCAGCCCCGCGCCTTGCGGAGCAATTGCAGCTTCTCACCAAATTGCATGGGCAGTCCTCCCTTCTTTTCTTGCCCTCATCATAGCAGAAACACGATGTAAAGTCTACCTACCCTGCCTTACAATTCCGCAACCAGAGTTTACATACGCAAAAAGACACCCTCGCGGGTGTCTTTTTTATGTTAGCTCTTCTTGCCGTGGAGCGCCTTCATGCGCTTTTCGTGGTTGAGGATGGTCTTGCGGATGCGGAGGTTCTTGGGAGTGACCTCCAGCAGCTCATCATCACCGAGGAACTCCAGGCACTGCTCAAGGCTCATCTTGCGGGGCGGCACAAGGCGCAGGGCCTCATCACTGCCGCTGGCGCGCATGTTGGTCTGCTGCTTACGCTTGCAGACATTCACCGTCACGTCCTCCAGCTTGGGGCTCACGCCCACCACCATGCCTGCATAGACATCCACACCGGGCCCGATGAACAGTGCGCCGCGGTCCTGTGCGTTGAAAAGGCCATAGCTGACGCTCTCGCCCGTCTCGAAGGCAACGAGAGAGCCCGTGTTGCGGCGGCTCAGCTCACCCTTGAAGGGAGCGTAGCTGTCAAACACGCTTGCCATGATGCCCTCGCCGCGGGTATCGGTCAAGAACTCATTGCGGTAGCCGAAGAGACCACGGGAGGGGACTAAGAACTCCACCTTCATGCGGTTGCCCACGGGGGTCATCTCCAACAGGTCGCCCTTACGACCGCCGATCTTCTCAATGACCGCGCCCACGCACTCACTGGGCACATCCACCACCAAGCGCTCAATAGGCTCGCACTTCTTGCCGTCAATTTCCTTATACAGCACACGGGGAGGAGACACTTGGAACTCATAGCCCTCGCGGCGCATGGTCTCAATGAGGATGGACAGGCTCATCTCGCCGCGGCCTGCCACGTTGAAGGCATCCATGGCACCCTCAATTTCGCTGACGCGGAGGGATACGTCCTTCAGCGTTTCGCGGAAGAGGCGCTCACGGATCTGGCGGGAGGTGACGAACTTACCCTCGCGGCCTGCAAAGGGGGAGTCGTTAATGGCGAAGGTCATCTCCACGGTGGGTGCGCTGATCTGCACGAAGGGCAGGGGCTCTACACACTCGGGGACACAGATGGTGTCGCCGATGGTCACATCGCCGATACCGCTCATGGCGATGATGTTGCCCGCCGTAGCCTCGGTGATGGGGGCTTTACCCAAACCATCGAACTCATACATGCTGACGGCCTTTGCCTTCTTGGGGGCGGCATCGGCATTATGATAGTTGCACACGGCGATCTCCTGATTCTGGCGCAAAACACCGCGCTCCACGCGACCGATGGCGATACGACCCACAAACTCGTTGTAGTCGATGGCGCTCACCAGCATCTGGAAAGGCTCTTCCGTGTTGGCCTCGGGTGCGGGGATATAGTTTAAGATGGTGTCGAACAGGGGCTTCAAGTCTGTGCCCGCCACATCGGGAGAATAGCTGGCAGTACCTTGTCTTCCCGAGCAGAAGAGGGTGGGGGAATCGAACTGCTCCTCGGTAGCATCCAAGTCCAGCAACAGCTCCAGCACCTCATCGCACACCTCATGGATGCGCTGGTCGGGGCGGTCGATCTTGTTGACCACCACGATAACACGGTGACCCAGCTCCAAGGCGCGGGAGAGAACAAAGCGGGTCTGAGGCATGGGGCCCTCGGCGGCATCCACCAGCAGGATAACGCCGTTGACCATCTTCA
>CAYTOO010000015.1:0-23875 GCA_964439545.1 uncultured Oscillospiraceae bacterium | reverse complement strand
AGGCGCGCTCATGGCGGGCATCGGTGGTCTCGTTACGATACACGTGACCGGGATAGACAAAGCGGAAAGGTGCTTTGTGGGTCTGGAGATAGCGGACAGAACCACCCGTCAAATGGGGACGGAGGCACAGTTTCTCGTTTGCCTCGCCCTTATCGTGACCGGCGATCCAATAGGTATCCATGCTCTCGCGAGCAGGATGGGCAGGGGGGAAGTTCAGATTATCAAAAGCGTAATACTCGCTGGTGAGATCATCCTCCTGATACACCTCAAAGCCCATGGAACGGAAAGCATCGTTCAGGTCATAGCACATCTGGGTAATGGGGTGCAGTGCTCCCTCGGGGGGCATCTCGCCGGGGACGGTGCAGTCAAAGTCAGCGGGGATCTGGGACACCTGCAGCTTCAACTCCGTGCGGCGGGCCTCCACGGCATCGGACAGCTGCACCTTCACGGCGTTCACTGCCTTACCCATCTCGGGACGTTCCTCCACGGGCAGCTTGGGGACTTCCTTCATAAATGCCGTCAGCGTACCCTGCTTGCCAAGGTAAGCGGCCTTGACTTCCTGCAGTTCCTGCTCGCTCTTCACTGCGGCGATGGCGTCCAAGCCTTCGCGCAATACGGCTTCGATCTTCTCTCGCATAGACGATTCCTCCGATTTCTATTGTGGTCTCTTTGGGATGCAGGCATCAAAAAAACGCCTCCCATCCCTAACGTTAGGGACGAAAGACGTGAACACATACCTTCCGTGGTACCACCCAAATTCGCGGCTTAGCCGCGCACTCGTTTCCCTATAACGGGGGATGACCCGTCCGCGCATTTCCTCGCGGCAGCTCCTGAGCGAACACCGTGCGGCTCTTTAGGTCGGCTTTCAGCCGGTGACCGACCCTCTCTGAAAATCGCTTTTTGCTCGGTACTTCTCAATCATTGCTTTTACCTTAGTTACCATTTATAGCACATTTTGGAATCGTTTGCAAGGGGAAAATGCCACAAAACACAATATTGACAGATATGTTATACTGTAAGAAACGTAGTATATAAGGAGAAAGCTATGGACATCACCGTCTCCTTCGTGAAAAACGTGCTGCCCTACCGTGACCCGCTGGGTCATAAGGGGACATTTGGGAAAGGCTACGGCCTTTGTGGGGCTGTGGGCTATACAGGTGCGCCCTACTTGGCGGCGGAGGCCGCCGTCCGCAGCGGCAGCGGCTTGGTGTTCTTAGGTGTGCCCGAAAGTGCATGGCCTGTGGTGGCGGCTAAATGCGACAGTGCCATGCCTGCCCCCTTGCCCGAAAAGGACGGCGGCGTGTCGCTGGCGGCAGAGTCGATGGTACGTGAAAAACTCAGTGGCCTGGATGCCTTCTTGATGGGCTGCGGCTTGGGGAGAAATCCTGAGACGGAGCAGCTGGTACGTTCCCTTTTGGATGTAAATTTACCCCTTATATTAGATGCTGACGGCATAAATGCGCTGGAGGGGCATATAGATGCATTAGCGTGCCGCCGTAATTTGCCCACGGTGCTGACACCCCACGCGGGGGAGTTCGCCCGCATTGGCGGTGACAACTCCCTGCCCCGTGAGGAGGCGGCGAAGAAGTTCGCTGTGGAACACGGCGTGGTACTGGTGCTGAAAGGCCACGGCACAGTGGTGGCAGCCCCCGACGGTCGAGTCATGGTGAACACCACAGGTAACAACGGCCTTGCCAAGGGTGGCAGCGGCGATATTCTGTCGGGTATGGTGCTGAGTCTCCTTGGACAGGGGATGCAGCCTTTCGAAGCCGCCTGTGCCGCCGTGTTCACCCACGGCTTGGCGGGAGATATGGCGGCGAAAGAAAAGGGGGCACGGGGTATGACACCTGCGGATGTCCTCAACCTGCTGCCCTACGCCTATAAAGAGATCGAGGGATAAGGGAAAGCCTTCCGAATACAAACGTTCGGAGGGATGAAGATGAAGAAACTCACAATCACGGCGCTTTGTTTAAGTCTACTGCTGCTGACGGCCTGCGGGAAAGAGGATGCTTCCCCTGCCGCCGAAATTCAGCGACAGTACAGCCTCATTGCCACCGCCCAAATGGAGGCGGAGGTAACGTTCCACAACAGCGATGAGGAGCGAAGCTTTACGCTCCAATGTGACTATACTCCCGAAAAATCGGAGGTCATGGTCACCGCACCCGAAACGGTGGCGGGGGTATCTGCCACGGTAACGGGGGAGGAGATGATCCTCAACTATGATGGCGAGAGTGTGTCAGTGGGGGACAAGAGTGGGTTAAGCCCCTTTGCCGTGCTGCCACAATTACTCCGTGCCGTTGGTTCGGGGTATGTGCTGGAAGAGGGCAATGAAACGCTGGGTGAAATTTCCTGCTGTCGCTTGGTGGTGGACACCACCATGGGCGGCGAGAGTGTACAGTGCAGCGTGTGGATCGATGAGGAACTGCTGCCGCGGTACTGCGAATTTGCCACCGATGGAAAGACGATCATGAGTGTACAAATGCTGGCATTTTCCTGCACTTTGCAGGAGGGGAATGCGGAGGAATAAAGATGGAATCTACACTGAGGAGAACGTGGGCGGAGATCGATTTGGATGCCCTCAAGCACAACTATACAACGCTCCGTGGGCTGACGGGTGAGAACGTGAAGTTCCTCGGCGTTGTGAAGGCCGATGCCTACGGTCATGGCGCTGTGGAGGTGGGCAGCACCCTGCAGGGCTTGGGCTGCGACTATTTGGCGGTTTCCAGTCTTGATGAAGCCATGGAACTGCGCCACGGCGGCATCACCATGCCCATTTTGATCTTGGGGCACACCCCCGCCGAACAGGTGGGTAAGATTATCGAGTTGGGTATCACCCAAGCCGTCACCTGTAAGGCCAAGGCCGATGAATACAGCGCCGAAGCCCTCCGCTGCGGCGGTACGCTGAAGATTCACATTAAGGTGGACACAGGCATGTCCCGCTTGGGCTATCTCTGTGACGGCGGCCACTTTGATACGGGCGTGGCGGGTATCTGCGAGGCCTGCAATCTCCCCGCCTTGGAGGCAGAGGGCATCTTCACCCACTTTGCCGTGTCCGATGAAGAGGACAGCGAGAGCGTGGCTTATACCAAGAATCAGCTTGCCCTGTTCCATCGTGTCATCGAGGCGGTGGAGGGACAGCTGGGGAGAAAGTTTGCACTCCATCACTGTGCCAACTCCGGCGCGGTGGCGCTCCATAGCGATAGCTATATGGACATGGTGCGCCCCGGTATTTTGCTCTACGGCTGCGGCCCGCAGGCGGCAAAACTGGGCCTCATCCCCGTCATGACCCTCAAAACCACCATCAGTACCATCAAAACTTACAGTGCAGGCACGGACATCAGCTATGGTCGCCGCTACACCACCGAGCGCACCACCCGCATGGGCGTGCTGCCCTACGGCTACGCCGATGGCTTCATGCGTGTGCTGTCGGATAAGTGCGCGCTGATGACCGATGCAGGCAGCGCTCCTCAGCGAGGCCGCATCTGCATGGATATGTCCATGATCGATTTGACCGACCTGCCCACAGTACAGGTGGGTGACGAGGTGGAGGTGTTTGGTCGCCGCGCCTCGGTGAACGATTTGGCTGCCGCCGCGGGAACGATCCCCTACGAACTGGTCTGCTCCGTCAGCCGCCGCGTGCCGCGGATGTATATGGAAAACGGCACGGTCATCAAACGTGAACTGCTGCTGAGAATGTGAAAAAAGTAAGGGTGTGCTGCAAAGTGCAGCACACCCGATTTTTTGTGAAAAAGCCTCGTAGAGTTTCGCCGCCATAGCGGCGAAAGAATTTAATCGTTTTCGACCGCGACGCCCAACGGAAGTCCCCTTGGGGGACATGCGCGTGGTCGAAAACACTTCTCGGTCTGCAAACGTGCGGATTGGCCGAAACGGCGGACAATCCGTGCGCTGCAGCAGGCCGCAATCTTGCCGAAAAGTGTGTAGCACTTTTCGGCAGTTTATTAGACCAGCCGCGGCTGGGAAAGTCCGAAGCTGACGGCGATGGCGGCATCCACTCGCTGCATCACATCACTGTCCACCTGTCCCATTCGCTGCCGCAGACGCTGCTTATCCAGTGTCCGCACCTGCTCGAGAAGGATTACCGATTCTTTGGGCAGCCCATAGCGCATGGCCTGCAGCTCAATGTGGGTGGGCAGCTTTGCCTTGCCCATTTGGGAGGTAATAGCCGCCGCGATGACGGTGGGGCTGTGGCGGTTGCCTGTGTCGTTCTGCACGATCAGCACAGGGCGCACGCCCCCTTGTTCGCTGCCGATCACGGGACTTAAGTCGGCGTAGTAGATCTCGCCGCGTTTTACAGTTGTCTCCACTTTCGTTCACACTCCGCCTCGTTGGAAAGTACCTTAGCCCCGTTGGACTAGAGGGAATCAGGTCACTTTCATTGTCCCCAACAGCGGTGCAGATTATACCCGCACTGCTGTTGTCCCGCATTATCCTATGATTTTCAGCCGAAAGTGGTGCCAAAACCCATAAAAATTGCAAAAAAGGACTACCATATCTTGTGGTGGTGTGGTATACTACAGTAAATATGCGGTGTGTGTGCCGCAGAATAACGGGAGGAAAAGAGAGATGAAGTGTCCGTTTTGCGGCTACAAAGAGAGCAAAGTGGTGGACTCCCGCCCCGCCGATGAGGGCAGCAGCATCCGCCGCCGCCGCGAGTGCTTACAGTGTGAGAAGCGTTTCACCACCTACGAGACGGTAGAGAGCCTGCCCATGGTGGTCATTAAGAAGGATGGCAGCCGCCAGAGCTTTGACCGCACCAAGATCCTGCGTGGTATTGAGCGTTCCTGCGAAAAGCGTCCTGTCTCCGTGGCAGACATGGAGCGCATGGCCTCCGAGATCGAGCAGGAGCTGCAGAACTCCCTCGACCGCGAGATCAGCACCGAGGTCATCGGTGAGAAGGTCATGGAAAAGCTCAAAGGCGTGGATGAGGTGGCCTATGTCCGCTTCGCCTCCGTGTACCGTCAGTTTAAGGATATCGACACCTTCATGTCCGAGCTGAGCAAGCTCCTGAACGAGAAGTAAATCACAATATATTTTTAAGATGCAGCTCCTCTGTCTCCGCCAAATGGCGGTACTGACAGCGGAGCTGTTCTCCTGCCGCCAGAAGTGCATCCCCATCCTGCAGCGCGGCGAACAATCGGCACTGCTGCACCAGCACCAGCGCATCCTCTACTTCTTCGTGGTGGAGAATAACGTGGAGGTAGTCTTCCGTCTTGTCCCACGAGCGGTACAGGGCATCCAACTGGATCTGCGCCGCTTCCCAATCCTCCTCCACCGCTGCGTTTTCCGCGGCGGTCAACTGCCGCTCCCACCCCTCGCACCGCGCCGTCACATAGATGCTGTTGCCAAAGCCCGCGAGGATCAGCAGCAGGATCACCCCTGCGGAAATAAGCTTTATTTTCATTGCTGTGCCTCCTTTTTGATCACCTCTACTGTCCCTTGGCTGTCCACGGTGAGAAGAAACACCTCTTTATGATCTTGAAGGGCGTGCTGCTGCAGCTGTTTGTGCAGCCACTCTTCGTCGAGGTGGAGTTTCTCCATATTCTTTACCAACAGGTGTCCGTCACTGACGATCACTACGGGGAGGTGGACATCGTCTTTTACCGGCAGCTTCATCTGCTGGGGCGTGGCGGGCTGACAGTCGGCGCGGAGGAGAACGCTTAGTTGTCCGCCTGTTTCCAGCACGGCATATTTCACCTGCGCAGGGGAGAGGACACCCTGCAATCGCAGCTCCTCCAGCAGCTCGTCAATGGTGAGGCGATTCCTTGCCAGTTCTCGCTGCTGAATGACACCCTCTCGGATAACGATGGTGGGTGTGCCGCAGACCAAGTCGCGGAAGCGGATGTGGTGGTAGCACAGGGCACTGATGAGTGTGCTGAGAGCGAGGAGCGTGAGGATAGGGATCGCGCCGTGGAGCAGGGGGATACCGAAATCCTGCATAGGCACGGCGGCGAGGTCGCTCAATAGCATCATCAGCACCAACTCCGTGGGTTCTAATTGCCCCAGCTGCCGCTTGCCTGTCAGCCGCAGCCCCGCCATCAGCAGAAGATAGAGGATCACTGTACGAAAAAAGGCCGTAAGCATGGAAAATGCACCTCCTTGGATTCTACCTAAGTATTGGCATTTTCCCTTGAAATTATTGCTGTGCAAAAGAAAAACGCCGACCATCGCGGTCGGCGTTTTTTGTATCAAGTTTTACTTCTGCACGCTGTCCCAGTGCTCCACGATGACACCGTCCACCAAACGATAGATGTCGGTGACGATGGCTTTAGAGCCATCGTTAAAGGTGACGTGGACATAGACGGCCACCAGATCGCCATCTTCCAGTGCCAGTTGGATGTCGTGCTTGGCCTCCTTGGTGAAGAAGAACTTCAAAAAGTTCAAAAGACCCTGACGACCCTGCTCCACATTGGGATTGTGCTGGACATAGTCCTCGCAGATGTACTGGGCCACCTTGGAATCATCGTGGGCGTTCCACACATCGCGGTAAAAATTCAATACGATTTCCTTATTGCTCATAGGAAAAGCCTCCTAAAACAGTGGTGTATCGATTATACACCACAGCGGGAAGGAACGCAACGGGAAAAGAAAAGTGGCGGTTTTCCCTCTTTCTTTTTTTGTTTCCCTGCGGTATAATACCTCTGTACGACCATGATTACCTGCGAAGGAGCGATGAGATGAAACAAGAGCTGCTTAAGCAACTGCATAGCGTCAAAACCATGTCCATCGTGGGTATGTGTAAAAATGCGGGCAAGACCACCATGCTGAACTGGATGCTCAGCAATATGGATAACCGCATTCTCGGCCTCACCTCCATCGGCCGCGACGGCGAGTCCACCGACGTGGTGACGGGTACGGAAAAACCCGGCATCTTCGTGCAGGAGGGCACGCTGATCGCCACAGCATCGGACATGCTGCGCCTTGGCGATGTGACCAAGGAGATTTTGATGACCACGGGTATCCCCACGCCCTTGGGCGAGGTGGTCATTATGCGCGCCCGCAGCGCAGGTCATGTGCAATTAGCAGGCCCCTCCATCACCACACAGCTGCAGGAGGTGTCCCGCGCTTTCTTCGAACTAGGCGCAGAGCAGTCCATCATTGATGGCGCGCTGGGCCGCAAGTCTTTGGGCGCGAGAACGGTGGCTGAGGGCGTGGTGCTGTGTACAGGCGCAAGCTACCACATGAGCATGGAAAAGGTGGTGGCGGACACCGCCTATATCTATCGCTTGATGAACATCCCCAAGGCGGAGACGATCCCCGCTATCGGTGAGTCGCTGGAGGTGGATTTCAAGGCCAATGGCGAGGCCTTCATAGGCGGCGCGCTGACGGATACCATGGTGCTGCCCCTCTTAAAGAGCGGCGTGCTGCGTAAGGGGCGCTTGGTGGTTCGCGATCCCAGTAAGATTTTGCTGACCCCCGATACACTGGATAAACTGGAGGTGCGGGAGGTCAAATTGCAGACGGAGCAGGCGGCAAAAACCCTCTGTGTCACCGTCAACCCCTTCTCTGCCTACGGTTGGCACTTCGACAAGGATGTATTTATGGCGAAAATGAAAGAGGCCATCGATGCACCTGTCATCAATGTCAGGGAGGAAATGGTATGATCAACATTACCTTTGATGATAAAGTCAAAATTGGCTTGCAGTATATTTTGGAGACCCTCCACGGCTGCTCTCCCTTCGGTATCGAGCGCATCCGCCGCTTGAAGTTCTACGCTCCCGAGGAGCGCGGGGCACTGGAGGAGGAACTCTACAACGTGGAGGGGCTCGTCCGCCACGCAGGAGAACTGAAATCCGCCATGGATAAGACGGTGATCCTCCTGTGTCAGATGAAGGATATTCGCAACTCCTTCCGCCGCTGCGCAGCAGGGGAGATCCCCGACCATGTGGAGCTTTTTGAGATGAAGGGCTTTTTGCGCCGCTTGGAGAGCATTCTGCCCCTCTTCGAGGAGATGAATGAGAAGGTGGCCTTCCGCGGGCTTTCTTTCCACGCACCCCGTGAGGCGCTGGCAGTCCTCGACCCCGATGGTACGGGTTCCCGCGGCTTCTATATCCCCGACAGCGCCACGCCCCAGCTGCGCGAAATCCGCGCCGCCAAGAAGAAGGTGGAGGAAAAGCTGTTCCACGCCGAGACCGATGCCCAGAAGGATGAACTGCGCATTGAGCGCACCCGCATCTGCGCCGAGGAGGACAGCGAGGAGACGAAGGTGCGCCGCATGATGGGCGCGGCTCTCGCCCCCATGGTGGAGGACATCCTCGCCGATGCTGAAAGCGTTGGTCGCCTTGACTTTATGATCCAAAAAGCCCTCTTCGCCGTCCGCTACGGCGGCGTGCGCCCCGAGATCACCGATGGGGCACTGGAGTTGGTGGACATGATCAACCCCGAGATCGTGGACTTGCTCGCAGAGCAGCGGAGAACCTTTGTCCCTGTGTCCATCGCCCTTGACCGTGGTGCAACGGTCATTACTGGCGCCAACATGGGAGGCAAGAGCGTTGCTATGAAGACGGTGGCGCTGAATGCCCTGCTGTTCCAAGCGGGTTTCCTCGTCTGTGCCCGTGAGGCGAAGATGCCCCTCTTCCACAGCGTGAAGATGCTCTTTGATGATCTCCAGTCCATCCAGTCCGGTCTCTCCGGCTTTGGCTCGGAGATCGTCCATTTCCAGAAGGCGCTGGAGGAGGTGGAGCAAGGCTATTCTCTGTTCCTGCTGGACGAGTTCGCCCGCGGCACCAACCCCGATGAAGGCGCTGTCATCGTGCAGGCGGTCACCAAGTATTTGGGTGAGGTCAACGCCATCTCTCTGCTGACCACCCACTATGACAAGGTGGCAGAGCACGCCGCGGCACACTATCAGATCATCGGTCTCCGTGACATTGACCCCGAGGCCATTCGCCGCGAACTGGCGGCAACCTCTGAGGACGGTGTCCAAGTTATCGCCCGTCACATGAACTACGGCCTCTACCGCGTGGTGGGCAAGTCCGATTGCCCCCGTGATGCCCTCAACATCTGCCGCATGCTCTCTTTGAAGGAGGAGATCCTCGCGAAAATCGAGGCGCAGTATTGATATTTGAGTGCATTTCAGTGTAATTTTTATGAATATCTATGACCCATCCCACGGCAGTGGGGTGGGTCTTTGTGTAAATGTGTAAAAAATCTTGTTATTTTTATAACAAATTACAGTTGACAATCCGTTAAGAACTCCTGTATAATCGATAGTGCAAGGATTCCGAAAATCCGACAATAGAGGTGCGTGGACAGGGTACTTTACGGCATTGGAACGGGGGGTTTTCCATTAAAAACCGTAGGGGAAGGGGTCTTACGCCGAAGGGGAGATATCGTGCCCGCGATGTGTCCTCTGGCATTGCCATGCAAGTGGCAGTGCTGTCATGCCACGTTGGTATGGAGCGCTATTGGTCAAAACTTTTGACCACGGCGCTCTTTTTGTTTTTTTGAGTACCGGAAGCGGAAAAACGGAAGAAACTACCAAAAAGTCATTTTAAGGAGGACAACAACAATGGAAAAGATCACTTCTCTGCTGCGTATGCGTATGAGCGCCAAGGATGCTCACTACGGCGGCAACCTGGTTGACGGCGCCCACATGGTGCACCTGTTTGGTGACGTGGCTACCGAGCTGCTCATCGCCTGCGATGGTGACGAGGGCCTGTTCTGCGCTTACGACAACATCGAGTTCCTCGCCCCCGTGTATGCCGGCGATTACATTGAGGCTTACGGCGAGATCGAGAAGATCGGCAACACCTCCCGCACCATGAAGTTCGAGGCTCGTAAGGTTATCGTTTCCCGCCCCGACATCTCCGCTTCCGCTGCTGACGTTCTGGCTGAGCCCATCGTGGTCTGCCGCGCTCACGGCACCTGCGTCACCCCCAAGGATTGCCAGCGCACCACCAAGAAGTAAGAAAGAGGGAGAGACAGAATGGAAAAGCTGATTATTACCGCTGCTATTTGCGGCGCTGAGGTCACCAAGGCTCACAACCCCGCCGTCCCCTACACCAAGGAGGAGATGGTCCGCGAGGCTAAGTCCGCTTACGATGCCGGCGCTGCCGTCATCCATGTCCACGTCCGTCACGATGACGGTACTCCCACCCAGGATCGCGAGCGTTTTGCTGAGATTCTGCCCGCCATTCAGGAGGCCTGCCCCGATGCTATCCTGATCCCCTCCACCGGCGGCGCTACCGGCATGACTCCCGAGGAGCGTCTGCAGCCCACCGAGCTGATGCCCGAGATGGCCACGCTGGACTGCGGTACCTGCAACTTCGGCGATGACATCTTCGTCAACGACATGCCCACCATGCGCGCTTTCGGTAAGCGTATGATCGAGAACAACATCAAGCCCGAGTATGAGTGCTTCGAGATCGGTCATCTGGATACCGTGCTGGATATGGCTAAGAAGGGTCAGGTCCCCGGCGCTCCCATGCAGTTCAACTTCGTGCTGGGCGTCTCCGGCTGCACCCCCGCCACCCCCGAGAATCTGGCCTTCCTGGTCAACAAGATCCCCGCTGGTTCTACCTGGACCGTCACCGGCGTTGGCCGCGGCGCATGGCCCATGGTCGCTACCGGTATCATCATGGGCGGTCACGTCCGCGTTGGTTTCGAGGATAACATCTATCTCGAGCGCGGCGTGAAGGCCAAGTCCAATGGCGAGCTGGTGGAGAAGGTCAAGGCCTTCGCAAAGCTGCTGGGCCGCGAGATCGCTACCCCCGCTGAGGCTCGCGAGATCCTCGGTCTTAAGAAGTAAGCAAAAAAACTTTTACATAACCCCCGATCAACCCCCAAATACTAAAACAAACAATTAATTTTAGGAGGATTTTTACAATGGCTGAACTGAAAGGCAACAAGTACGGCGTACATCGCGTTATCGAGCCCAAGGGCGTTCTGACTCAGGCTGCATGGAAGATCGACAACGACTTCTCCAAGGTCTACTCCAACGAGATCGTCTGCGATGTCACCTCTCTGAACATTGACTCCGCTTCCTTCACTCAGATCGAAGAGGCCTGCGGCGGCGATGAGAAGAAGATCGGCGAGATGATCATGGGTATCGTTGCTGAGCGCGGCAAGCAGCAGAACCCCGTCACCGGTTCCGGCGGTATGTTCAAGGGTGTTGTCGCTCACATCGGTGAGGACCTGCTGGCTAAGCCCGGCTTCGACCTGAAGGTTGGCGACAAGATCGTCTCCCTGGTCTCCCTGTCCATGACTCCTCTGCGCATTGACAAGATCCTAGCCATCCACAAGGATATCGACCGTGTCGACATCGAGGGTAAGGCCATCCTGTTCGAGTCCGCTCTGTATGCCAAGATGCCCGAGGATATGTCCGAGCCTCTGGCCCTGGCCGCTCTGGACGTGGCCGGCGCTCCCGCTCAGGCCCGCAAGCTGCCCCACGAGGGTGACAACGTCCTGATCCTGGGCGCCAACGGTAAGTCCGGCGTTCTGTGCGGTTGGGAAGCTATGAAGAAGGTCGGCCCCAACGGTAAGGTTGTCGGCGTCGTCCGTAACCCCAAGCAGGTTGCCGATCTGATGGAGCTGGGCGTTTACACTGACGTTATCGTTGCTGACTGCACCAAGCCCGTCGAGGTTATGGAGGCTGCTCTGGCCGTCACCGGCGGTAAGGAGTACGATCTGTCCATCTGCTGCGTCAACATCGAGTCCTGCGAGATGTCCGCCATCCTGCCCGTCCGCGACGATGGTAAGGTTTACTTCTTCTCCATGGCTACCTCTTTCACCAAGGCTGCTCTGGGCGCCGAGGGTATCGGTAAGGACGTTGAGATGATCGTTGGTAACGGCTACACCAAGAACCACGCCAACATCACTCTGGACGTGCTGCGCGAGAACGCCAAGCTGCGCAAGCTGTTCGACGAGAAGTATTGCTAATCGTTCTTTCCCAACTGATTTTATTAAAAATTCAAAGGAGATAAGATTATGAAGACTCGTAACGGTCTGTTCGCTGACGTTCCTGAGCATCTGTGGAATGACTGGCATTGGCAGGTTGCCAACCGCGCTGAGACGGTTGAGGATCTGAAGAAGTATATGACCCTGACTCCCGAGGAGGAGACCAGCGCTGCTAAGACTTTGGGCATCCTGCGCATGGCTGTCACCCCCTATTACCTGTCCCTGATCGATCTGGACGATCCCTTTGATCCCATCCGTAAGATGGCTATCCCCACCGAGGCTGAGCTGTTCCACGCTGACTATGAGGATGCCGATCCTCTGCACGAGGATACCGACTCTCCCTGCCCCGGTCTGACCCACCGTTATCCCGACCGCGTGCTGCTGCTGATCACTGACCAGTGCTCCATGTACTGCCGTCACTGCACCCGCCGTCGCTTCGCCGGCCAGAACGACTGCGATGTGCCTGTTGCTCAGATCGACAAGTGCATCGAGTACGTTGCCAACCATCCCGAGGTTCGTGACGTGCTGCTCTCCGGCGGTGACTCCCTGCTGGTTTCCGACGAGATGCTGGAGTACATCATCTCCAAGGTCCGCGCAATCCCCCATGTCGAGATCGTCCGTCTGGGCTCCCGCACTCCCGTCGTGATGCCTCAGCGTATCACCCCGGAGCTCTGCAACATGCTGAAGAAGTATCATCCCGTGTGGCTGAATACCCACTTCAACACCCCCAAGGAAGTCACCCCCGAGGCAAAGAAGGCCTGCGCTATGCTGGCTGACGCCGGTATTCCTCTGGGTAACCAGTCCGTGCTGCTGGCAGGCGTTAACGACTGCTCTCACGTCATGATGGATCTGGTTCACGAGCTGGTCAAGATGCGCGTACGCCCCTACTACATCTATGCCTGCGATCCCTCTCTGGGTCTGAGCCACTTCCGTACTCCCGTCTCCAAGGGTCTGGAGATCATGGAAGCTCTGCGTGGTCACACCTCCGGCTACTGCGTGCCCACCTTCGTGGTCGACGCTCCCGGCGGCGGCGGCAAGACTCCCGTCATGCCTAACTACCTTATCTCCCAGACGCCTCACAAGGTCGTCCTGCGTAACTTCGAGGGTGTTATCACTTCTTACACCCAGCCCATGGATTACGTGGAGAATTGCCACTGCGACGTCTGCACCGGCAAGAAGAAGGTGGAGAAGACGGGCGTGGCATGGGTCGCTCAGGGTACTGCTCAGCACTACCTCGAGCCCACCAAGCTCCTGCGTCACGAGCGCCACGTTAAGTAAGTCATTTGCAATTGCGGCATCCCAACAAATTTGTTGGGATGCCTGCGTTGCGTCATCCTTTTAGAAATTTTTCGAATTTGAGGTAACAATAATGGAAAGCAAACTCGGCTTGAATTTAGAACTGGTCGAAAAGGCTCGTGCCTCTGCCAAGCGTGTGGCAGACGATACCCAGAGCTTTATTGATCAGCACACCACCGTGACGGTGGAGCGTGCCGTTTGCCGTCTGCTGGGCATCGATGGCGTCAACGATATGGACGTCCCCATGCCCAACGTGCTGGTGGATCACCTGCTGGCCGTTGGCGTGCTGCCCATGGGCGCGGCATGGACCATCGGTAACGCCATGCTGGAGACCGGTCTCGATCCCCAGGGCGTGGCAGAGGCCATCGACAAGGGCGAGCTGGATCTGAGCAAGGTCCCCGCTCATGACGACAAGGCTGTGCGTGAGGCAGTGGCTCCCTATGTGAAGGCCACCATCGAGCGCATCAACACCAACGTCGCCGGTCGTAATGAGTTCCTGAAGGAGTTCGGCGACAAGGAAGGCGCTTATCTGTATGTCATCGTGGCTACCGGTAATATCTACGAGGATATCACCCAGGCCAAGGCCGCTGCAAAGCAGGGCGCTGACATCATCGCCGTCATCCGTACCACCGGCCAGTCCCTGCTGGACTACGTGCCTTACGGTGCTACCACCGAGGGCTTCGGCGGTACTTACGCCACTCAGGAGAACTTCCGTCTGATGCGTGAGGCTCTGGACGAGGTTGGCCGCGAGCAGGGCCGCTACATCCGCCTGTGCAACTATTGCTCCGGCCTGTGCATGCCCGAGATCGCCGCTATGGGCGCTCTGGAGCGTTTGGATGTCATGCTGAACGATGCTCTCTACGGCATTCTGTTCCGCGACATCAACATGCAGCGCACTATCGTTGACCAGTACTTCTCCCGCGTCATCAACGGTTATGCCGGCGTTATCATCAACACCGGTGAGGATAACTATCTGACCACCGACGATGCCGTGACTTCCGCTCATACTGTGCTGGCTTCTCAGTTCCTGAACGAGGCCTTCGCTAAGAGCGCAGGCATGCGTGAGGAGCAGATGGGTCTGGGTCACGCATTCGAGATGGATCCCGAGGTGGAGAACGCCTTCGTCATGGAGCTGGCTCAGGCTCAGATGGCACGCGAGATCTTCCCCAAGGCTCCTCTGAAGTACATGCCTCCCACGAAGTTCATGACCGGCAACATCTTCCGCGGTCACATTCAGGACGCCCTGTTCAACATGGTCACCGTCCTGACCGGCCAGAAGCTGCACCTGCTGGGCATGATGACCGAGGCTATCCACACCCCCTTCATGTCCGACCGCGCTCTCGCTATCGAGAATGCTCAGTACATCTTCCGCACCATGAAGGATCTGGGCGGCGAGCTGATCTACAAGGAGGACGGTATCATCCGCAATCGCGCCAACGAGGTGCTGACCAAGGCTACCGACCTGCTGGCAGAGATCGAGCAGCTGGGCCTGTTCACCACCATCGAGAAGGGTATCTTCGCAGACGTGAAGCGCCCCAAGGATGGCGGTAAGGGCCTCAACGGCGTTGTGGTGAAGGACGAGAAGCACTTCAACCCGTTCATTGAAGAGATGAAAGGTAAGGTGGCAGCAGAATGAGCAGCGGACTGTATAATACTCATAAGGTAGATTTTGATACTACCCTCGATCTGACCCGCCTGAAGCCCTATGGCGATACCATGAACGACGGTAAGGTGCAGACCAGCTTCACCCTGCCTGTCAAGGATGACGAGCGCGGCGAAGAGGCTGCCCGTCAGATCGCCAAGAAGATGGGTCTGGAAGAGCCCAACGTGGCTTATCACGCCGCACTGGACAAGGAGTTCACCTTCTATGTCGTGTACGGCAGCTGTGTCCACAGCGTTAACTATGAGGACATCCATGTCATCACCGTCGAGTCCGACGTTATGAGCATGGAGGAGACCAACGACTATATCCGTGAGAACATCGGCCGCAAGGTCGTGATGGTGGGTGCTTCCACCGGTACCGATGCCCATACCGTGGGTATCGATGCTATCATGAACCGTAAGGGCTTCGCCGGTCACTACGGCGTGGAGCGCTACGAGATGGTCGAGGCCTACAACCTGGGTTCTCAGGTCCCCAACGAGGAGTTCATCAAGAAGGCTGTCGAGCTCAACGCCGATGCTCTGCTGGTGAGCCAGACCGTTACCCAGAAGGATGTCCACATCCAGAACCTGACCAACCTCATCGAGCTGCTGGAGGCCGAGGGTCTGCGCGATCGTTTCGTTGTGATCTGCGGCGGTCCTCGTATCACCCACGAGCTGGCTAAGGAGCTGGGCTTTGATGCCGGCTTCGGCGCAGGCAAGTACGGTGACGACGTGGCCAGCTTCGTTGTGACGGAGATGGTCAAGCGCGGCATGAAGTAAGAAATTACTTCTTGTGTAAAGTCGAACTAAATGCGGCTGCATCGCAGGTGCAGTCGCATTTTTTCTGCATGGAAGGGACACACTTTCTGTGCAAAATGTTTGAAAATGCAGGGTAAAAATCTACGCCTTGCAAAGATGGGTGCCCTTGCATTTTCATGCAAAGAATGGTATGATGGACAATGAAAAATAGCGGAGACTATTTTTTAGTTCAACCGATGATAACAAGGAGGAACAGACATGGCAAAGAAACCTGTGATTACTGCCAAAGAGGCAGCAGCAATGATTCCTGAAGGCGCTACCATTATGTGCGGTGGTTTCCTGGCTTGCGGTCAGGCAAGAGCTATCGTTAAGGAGTTGGTGGCTTCCGGTAAGGGTGGCTTCACCCTGATCGCCAACGATATGGCACGTGCAACCGGCCCCATGGGCGAGGAGTTCTACGGCATCGCTGAGCTGATCCACAACAATCAGGTCAAGCGCGTCATCGCCACTCACGTTGGTATGACTCCCGAGGTCGGCGAGAAGAACACCGCCGGCACTCTGGAAGTGTGCCTGCTGCCCCAGGGCACTCTGGCTGAGTGCATCCGCGCCGACGGCGCTGGCCTCGGCGGCGTGCTGACCCCCACCGGCGTTGATACTCTGGTCGAGGACAGCCCCTTCTGCCTGGGTAAGCAGAACATCAATGGTAAGGACTATCTGCTGATGGCTCCCATCCATGCTGACGTGGCTCTGCTGGGCACCTATAAGTGCGACGAGGCCGGCAACTGCTGGTACAAGGGCACTATGCGCAACTTCAACCCCGTGATGGCCACCGCTGCTGATCTGGTCATCGCTGAGACCGAGTATGTGGTTCCCGTTGGCGAGATCGAGCCCGAGAACGTGCATACCCCCGGCATTTGCGTCGATTACATCGTGGAAGGAGAAAAGAAGTAATGGATAAGTCTGAGATCAAAGGCTTTATTGCCAAGCGTTGTGCAAAAGAACTGAAGAACGGCGACGTGGTCAACCTGGGTATTGGTCTGCCCACTATGATCCCCCGCTACCTGCCCGAGGGCGTGGAGCTGGTTATCCATGCTGAGCTGGGTATCGTTGGTGCCGGCGCTACTCCCAAGGAGGGCGACGCCAACTATATGCCTTACCATGTGACCGATGCCGGCGGCGCTCCCGCCAGCGTTGCTTTCGATGGTTCCTTCGCCGATTCCGCCACCAACTTCGGCCTGATTCGCGGCGGCCACGTGGACGCTTGCTTCCTGGGCGCTCTGGAAGTTGATATGGAGGGTAACCTGGCTAACTGGATCATCCCCGGCAAGAAGATGCCCGGTATGGGCGGCGCAATGGATCTGTGCACCGGCGCTAAGAAGTGCATCGTCTGCATGGAGCATACCGCTAAGGGTAACCCCAAGATCTTTGAGAAGTGCCGTCTGCCTCTGACCGCTGCTCACTGCGTCAACAAGATCATCACCGAGATGTGCGTGATGGAAGTCACTCCTGAGGGTCTGGTGATGACCGAGATCAACCCCGAGTTCTCCGTCGAGGACGTCAAGGCTGCTACCGCTTGCCCCGTCATCGTTGCTGAGAACCTGGTGGAAATGGTCTAATCGTTTCTTGAACAATAAAAAGCGATGGCGAGAGCCATCGCTTTTTTTGCGTATTTTTTAGCATTCAGCGCTATTGCCAAACAGGGTAGAATATGGCATAATACTTGGCAAGTTTGCAAATTGAAGGAGGAGAGGAAATGGCCTCTAAAGTTTTTGAATATATCGCCCAGGAGCAGGAGCGTCAGCAAAATACGGTGGAGCTTATCGCCAGCGAGAACTTCGTAAGCGAGGATGTCCTCCGCGCCGTGGGCAGCTGCCTTACCAACAAGTATTCCGAAGGCTATCCCGCCCAGCGTGAGATGGGTAACAAGGGTCGCTACTACGGCGGCTGCCATGTGGTAGACCAGCTGGAGGAATACTGCGTGCAGAAGTGGAAGGAAGTGTTCCACACCGACTACCACGTGAACGTTCAGCCCCACAGCGGTGCCAGCGCCAATCAGGCGGCCTATACCGCCGTGCTGCAGCCCGGCGATACCATTCTTGCCATGAATCTCAATAACGGCGGACATTTGACCCACGGCAGCGCCGTCAACTTCTCCGGTAAGATCTATAACGCCGTCTTTTACGATGTGGATGCAAACGGCTGCATCGACTATGATGCTATGGAGCGCATCGCCCATGAGGTGAAGCCCCAGCTGATTCTGGCAGGCGCTTCTGCCTACAGCCGCATTATCGACTTCGAGCGCTTTGCCAAGGTGGCAAAGGATGTGGGCGCTTATTTCATGGTGGATATGGCACACATTGCCGGCCTCGTGGCAGCAGGGGAGCATCCTTCGCCCTTCGGCTTGGCTGATTTGGTGTCCACCACCACCCACAAGACACTCCGCGGCCCCCGCGGCGGTATGGTGTTCTGCAAGCCCGAACTTGCCAAGAAGCTGGACTCCGCTGTGTTCCCCGGCCTGCAGGGCGGCCCCCTTCAGCACGTGATCGCCGGTAAGGCCGTGGCGGCAGAGGAGGCCTGCACCGAGGAGTACCGCCAGTATATCCGCAACGTGGTGCATAACTGCAAGGTCATGTGCAACGAGTTCCTCGCCATGGGCTACGATGTGGTCACCGGCGGCACCGATAACCACCTGTTCCTGCTGGATCTCACCAAGACGGGTCTTACCGGCAAAGAGGTACAGAACGAACTGGATCTCCACGGCATCACCCTCAACAAGAACTGCGTGCCCAATGAGAAGCGCAGCCCCATGCAGACCAGCGGTGTCCGCATCGGTACGGCAGCCATGACTACCCACGGCTACACCGCCGAGGACTTCCGCGCTATTGCCCACTGCATTGATGAGATCATCAAGAACATGATGGTTGAGGCTGAAATGACAAAATAAGTATTAAAAAATCCGCCTATACGGCGGATTTTTTAATATAATGTAAACTTTTTCTGTTTTGCTTTAAAGTTTAAAATTATTCTTGACTCGCATATTACTACATAGTATGATTTATTTATAGATAGATGGAAGAGAACGACACGGAATACAACTTAACAGGGAGGAGGAATGGTCAATTTGAAGAAAACATACACAAAGGTGATCGCATCTGCTTTGTTCCTGATCCTTCTTGCGCTAAGCCTGTATTATGACAATTTGACAAAATATGCCTATTTCGGTATGAGAGAGAGCGACATGGTTTTGCAGGCCTTGTCTCTGTTTTTAAAGCCAATCATGTGGGCGATCGGCGAGTGGGTTGTGCTTTCGCTTTTCTTTGGCTCTGCTGTGGGAAGGCTTCCTCGCTGCACGAAGATCATCGCTGTTTCGATGCTCTTCCTTCTGTGCGGACTGTATCTTGCGGCTGTGATCATTCGTTTTTCCGTGTCTGAATTTGCGCCCCTGTGGGATGTGGTCAGATTGCTCGCCAAATACCCGTCCGTGTACGCGTTGGCCGGATTGTCCGTATTCGTTTTAGAACAATTAAAGGAAGGAGAAAATTAATAACAAAAATATCCCTTCGGCAGCGCCGAAGGGATATTTTTTGTTACTTCTTCAAAACTTTTCTCAGCAGAATGAGGGACAATACCAGCACCACTGCCTCGGAGATGACGGGGGTGAACCAGATGGCATCGCCGCCCAAAGTGGCAGCCAGTGCCAGCAGTGCGATGGCCTGCACGATAAGGCCGCGACCCGTGGAGATGGCGATAGCACCGCGGGGGCGCTCCCGCGCCGTTAAGTAGCCGCCGATGAACACATTGAAGCCCAGCAGCAGGTAGGATACGCCATAGCGGCGGAAAGCATCGACGGTGTACTCGTTCAGTGCCAAATCCTCCAAACCGAGGAAGGCTTGGGTAAGCTGGGGCGCGAAAATCCACAGCAGGGCAAAGCAACCAACTGTCACCGCCGCAGCGGAAATAAGGCCGTACTTTAACAGCTTACGGCAGCTGTCCTCGTCCTTGCGACCGTAGTGGAAGCTGATGAGGGGCTGCGCGCCTTGGGAGATGCCCATGGTGGTGTTGATGATGAGGGTGTTGGCGTAGGCGATGATGGTGTAGCTCACCAAGCCACGCTCGCCGATGCAGCGGAGGATGGTGTGGTTAAAGAGGAAGATCATCACGCCGTTACACAGCTCTGTCAAGCTGTCGGACACGCCGATAGGCAGCAGACGGCGATAGATGGAGAAATCAAAGCGGAAACGGGTAAAGTGGAAGGTGCTGCGCTTACTGAGGAAATGGCGCAGATACAAAATCACCGTCAGCAGCTGAGAAACACCCGTTGCCACGGCTGCGCCGAAGATGCCCCAGTCCAAAATGAAGATGGCCACATAATCCAGCACGCAGTTGGCAAGGCAGCCTGTAATGACCGTCAGCAGCGCCACGCGGGGATGCCCGTCCGTTTTCACAAGGATCTCCATGTTGTAGGACACCATGAAGCAGAAGGCAAAGGGTGCAAGACCCAGCAGATAGTCCTTCACATAGGGTAGTGTCATCTCCTCCGCGCCCAGCAGCAATGCAAAGGGCTCAAGAAAGACAATGACCAGCACCGACATCACCACGCCCAGCACCAGCAGAAGCACTGCGTTCTGGGTGAACAAGCTGTTGGCGTTCTCGCCTTTACCCTCGCCCAAATAGATGGCGATGATGGTGGATGTACCCACGGCGAACAGCAATGCAATGGAGAACATGGCGTTCATGAAGGGTACGGCGAGATTGACGGCGCTCATGGCGTATTCGCCCACACCTCGTGCAACGAAGAGACCGTCCACGATGGAGTACAGGGAAAAGACCATGAGGGAGGCAATGGTAGCGGTGGAAAAACGGATGAAATTGGATAGCAGACTGCGCTCAGACAGCATTTTGGATGAAATTCCTTTCCATTAAGCGGTGTACCGCAAGTGTTCTGACCATTATAGCCCAAGGCGCTGAGGTTGTCAAATTCAGGAGTTGCCAAACGGCCTTATTACCGCTATACTGAAGAAAAAGCAGCGAATGGAGGAAAAACTATGAAAGCCTATGTGATGGATGCCTTTTCTGCCCAAATCTTCGGCGGCAATCAAGCAGGTGTCGCCCTGCCCGATGCCCCTTTGAGTGATACCCTCATGCAGCAGATCGCCGCGGAGTTCAAGCACTCGGAGACCGCCTTCGTGAATAAGGAGTCCGATGGCTCGGTGACCCTCCGCTACTTCACCCCCGCAGGGGAGGTGGAGCTGTGCGGCCACGCCACCATCGCCTCCTTCGCGCTGCTGCGCTCTCTTGATTTGCTTACCGATGGCACACACACCGCCCACACCAAGGCAGGCGAGTTGTCCATCGACGTGGCGGGTGACACTGTGTGGATGGATATGGCACCCCCGCAGCTGCTCCGCGAGCTGCCCGAGGCGGAGTGGCCTGCCCTCTATGAGGCTTACGGCCTCACGGTGGAAGATCGTCCTGCGGGCTTTGCGCCCAAAATCGTGTCCACGGGTCTTGCCGACATTATGATGCCTGTCCGCGACCATGAAACCTTGATGGGCGCAGTGCAGAACGCGCCCGCCGTGACGGAGCTGAGCAAATTCTACGATGTGACGGGTGTCCATATGTTCTGCCTCGGTGGGGAGAATTGCACCGCCTATTGCAGCAACTATGCGCCCCTCTACGACATCCCCGAGGAGTGCGCCACAGGCACTTCCAACGGCGCGTTGACCTACTATCTCTATCTCCAAGGCTTGGTGAAAGCAGGGGAGGAGAATGTGTTTATTCAAGGCGAGCACATGAACCGACCCTCCGAGATTCGCAGCCGTTTGAAGGTGGAGGGCGATGCCGTCACCGTGCAGGTAGGCGGCCGCGCCGTCATGAGCATGGAATGTGAAGTAAAAGTGTAAAATAATAATCGCCTCTCTTCGGTGAAGAGAGGCGATTTGCTTATTCTTTCTGTGCAAAGATCACGCCCACGGTGATCAGCACCGCGCCGATGATGCTCATGACCGAGATGGGCTCACGGAGCAGTAGCCAGCCTACGAACACCGTCACGAAGGGGGAGGCGTAGAGGTAGTTGTTGGTGACCACCACGCCCAGTGCCTTAAAGGCGATGTTCCAAATGGCGAAGCATACGGCGTTGCCCATGACACCGAGGAACAGCCAACTGACAAGCACCTTGGGCTGGGTGAACAGGGGAGTCAAGGAGGGGAGACCGTCGGTGAAGAGACACAGGGGGACAGCGGTGAGGAACGCCCAGAAGAACACACGGCGGGTCACCAGGAAGTTATCGTACTTCTCCGTATAGGGCTTAATGAGGATGGAGTACACCGCCCACATCAATGCTGCCGCCAGCGCCAGCAGGTCGCCCGTGGGACTTAAGTGGAAGGAGAGCTGACCGTTCAGCACCACCAGCACCACGCCCACTACGGCGAACACTGCGCCGAGATAGACCTTCTTACCCAGTTTCTCGCCGCGGCGGGAGAAGAGGGCTGCCAGCACCACCGTCAGCAGGGGACTCATGCCCACAAGGATGCTGACATTGGCAGCGTATGTATGGTCAAGGGCGGTATTTTGCAGATAGAAGTAAAAACTACCGCCTGTGATGCCGATGAGGATAAAGAGGAGTTCATCTTTTAACTTCAGCTTCATAAGCTTGGGACGCAGCGCCCACAATGTCAGGTAGGCAAGCCCCATCCGCAGGGGGATAATTTGAATGGGCGTATAGTCCACCAGCAGATTCTTCGTCAGCACAAAGCAGCTGCCCCACACCACCACGGTGATAATGGCGAACAGATGGCCCAACAGCTTCGATTTATTCATAGTAGATCGCCTCCCAAGGGAGAATTTCATAACTTGATTATTATACTCCTCTGTGAAAAGAAAGAAAAGAGGGATTTTTGCGATCTTTTTCTTTTCGCGGGGGAGAAGATATGATAAAATAAAGATGAAAACTTCTGAGGAGGTGTCGCAAGTGAAGCAGTATACCTATGTGACCGTGACCTATTCGGGTGTCTATACCCATAAGCTGCAGGAGCATCGTAAAATCATCGATCAGTACGCTGCCGAAGGCTGGCGATATGTGGATCATATCCCAGTGATTCAGTATAGCCATGGACAGTTTAACTCCATTGACCTCGTTTTTGAAAGAGATGTAGAAGAATAAACAACAGACCGCGGCTTGTGCTGCGGTCTGCTGTCTATCAGTAGTATTTAGCGGCAATCCTTGCTGGACTTGGCCTTATTCTTATCGCCCTTGGTGTTCTGGTTCTGGGTGTTGTTGGTATTGGTATTCGTGTTGGTGTTGGTATTGGTGTTGTTCTTGTTATCCATGATTGGCACCTCCTTTTTTGTGCAAGGGTAGTATGTCCCGAAAAAATACGCCGTATTCACAAAAAATAAGTAAAAAAGTTGTTGACAATGCCGAAAGGGTATAGTATAATCTTCGAGGAAAACAAAGAAGGTCGGTGCATCCGCCTCACCTCCAGCATTGGCAAAGAGGTTAACAGCGATTTACTCAAGGGCTCGAAGTGGGTCTTTGTTGCTGCGCGGATGCTGTGTGCATTCGCGTTTTTTTAATTTCTGAATGGAGGTGCTTTGGGTATTAGCAAGGTAATGCATCAACTGAACGAGGAGATCAACGATCGTGAGATCAGACTCATCGGAGAAGACGGCGAGCAGCTGGGCATCATGTCCGCTGACGAGGCGCTGAACATCGCTGACGAGCGTGGTCTTGACCTGGTAAAGATCTCTCCCCAGGCGGTTCCGCCCGTGTGCAAACTGATGAACTACGGCAAGTTCCGCTTTGAACAGAGCAAGCGTGAAAAGGAAGCCAAGAAGAATCAGCATGTGGTGGAGATCAAGGAAATTCGTATGTCCCCCGGTATTGATGTGGGTGATTTCAACACCAAGCTGAAGAACGCCCAGAAGTTTCTCGCCGATGGCAACCGTGTGAAGGTTTCCGTCCGCTTCCGCGGTCGTGAGATGGCTCACACCGAGATCGGTAAGACCCTGCTGGAGAAGTTTGCCGAGCAGTGCGCCGAAGTATCCACCATGGAGAAGTCCGCCAAGATGGAAGGCCGGAATATGTCTATTTTCCTGGCACCCAAGGCGGCAAAGTAACAACTGTTTATCTATTGCGATTACGCAACCAATTAGGAAGGAGTCAACAACTATGCCTAAACTGAAGACCCATAGCGGCGCCAAGAAGCGCTTCAATCTGACGAAATCCGGCAAGGTGAAGCGTGCTCATGCTTATAAGAGCCAC
>CAYTOO010000014.1:0-25450 GCA_964439545.1 uncultured Oscillospiraceae bacterium | reverse complement strand
AAAATCTGGACTCCACTCTTTGTGAAGTCCAGATTTTCTTAACTTAATGACATTGACCCTGCGGGGTCTCTTTTTTTATGAAATTCTTCTTGCCTTGTTGTAGGGCAGGGTGCTGTCGTATGTTGCACGGCGGGGTGTGGGCACCCCGCCCTACAAAATCACAGGCGACATTCCCGAGATACCGTAGGGGCGGATATCATCCGCCCGTCCCGCCTTTTTCTCTCTCGCCCCTGTAAAAATTCCATAAAATGTAAAAAAACGCAGGAAAATCACAAAATAGGTTACAAATACACGACAAAAGGCGACATTTGCTTGACATATCGACAAAAAGGGTTATACTGGAAACCGTAAAAGATGTGACCGCGTCGTTTTACACGTCGCCCCCCATGGGGGGCTTTGTTTGCGTGCAAACAAAAGGGCATTGTCCCCGACGAAAGCCCGGCAGGGGGCGAATCCTGCCACGACCGTACAGGCCGCGAAGGTCATGGTACGGTTTTTTATTTTTTACAGGTGGAGTCTGCCCTTTTGGTTGGCTTCACAGAAAAAGAAAAGGGGAAAAGGAATATGAAAAGAATCATTGCGTTGGTTCTGAGCCTCGTTATGGCTCTGAGCCTGTGCGTCCCTGCGTGGGGTGCAGAGATTACGCCTAATGGTCTTCCCACGGCTACAGCGAAAGACCTCGAGACAAAGACCATAACCGCAACTACTAGCTTTCCATTCGGAAAAGATGCGAAGGAATACGATTTAGATGTTGGTTTCCAGTTCCTTCCTAACGAAGAAACTGCATCAGAGCCTTACAAGTACTGGCACGCAGACTACGTAATTAGTGCTAACAAGATTGTAAGGGAAAATTCTTTGGCTCTGGCTGGTTATTATCAGGCTTTTTGCAAGGACTATAATGACGATAACTGGGTTCTGTTGAACGCAAGTGAGGATATCGCTGCCAGCACTGAGATCCGTTTGGTTGAGTTGCTGGGCGCTACTGTTAATTACGAGGAGATCTGCAAGTTCGGCAACGACGGTGTCGGTTTCCTGTGCGGCGTTGTTGACCTGACCGGTCAGAATGCAGGTACGACCATCACTGTGGAATTGCGTCTGTATGAGACTGAGGAGCCCTCTGAAGCGAATGGCAATAGTCGTAATAAAGAGACTGGTAATTACGCAGTAATCGGTACCTATAACTATACCTTCGAGGGTGCGGTCGCCGAAGTTGACGGTATAGGCTACGCCACCTTGCAGGAGGCTGTGGATGTCGGCGGCGAAGTAAAGCTGCTGGATAGCGTGACTGAGAGTGCTACCGTTTCTGCCGGCAAGGTTGTAACCCTCAATCTGAACGGTAAGACTCTCACCGCTAATGTTAGCGTGAATAACGGTGGAAACCTGACTATTAAGGATTCCAGCAGTCCTTCCACCGGTAAGCTGATTGGTAGCATTAGCAACGAAGGAAAAGTGTCCATCACCGGCGGTACGTTCAACACTGATCCCACCCCCTCTGTTGCCGAGGGCTACAAGGTAGTTGAGAACAACGGTATGTACACCGTGATGAAGACCTACAATGTGACCTTCGATGCCAACGGCGGTACAAATGAGTATACACTTGCCCCTGTGGTTGAGGGCAAGCTCGTTTTGCCCAACAACCCCTTCACCGCTCCTTCCGGCAAGCAGTTCAAGGCTTGGAGCGTGAACGGCAAGGAATACGCCGAGGGCGCTGAGATCGATGTTGCCGCTGACGTTGAGGTTATTGCCGTCTGGGAGAGCATCCCCGTCTACTATCCCCCTGTTGTGGATGTCCCCACCCAGACTCCTACCGAGAAGCCTGCTGAGACTCCCACCGAGACCCCCAGCGAGACTCCCGTAGAGACTCCTACCCAGACCCCCGTGGGGACCCCTGTGGAGACTCCCGTTGAGGTGGTCGTGCCCGTGGGTGGCAATGAGAACACCGTGAAAGTGGAGGCCACCGTTACCGGCACCACCGCCACCGTGGATAAGGTGGATATGACTGAGCTGGCGACCGTCATCGGTAACGATGTGGACACCGGCAAGGTGGTCATCGACTTCTCCACCGTCTCCGGCACCACCGAGACCACGGAAAGCGGCGAGACCGTTGAGGTCGCTCCCGTGGACACCGTGCAGATCTCCGCCGAGGTCATCAAGGAGATCGCCGAGGCCGTGGCTAACCCCGAGAACAACGCCGAGAGCCTTGAGATCGTGCTGGGCGACGGCGCTTCCATCGAGTTCAACGCCGAGGCACTGGCCGAGAAGGTGGCACAGGCCGGCGGCGATGACATCACCATCTCCATCAAGCCCACCACCGCTGTGGCCGAGAATCTCAGCAGCGCCCAGCTCTTCACCGTGGGTGAGAACGTGGCCTTCGACATCACCGTTACCAGCGGCGGTGTGGCCATCTCCGACATGGGCGGTGAGATCACCATCACCGCTCCCTACGAGCTCTCTGAGGGCGAGACTGCCGAGGGCATCGTGGTCTACTATGTGGACGACGAGGGCAACCGCGAGAAGTGCGAGACCTTCTACGATGCCGAGACCGGCCGCGTCAGCTGGAAGACCAACCACCTGTCCGTGTACATGGTGGCCTATGAAGCTCCTGCCGATGACGGCGCTGCCTCCGACAGCCCCGCCGACGACGCTCAGAGCGGCAGCCCCGTGCTGTGGATCGTGATCGCCGTTGTGGTGGTCGTGGCTATCGTTGCTGCTGTTGTCATCAGCAAGAAGCGCAAGAACTAACAATCCCTCAGTCACCGCCGTTGGCGGCGACAGCTCCCTTTACACAAGGGTGCCGGATAATGATAAAAAGAAAGCCCTGCGGGGCTTTCTTTTTTTGCCGTTTTATATTTAAATTCCCTTAGTTCCACAGAAATTTACAAATTTTCCCCTTGCATTTGTACAGGGGGCTATGCTATACTTACTTATTGGAATTGAAGAAACCCATCATGGGGGAGTAGTTACGCGCGGTGTTTGCCGTGCGGGGCATAGTCAACATCGTGACGGCATTTACCGTCTGGCTTGTCCGTAATAACGAGACTCATGTGCAGCACTTGTACCTTTTGCATGTTACTGTACGTGGGGCTCTTTTTTTCGCGTAATTTTACGGAAGGAGTAAAAAGAAGGATATGAGACATTATCTGGAAGAAACGAGCGCCGTTTTTGAAGAAGTTGGCTCCAGCGCAGCAGGTTTGACCACCGCTGAGGCTGAGGCTCGCCTTGCCAAGAACGGTAAGAACAAGCTGGCGGAGACCAAGAAGGACTCCATCTTCAAGCGGTTCATGAAGCAGCTGTCCGACCCGATGATCATCATTCTGCTGGTCGCCGCCGCCATCAGCGCCGTGCTGGCCATCGTGGAGAACGAGAGCTTCGCCGATGTGATCATCATCCTGTTCGTGGTGGTCATCAACGCTGTGCTGGGCGTGTATCAGGAGAGCAAGGCTGAAAAGGCCATTGAAGCCCTGCAGCAGATGGCTGCGGCGACCAGCAAGGTGCTGCGTGACGGCAAGCTGGTGAACGTCCGCAGCGAGGATCTGGTGGTGGGCGACGTGGTGGTGCTGGAGGCCGGCGACGCCGTGCCTGCTGACGGCCGTATTCTCGAGAGCGCCAGCATGAAGATCGAGGAAGCCGCCCTCACCGGCGAGAGCGTCCCCGTGACGAAGTTCATCGACATTATCAACCTCAAGGAAGAGCAGAAGGACGTCTCCCTTGGTGACCGCAAGAACATGGTCTACATGGGCTCCACCGTGGTCTATGGCCGCGGCAAGGCTGTCATCACCGGTACCGGTATGGATACCGAGATGGGCAAGATCGCTGATGCGCTGGCCAACGCTGCCGAGGGTCAGACCCCCCTGCAGCGCAAGCTGACCCAGCTCAGCGGCATCCTCACCAAGCTGGTGCTGGCTATCTGCGTGCTGATCTTTGGCGTGCAGCTGTGGCGCGCAGGCTCCTTCTCCCTCGACGTGGTGATCGACTCTTTCATGATCGCCGTTTCTCTGGCTGTGGCCGCCATCCCCGAGGGCTTGGCCGCCGTGGTCACCGTGGTGCTGTCCATCGGCGTGACCAACATGTCCAAGCGCAACGCCATCATTCGCCGTCTGACCGCCGTGGAGACCCTGGGCTGCGCCCAAATCATCTGCTCGGATAAGACCGGCACGCTGACCCAGAACAAGATGACCGTGGTGGATTCCTACGGTGCTGAGAAGGGTCACATTGCCCGCGCCATGGCCCTGTGCTGCGACGCCGTGCTGAACGAAGACGGCACTTCCACCGGCGAGCCCACCGAGGCTGCTCTGGTGGTGTGGGCCAACAAGCTGGGCCTTCAGAAGCCCGCTATGCAGGCGGAGACTCCCCGTGTGGGCGAGGCTCCCTTCGATTCCGGCCGTAAGATGATGTCCACCGTCCACGCTGTGGATGGCAAGTTTGTGCAGTATACCAAGGGTGGCCCCGACGTGGTGCTGGGCCGCTGCACCAGCTATCTCAAGGATGGTCAGGTGCTGCCCATGACCGAGGAGGCCAAGGCTGAGATCCTTGCCGCCAATAAGGCCATGGCCGACCGTGCCCTCCGCGTGCTGGCTGCTGCCGAGCGCATTTGGGATGCTGCCCCCACTTCTTATGAGCCTGCCGATCTGGAGCAGGAGCTGTGCTTCCTGGGTCTGGCCGGCATGATCGACCCCGTCCGCCCCGAGGTGAAGGACTCCATCGTGGAGTGCCGCGGCGCAGGTATCCGCGCCATCATGATCACCGGCGACCACGTGGACACCGCTGTGGCCATCGCCAAGGAGCTGGGTATCCTCGAGGAGGGTATGCGTGCCGTGACCGGTGCTGAGCTCAACGAGATGGACGATGCTACCTTCGAGGAGCAGTTCCGCAACATCTCCGTGTACGCCCGCGTCCAGCCCGAGCATAAGACCCGCATCGTCAACGCATGGCGCAACGCCGGCTATGTCACCGCTATGACCGGTGACGGCGTCAACGATGCTCCCTCCATCAAGTCCGCTGACATCGGCGTGGGTATGGGTATCACCGGTACCGACGTTACCAAGAACGTGGCCGATATGGTGCTGGCCGACGACAACTTCGCCACCATCGTGGGCGCAGTTGAGGAAGGCCGCCGCATCTACGACAACATTCGTAAGGCCATCCAGTTCCTGCTGTCCTCCAACATGAGTGAGGTCATCTCCATCTTCGTGGCTACGCTGATGGGCTTCACCATCCTCAAGCCTGTCCACCTGCTGTGGATCAACCTGGTGACCGACTGCTTCCCCGCTTTGGCATTGGGTATGGAAGAGGCTGAGCCTTCCATCATGCGCCGTCGTCCCCGCGATGCCAAGGCCGGTATCTTCGCCGGCGGCATGGGCATCGACGTGGCCTATCAGGGTCTGGTGGTGTCTGTTCTGACCATCGCCGCCTACTTCATCGGCCACTTCATCGAGTCCGGTGCCTGGGAGATTCCTCTGGGCGGCATCAGCCCCGATGGTACCACCATGGCCTTCATCACCATGTCCATGGCCGAGATCGCTCACAGCCTCAACATGCGTTCTCAGCGCGGCAGCATCTTCAAGCTGCGCACCAAGAACAAGGTCATGACCTGGGCAGCTCTGGGCTCTCTCATTGCCACCACTCTGGTGTGCGAGGTGCCCTTCCTTGCCAACGCTTTCGGCTTCTCCAGCGTTTCCCTGCTGGAGTACGGCATCTCTCTGGTGCTGGCTCTGCTGATGATCCCCATCGTGGAAATCGTCAAGTTCTTCCAGCGCCGCGCCGCCGAGAAGTAAACAAAATAATTGCAATAAAAATCCGTGCATCGCAAGATGCACGGATTTTTTGTTATTCACCTTCAATATTCATGCTTTCGCCCCAGTGTACCTGCCACTGTTCCAAGCCGTAGAAGGGATCGGCGGCGGTAGGGGTCACCACATCCACTGCACCTTGAGGCAGCAGGAGATCGATTTGCTTAAAGCCCAAGGGAACGATGGGGCAGAACTCCTGCAGATGGCGGCATAGCTCCTCCATGGCATCGGCGCGCTGATTCTCGTCCGCACTCTTGACCTTGAGGAGAAGCTCTTCTATCTCGGGCTTAATATAGCTGCCATAGTTGAGGGTACCCTCCACGCTCAGCAGCGCCGTGAGATCCCAGTCAGCTCCCAGTTTACACTCGCCATAATAAAGGTCGTAATTTCCTGCGCCCACAGCGTAGAGGTATTCTTCCCAATCCAGTGTTGTCACCGTCACCTCAAAATCATAGCGGTTGAGGGTCAGGGCGATATTCTCTGCGGCAGCTACCTTAAAGCTGTTCTCGCTGTTGACCAGCAGCCGCAGCTTATGTTTATCCTCCCCATCGGTCAGTCCCAGCTCTGTCAGCACCTTCTGCACGGCGGCAGAGGAGGTGTCCGCCTCTAAATCGGCAGGATAGAGAGGGGAGGCGGGGTTTATGGGGAACTGCGCCGACACTGCATGACCTGCCAAACAGGCGTTTATGACAGTGTCGCGGTCGATCACCAGTGAGATGGCGCGGCGCAATGCAGGGTCATTCAGGGCAGGGCGCTGGAAGTTAAAAGCCAAATAGTGCATCACCGCTGTGTTCACACCGACGCTGCTGTCATTGGATGCAGACAGCACATTGGCATCGTTCAGCAGATCGTAGACGAACAGATGCACATCATTGGAGGAGAAGGCGTAAGCGGCAGCCTCCTGACTCTTATAGGGCTGCAGATGGATCTCGGTAAAGGGCAAGGTCTTACTCTGCCACCATGCGCTGTTGGGCAGCAGGAGGGTGAGATCCTCTGTGGGGACATAGGGTCCTGTGCCGATGGGGACAAGCACATCCTCGGTGCCCGACTGCACCACAGGGATATCCAAAAGGGCGGTAAAGGAGCGGTTGTCCTCCAGCAGCTTTACCACCACTGTATCGCCATCAACGGACACTTTCTCCACCTGCTGCAGACGGGTTCCGTAGCGGGGAGAGAGGAGGGCGCGGCGAAGGGAATCGGCCACATCCTGCGCCGTCATCACCACGCCGTCGCTGAAGCGGACACCATCACGGACATAGAAGGTGTAGGTGAATTCTTCGGTATCATATTCGGCGCGCTCTACCAGCAGGGGATGGGCAGTAAAGGTCTCATCCAGCACATACATGGTCTCATAGACGAGAGAGGATAAGGTTAGCTGTACGCCGTCGCGGCAGGTGATGGGATCCCAGGTTTCACCGCTGTGATAGGGCAGGGTAAAGGCGGTAAGTGGGACAGGTGCTTCCTCCGTTTGTGCGCCGTAGTAGTCCCGCAGTTCTGCCAGAGGGTCGAAGGGGGTGTCCTCATTCACCTTGCCGCAGCCGCACAGCATCAGCAGTGCCAACAAGAGGGGTAAGATTCGCAGCTTCATCCATCCACCTCCAACGAGATCATGGCGATCTGCGCCCCGCGGTCGTTTCCCATCTTGCGGTGTGACCAGTAGAGGTCGGGTCTGCAGGCGGTGCAGTGATCACAGATGTCGATTTGCTCTACACCTGCTTTTCGCAGCCACAGTGCGTTCACCGCCTTGAGGTCGATGTGATACTTAGTACCGTTCCACGCGATATAGGGCTCGACTTCCTCGCCCAGCGCCTCACGGAGGGCGGTGGGCACATCCTCATCCGTTTCAAAGCAGCACTGCCCAATGGCAGGGCCGATGGCGGCGCGGATATTGCTGGGATCGCAGCCGAAGAGCCGCACCATCTCCTGCGCCGTTTTTCTGGCGATGCCCAGCGCCGTACCGCGCCAGCCTGCATGGCATGCGCCGATGGCGCGGGCCACGGGATCGTAGAGTAAAATCACATTACAGTCGGCGGAGAACACCACCAGCGGCAGATGGGGGACATTGGTCACCATGCCGTCCACGGAGGTGTAGTCGCGGTCGAGATAAAGCCCCTTGCCCGCGTCCGCTTCTGTCACATGGCGCACCACATCCTCATGGATCTGCTTACTCAGCACCGCGCGGCGGTCATCTGTGCCTAATGCAGCGCAGAAACGGCGGTAGTTCTCCTGCACATTCTCCATAGTGTCGCCGCGGCCCATGCCGAGGTTGAGACTATCCCAAGGCGCGGGAGAAACGCCGCCCAAGCGTGTGGAAAAGCCGTGGGTGACCCCTGCCAAGCTGTCGGCACGGAGATAGGTAATAGAATTGTCAGTGTGTTGTGTAAACATATCACACCTCCGAAAAAATGGGGAAAAGATAAGGCGACACAAGGCCGCCTTATCGTATTCTTAAGGGTTCAACTTAGGAATGATACTCCTTGCAGGTGCATTTCTTCCACTTCTGACCGCTGCCGCAGGGGCAGGGATCATTGCGGCCCACCTTCACCACCTTAGTGGGTGCTTTGCGGCGGACAGAGCCGTCGGAGCTGCCGCCGCCCTCGGTGATACCGCTGGCCACGCGCTCGCGCTTGACCTCCTCGCCGCTTCTGACGCGGACACTGTAGAGGCGGCGCACGGTCTCCTCCTGAATGGCGGAGATCATCTCGTCGAACATGTCAAGGCTCTCCTTCTTGTAGGCCACCACAGGATCGGTGTTGGCATAGGCGCGCAGGCGGATACCCTGACGGAGCTCATGCATGGCATCGATATGCTCCATCCAGTACTCGTCAACCACACGCAGAAGCACCACGCGTTCCACCTCACGCATGAGGTTGGGAGTGATCTCCTCCTCGCGCTGGGCATAGTAGGCCATGGCGGCATCGGTAAAGCGCTCGGTATACTCCTCGGCGGACAGCTTGGAGACCTCTTCGGGCTCGATCTTCACAGCATACTTGGGGAAGTACACGCCCTCCACGTTCTTCATCATGTCGTGGAAACGGGCATCGTCAATACGGCTGTCGCCCAGGAACGCAGAGGACACCTGATTGGCGATGGCGGTGGACATCATGTTCATGATGGTCTCCTTCACGTCCATGCCGTCCAGCACCTGCTTGCGCTGGGTGTAGATGATCTCGCGCTGCTTGTTCATCACGTCGTCGTACTCCAGCACTGCCTTACGGGACTGGAAGTTGCGGGACTCCACAGAGGTCTGTGCCTGCTCGATGGAACGGGTCAGCATCTTGTTCTCGATGGGCATATCCTCTTCCACCTTCAGACGATCCATCATGTTGGTGATGCGCTCACCGCCGAACAGGCGCATGAGGTCATCCTCAGTGGAGATGTAGAAACGGGTCTCGCCGGGGTCGCCCTGACGACCGGCACGACCACGGAGCTGGTTGTCGATACGGCGGGAGTCGTGGCGCTCCGTACCGATGATGAAGAGGCCGCCTGCGGCGCGGACTTTCTCGGCTTCCTCAGCGATGGCATCCTTATACTTTGCCAGCTTCTCGGCGAAGAGACGGCGGGCATTGATGATCTCGGCATCGGTAGTCTCGGCGTAGCCCGTAGCCTCGGCGATCAGCTCGTCGGACATACCCATTTTGCGGAGGTCATTCTTGGCGAGGTACTCGGCGTTACCGCCCAGCATAATATCGGTACCACGGCCTGCCATGTTGGTGGCGATGGTGACAGCGCCGAACTTACCGGCCTGTGCCACGATCTCGGCTTCCTTCTCGTGGTTCTTAGCGTTCAGCAGGTTATGGCGAATGCCCTCACGGGTCAGGAGTTTGCCCAACAGCTCGTTCTTCTCGATGGACACAGTACCCACCAGCACGGGCTGACCCTTGGCGTGGCACTCCTTCACCTGACGGATAACGGCCTTGTACTTGCCCATCTCCGTCTTATAGACGCTGTCCTCGTTGTCCACACGGGCGATGGGACGGTTGGTGGGGATCTCCACAATGTCAAGATTGTAGATGGTGCCGAACTCCTCTGCCTCGGTCATGGCCGTACCGGTCATGCCGGAGAGCTTTTCATACAGACGGAAATAGTTCTGGAAGGTGATGGTGGCCAACGTCTTGCTCTCACGCTGGACCTTCACGCGCTCCTTGGCCTCAATGGCCTGATGGAGACCTTCGCTATAGCGGCGGCCGAACATGAGACGGCCGGTGAACTCATCGACGATGACGATCTCGCCATCCTTCACCACGTAGTCCACATCGCGCTTCATCACGCCGTGGGCGCGGATGGCCTGATTGATGTGGTGGGAGATGGTGCTGTTCTCGGGATCGCCCAAGTTCTCCAGATGGAAGAACTCCTCGGCCTTCT
This sequence comes from uncultured Oscillospiraceae bacterium, assembly GCA_964439545.1. Lineage (GTDB taxonomy): Bacteria > Bacillota > Clostridia > Oscillospirales > Oscillospiraceae > Vescimonas. The sequence continues at coordinate 15,296 of CAYTOO010000014.1, read as the reverse complement.
TAATGCCGCGTGCGGTGAGGGACACGGACTTGGCCTTCTCATCCACGATGTAGTCGGCATCCAGCTCGGGATCTTCCTCTTCCTTAGAGTCGGTCTCCACGATGGTGAAACGTCTCAGCTTGCGGACGAAGATCTCCGCCATGTCATACATCTGGGTGGACTTATCGCCCTGACCGGAGATGATGAGGGGGGTGCGGGCTTCATCGATCAAGATGGAGTCCACCTCGTCCACGATGGCGAAATTGTGCTTGCGCTGTACCAGCTCGTTGGAGTAGATGGCCATATTGTCACGGAGATAGTCAAAGCCCATCTCGTTGTTGGTGCCGTAAGTCACGTCGGCGAGATATGCCTCCTGGCGCTCGGCCTTGTTCATATCGTGGATAATGAGACCCACCTTCAGGCCGAGGAAACGGTGCACCTTACCCATCCATTCGCTGTCGCGCTTGGCCAGGTAGTCGTTGACGGTGACGATATGGACACCCTTACCGGTCAGTGCGTTGAGGTAGGCGGGGAGGGTAGCCACCAGCGTCTTACCTTCACCGGTCTTCATCTCGGCGATGCGACCCTGATGGAGGACGATACCACCGATGAGCTGCACAGGGTAGGGGCGCATGCCCAGCACGCGGTCAGATGCCTCGCGGACAGTGGCAAAAGCCTCGGGCAGAATGTCATCCAACGTCTCGCCATTAGCCAAGCGCTCCTTAAATTCCACCGTCTTTGCCTGCAGCTGGGCATCGGTGAGGGCCTTATACTCCTCCTCCATGGCCTCGATGCGGTGGACGATGGGCCAAATGGCCTTAATCTCACGCTCGGAGTAAGAACCAAACAGTTTGTTAACCAGTCCCATATATGGTGATCCTTTCTTTTGAAAAAGAATGTATATGCATAGCAATACGAATATTAGTATACCACACTCTTTATTTATATGCAAAAGAATTTTCTGTGAACACGGTGAATATGGAAGCCTCTTGCATGGAGAGGGGAAAACTGCTATAATATCTGTGATTTTACAACAAAAAAGAAAGGATTTTTGCTATGAAGCTGAGTTTTTACGGCGCAGCACAGTGCGTGACAGGCAGTTGCCACTGCCTTGAGGTGAACGGCAAGAAGATCCTTGTGGACTGCGGTCTGCAGCAGGGTCGCGATGAGATCGACAATACCTATCTGCCCTTCAACCCCGCCGCCATCGATGCGGTGCTCATTACCCACGCCCACATCGACCACTCCGGCCGCGTGCCCATGCTCATTAAAAACGGCTTTACGGGCCGCATTATCACCACCCGTCTTACCGCCGATCTCCTCAGCATCATGCTGGCAGATTCGGGACATATTCAGGAAAGTGATGCCGAGTATCAGAACAAGAAGAATGAGCGCGCCGGCCGCCCCGGGGTAGAGCCTATCTACACCGTGGCCGATGCCATGCGTGTCCCCGAGTTCCTCGCCACCGTGGAGTACGGCGAGGAGGTGGAAGTCTGCGAGGGGGTGAAGGCCACCTTCATCGACGCAGGCCACCTCTTGGGCAGTGCCTCCATCCGCCTTGACCTCACCGAGGGCGGTGAACGCCGCTCCATCGTCTTTTCCGGCGACATCGGCAACGTGGATCAGCCCATCCTCCGCAATCCCCAGTTCTTCGATGGCGCCGATTACGTGGTCATGGAGTCCACTTACGGCAACCGCAACCACACGGAGGTGTGGAGCTATACCGACGAGCTGGCACAGATCATTGACGAGACTTTGGGCAAGGGCGGCAACGTGGTGATCCCCGCATTCGCCGTGGGTCGTACGCAGGAGCTTTTGTACTTCATCCGCGAGATCAAGGATCAGAACCTTGTCACCTCCGTGAAGGATTTCCCCGTGTATGTGGATTCTCCCCTCGCCCGCAGTGCCACCACCATTTTCTGCGGCGATCTGACGGGCTATCTTGACGAGGAGGCCATTGAGCTGGTAAGCGAGGGGGAGCATATGTTCTCCTTCCCCGGCATGAACATGACCGAAACGGTGGAGGAGTCCAAGATGCTGAATCTGGACAACGTCCCCAAGGTCATTATCTCCGCCTCGGGCATGTGTGATGCAGGCCGCATTCGTCATCACCTCAAGCACAATTTGTGGAAGGAGAACAGCGCCGTGGTGTTCGTGGGCTTCCAGTCCCCCGGTACGCTGGGCCGCCATCTGCTGGACGGTGCGGAGAAGGTGAAGATGTTCGGCGAGGAGATCGCCGTCAATGCCAAGATCATCAATTTCCAGGGCCTTTCCTCCCACGCCGACAGGGATCATCTGATGGATTGGATCAGCAAGTTCAAAGCCCCCAAGCCCCAGCACGTGTTCATTGTCCACGGCGACAGCGATGTTGCGCCCCTCTTTGCCGACACGGTGAAGGACATGGGCTTCGAGGCACACGCACCCCTCTACACGGAGGAGTATGACCTCATCGCCGCCACCAAGACCGCCGAGGGCTACACCCCCGAGAAAAAGAAGTCTGCCTTCGCCGTGGAGAAGAAGACCTCCGATGCATTCAACAAGCTTCAGCAGGCGCTGGACAATCTCACGGCACTGGTGCGCCGCAGCCGCGGACGGGACAACAAGTCTCTCCACGCTTTTGCCGAGGCGATTCGCCAGCTGGTAGACAAATTCAACTTCTAAAGACTATACAACAGGATGAGGGGCGGTGCGCCGCCTCTCATCCCATACTATCCACAGGAGAAAATTATGGAAGAGCGAAAACCTCTCATAAAAAATCAGACCGTCCGTGCCGTCATCGAGGGCTATTCCTCCGAGGGTTTGGGTATCGCCCGCGTCAATGGGCAGGTGGTGTTCGTCCACCGCGCCATCCGTGGTGAGGAGTGCGACATCCTCATTATGAAGGTGCTGAAAAATGTTGCCTTCGGTAAAGTGACCGCCATTCACACCCCTTCTCCCCATCGGCAGGACAGCGACTGTCCCTATTACGGCCGCTGCGGCGGCTGCGACTTCCGCCACATGGACTATGCCGAGGAGCTGGAGGCCAAGCGCACACGGGTACAGGATGCATTGCAGCGTTTGGGCGGCAGCGAGGTGCAGGTGGAGGAGATTTTGGGCGCAGCGGAGACGAAATACTACCGCAACAAGAGCCAGTACCCTGTGGGAACGCAGGGTGCAGTGGGTTTTTACCGCGCCCGCAGCCATGAGGTCATCCCCGTGGAGACCTGCCTTATTCAGTGCCCAGAGGCCGATGCCGCCGCAGATGCTCTGCGCCGCTACATTCGCCGCTTCCGTGTCAGCTGCTACGATGAAACTGCCAAAAAGGGACTCCTGCGCCACCTCTATGTCCGCACCAACGCAGCAGGGGAGAGCCTGATCTGCGTGTTGGGCAACGGTGATGGCGCGCCCTATGAAAAGGAACTGGTGGCCATGCTTCGTGAGGCAGTGCCCAAAGCGGTGGGCATCGTGTGGGGCGTGAATCGAAAAGTGGGCAACGTGATCCTCGGGGAAGAATACCGCACCTTGTGGGGTGAGGATACGCTGGTGGACACCCTCTGCGGCCTTCGCTTCCGCCTGTCTGTGCCGTCCTTCTATCAGGTGAACCGTGACCAAGCGGAGGTGCTGTACAATAAGGCGGTAGAGTACGCCGCGCTGACGGGGGAGGAAACTGTCCTCGACCTCTACTGCGGCGCAGGCACGATTACCCTGTGCATGGCGCGCCATGCCAAGTCCGCCATCGGCGCGGAAATCGTCCCCGAAGCTGTCCGTGATGCGTGGGAGAACGCCAAGAATAACGGCGTGGAGAACGTGGAGTTTATGGAGGGTGATGCCAAAATCGCGGCGGCAGAACTGGCGCGGCGCGGCTTGCGACCCGATGTGATCTGCGTTGACCCGCCCCGTAAGGGACTTGCCCCCGAGGTCATTGAAGCAGCAGTGGAGATGAACCCCAAGCGCATCGTCTACGTTTCCTGCGACCCTGCCACATTGGGTCGGGATGTGAAGCGCTTTGCGGCGCTGGGCTACGAGGCAGTCCGCGCCTGCGCCGTAGATCTCTTCCCCCGCACGGCGAATATTGAATCTGTGTGTCTTTTGGAGCGAAAGGGCTAAGAACTATGCTGGATTTTACGAAACAACTTTCCCCCGATGAGCCCCTCATTCACCCCTCTTGCGTGGTGAATAACTGCCGGTTCGGGCAGTATGTGGAGCTTGGCAACGACTGCATCGCCGCCGACAGCTACATTGGCTCGTATACCTATCTCTTTGGGGAGAATGATATCTACAACTGCACGCTGGGTAAGTTTAACTCCATCGCCACAGGTGTGCGCATTAACCCTGTGCAGCACCCCATGCGTGAGCGGGCTGCTGCCCATCACTTCACCTACCGCGCCCATCACTACGGCTTGGGGGAGGAGGATGCAGAGTTTTTGGAGCAGCGCAAGGAACTGACCGTCACCACGGGGCACGATGTGTGGATGGGGCATAACGCCATCATTATGGGCGGTGTCACCATCGGCAACGGTGCAGTAATAGCGGCAGGTGCGGTGGTGACCCACGATGTTGCGCCCTATGAGATCGTGGGCGGCGTGCCTGCCCGTCACATGGGTTGGCGCTATGATGAGGAGACCATCGCCGCCATGGAGCGGATAAAATGGTGGGATTGGAGCCACGAAATGCTGAAAGCGCGGCTTAAAGAGTTCAACGATGTGGAGAAATTCGTGGAGGATTACGGGAAGTAACCCTGCGAAAAACCGTGACCGACATTTGTCGGAATTCACAGGGGCAGCGGCGGGGGTAAACCGCTGATTGTCGGAATTATATAGAAAAAAGGGACATTACCTTGAAAAGTGTTGGCGGATTTGCTACACTGCTAGCTGAGGTAATGTCCCTTTTTATCGAGGTGAGCATATTGGAGAAAAAACCGTTTATCTTCGCCATTTGCGGCGCGAAAAATACAGGAAAAACCACGTTGATCACCCAGCTGATCGCCGCGTTTACCGCGCGGGGGCTGAAGGTGGCCACCATTAAGCACGACGGGCACGACTTTTCCGCCGATGTTCCAAACACCGACACCTATCGCCACATGGCGGCGGGTGCTTACGGCACGGCGGTGTTCTCGGACAATAAGTTCATGGTGGTGAAGGTGCAGCCTGTCACACCCATTGCGGAGATGACAGAGATGTTTTCCGAGGCGGACATCATTTTGGTGGAGGGCTGCAAGTCCAGCGCCTACCCCAAAATGCAGATGCTCCGCAGTGGGGAAAAAGACCATATGATTTGTAATCAGCTGAATTTCGTGGGCTATATCGCCGATGGAACGATGGAGATAGAGGGCTATCCCTGCTATCACAGGAACGATGTCAGCGCCATCGCCGAGGCAATTTTGGTAGAGAAGTTTATCCGCACAGAACTTTCCATGGTTGTCCTTGCTGGCGGCAAAAGTCAGCGTATGGGCAGGGATAAAGCGGACTTGCCTTACGGCGAGGAAACTTTTTTGGAGCATCAAATCGCCAAGGGGCGGGCACTGGGTATTGAGGATGTACTGGTGTCGGGCTACCGCGGTGAGCGGTGTTCTGCCAAAGTAGTGGGCGATGTCCACGTAGAGCGCGGGCCCTTGGGCGGTTTGGCATCTACACTGCCGCAGATTGAGAATACGCGCTGCCTTGTGCTGTCGGTGGATATGCCCCAGCTGCCACTCTCGGTGCTGCGGAAGTTGATTGCCCGCAGCCGCGGCAGCGATTGTGCCGTGACTATCCTGCGACACGGGACGAAATTTGAGCCTTTGGTGGGTGTCTACACCCGCAGTGCAGCAGCGGCGGCGGAGGAACTGCTGCGCCGTGGGCGCGGTGCAGTGATGGCGCTGCTGGAGGAAGTGGGGTATGAGGAATTTATCTGCCCCGAGGATGAAGCGGCATTTCAAAATGTGAATACCATGGACGATTACGAGGCCATGAAGAAGTAATGTTAGAAACGAGCCCGAGGCGGCTCGATAGGAGGGTATATATGGAGAAGCTGCAAAGAACCATCGATGCGCTTGCCATCGGAGGTTGGGAAGATGTTCTTCCCCAAAAGAGCGCATTCGAGCCCTGCCCCAAGCAGGATGGCGTGAAGGATGACGAGGTAAAAGTCGTCAAGACCTGCTGCCGCGCCTGTATCGCCAACTGCGGCGTGCTGGCCTACGTGAAGAACGGTCGTGTCATCAAGCTGGAGGGCAACAACGAAGACCCCATGAGCAAGGGCCGCATGTGCGCCAAGGGTTTGGCGGGCATTCAGGCACTGTATCACCCCAACCGCAACAAGTTCCCCCTCAAGCGTGTGGGCGAGCGCGGCGGTGGAAAGTGGAAGCGTATCTCCTGGGATGAGGCGCTGACCACCATCGCCGAGAAGCTGATGGATACCCGCGAGAAGTACGGCGCGGAGACCGTGTTCTGCTCTACGGGCGGCGGCGGTAACCCTGAGATTTGGAGTATTGCCCGTTTCTGCAACGTGTTCGGCACCCCCAACTGGTTTGAGCCCGGCTGCGCCCAGTGCTATCTGCCCCGCGTGCTGGCCTATACCATGATGTACGGCGGCGTTGACCCCAGTATTGCCGACTCCAACGCACTGGAGCTGTACTTCCCCGATGATACCCCCATCAAGTGCTTGGCGCTGTGGGGTACGTCTCCTGCCTATTCCTGCCCTGCCAGCGGCGGTAACGCCGTGGTGGAGCTGCGCGCCCGCGGCGTGAAGACCATTTCTGTTGACCCCCGCTTCACCCCCGATGCTGCCAAGGCTGACATCTGGCTGCCCATCCGTCCCGGTACGGACGTGGCACTGCTGCTGAGCTGGACGCGGTATATTTTGGAGCATAAGCTCTATGATGCCGACTTCGTCATGAAGTGGACGAACCTGCCCTACTTGGTGGATGTGGAGTCCAAGATGCTCCTGCGTGCCGAGGTGAGCAGCGACCCCAATGTGCCCGACACTTTCATGGTGTGGGATAAGAAGACCAATGCCGCGCAGCCCATGGCCTATCCCTTCGACGAGAACCTCGACCCCGCTATGGAGGGCGAGTTCAAGGTGGATGGCAAGGTCTACAAGACGGGCTATCAGCTGCTGTGGGAGAGCGTGGAGGAGTATACCCTCGAGAAGGCTGCAGAGATCTGCTGGCTCGATCCCAAGAAGATCGAAGAGGCCATCCTCATGTTCTGCGAGAACACCCCCAGCGGTCTCGCCCTCGGCGTTGCTACCGACCAGACTCCCAACTCCGTGCAGGCGGCTATGGCTGCTGCTACCATCGACCTGCTGTTGGGCAACGTGGAGCGCCCCGGTGCTCTGCTGCAGCGCTTCCGCACCAGCGGCGTGCTGAAGATGCCCAACTATCCTGTCCCTGTGGCGACCAAGTGTCTGCCCGAGGGTCAGCTGCAGAAGCGTCTCGGCGGCGTGGAGCATAAGGGTCTCCACATTTGGTGGGCAGGTCACCCCTCCAGCATCCGCGATGCTATTTTGACGGGCGAGCCCTATCAGCCCCGGGTGTGGATCGACCGCAGCGGCAACAAGCTGGGCGTGGTGGCGGAGAGCGCCAAGTGGGTGGAGGCCATCGAGAAGCTGGACTTCATCGTCCATATGTACATGTATCCCACCTCTTTCTCCGCCTATGCCGACATCCTGCTGCCCACGGAGGAGTGGCTGGAGACGGACATGATCGTGGAGACCTGCAATAAGCTCTTTGCCCGTCAGTCTGTCACCCACCTGTGGGAGACCATGGATGAGACCCTTATTTGGTCCCGTTTGGCAAAGCGCTGCGCAGAGCTGGGTCACGAGGGCTGCCAAAAGGCCTTCGATGCCGAGTTCATGGGCGAAGATCTGCCCTACTGGGATTCCATGGAGGAGTTCTTCAGCCACTTTACCAAGGTGGTGGGCATGGATTGGAAGGCGTTCGCTGCAAAGGCGCCCTTCGAGTATCTGCCCAAGGACGAGTGGCGCACCTACTATGTGTATAAGAACATCGACGAGAAAACGGGCAAGCCTCAGGGCTTCCCCACGCCTTCCAAGAAACTGGAAGTGTACCTCGAGAGCATGATCACTCTCGGCAGAACGGGTCAGCCCTTCGCCGCCGAGATGCTGCCTCCCGCTTCCAAGGATTATGAGCCCTTGGCCTATTACCTTGAGCCCATCGAGAGCCCCTTGGGTGACGGTGAGCTGCAGAAGCAGTTCCCCCTCGTCATGACCAATGGCCGCGTGCCCTTCTATCACCACTCCACCCTCCGCAATGTGGCGGCACTCCGCGAGATGTACCCCGTCCCCGAGGTGTGGATCAACCCCGTTACCGCCAAGGAGTACGGTATTGCTAACGGCGATTGGACGTTTGTGGAGTCCCTCCGCGGTAAGATCACCGCCAAGGCATGGGTCACCGAGGGCATTCCTCCCAAGATTGTGTACATGGAGCGTTTCTGGAACCCCGAGACACTGGATACCAAGACCCACGGCTGGAAGGAAATGAACGTCAACGTGCTGACCAAGTCCAGCGCACCTTTCAACGATGTGGTGGGCACCTATACCCTGCGCGGCTTCCAAGTCCGCGTTTCCAAGGCTGACGGCCCGCCCGAGGGTGTGTGGACGAAGCCTGAGGACTTCAAGTCCTGGCTGCCTGCAGGTCACGGCCCCACGGCAGATCCTTCTAAGGAGGGCTAAGAGATATGAAACAATTTGTAATCGTTGCTGATCTCGACCGCTGCATCGGCTGCCACGGCGGCTGTCAGGTGGCCTGCAAGACGGAGCATGAGATCGCCCTGGGCAAATCCCGCAGCACCCTCTACTCCATGGGCCCCACGGGTAAGTTCCCCGATTTGGAGATGTACTTCCTGCCCCTTATGTGCCAGCAGTGCGAGAACCCCACCTGCGTGGAGGTCTGCCCCACGGGCGCATGCTACAAGGATGAGGAAGACGGCGTGATCAAAATCGACGGCGATGTGTGCATCGGCTGCCAGAGCTGTAAGCGCGCCTGCCCCTACGATGCCATCCGCTTCAATCAGGAGATGCGTATCTCCGATAAGTGCAATGTCTGCGCAGAGCGCCGCGCGGAGGGCGAAGAGCCCGCCTGCGTCCGTAACTGCTCGGGTAAGGCACTGATGTATGGCGACATTAACGATCCCGACAGCGCAGTGTCCAAGGCCATTGCCGAGGCGGGGGAGGAGAATGTCTATTCCCTCAAGGACTTTGGCAACAAGCCCGCAGGCCGCTTCATCCTGCGGAACGCCAAGTGGATCGACATGCTGCCCAAAGAGTTTGAACAGTTGATGAAAAACGGAGGTGAGTACCGTGGATAAGAAGATGCTGCAAGTGAGCCGCGCCAATATGTACCGCTTCCTCAGCCGTTTGTATCTGCTGGAAGTGGATGAGACCCTGTGGAATGGCATGGCAAAGATGACCTTCCCCACGGCTGCCGCCGAGGGCGATTTGAAAGAGGGCTACGAGATGGTGGAGAACTATCTCAAGGCCAATGCCGCAGGTGATTTGACCGCGGTGCTGGACGATCTGGCTGTGGACTATGCCCGCATTTTCCTCTCCGCTGGTGTGGCGCAGGGCAAGGCCGCTTTCCCCTATGAGTCCGTCTACACCAGCCGCAAGCATTTGGTGATGCAGGATTCCCGCATGGATGTGGTGTCTTTGTATGCCAAGAAGGGGCTGACTCCCGCCAAGGATCAGTACCATGTGCCTGAGGATCATCTGGGCTATCTCTGCGAATACATGGCAGTGCTGTGCGATGAGGATGCAGAGGAGGAGCAGAAGTCTTTCCTGAAGGGTCATCTCCTCAACTGGGTCAACGCATTCACCGTGGATATGGCAAAGTATGCCTCCACCGATTTCTATCGCGGTCTTGCAAAGCTGACGAGAGGTTTCTTGAAGCTGGAGCAGGATCTGCTGCTGAAAGCATGAAAGGGGTGCGGATATGGGATATACAATGACGAAGGAGAGAATGGACGAGATTTTCGCCGCTCTCAGTGAGACCTACCGCATCTATGCACCCGTTAAGCGCGGTAAGTTCATCCGCTACGGCGAGGTGAAGAGCGTGGAGCAGGTGGTGTGGAACGAGAAGTCCCACTTCTCCCCCAAAGAGGTGTTCTACCCCATCGTGCAGACACTGCTGTACTTCTCCGAGAACGATGTCCGCGAGAGCGAGGTGGACAATAAGCCCGCCATCATTCTCCTGCGCCCCTGCGACATTAACGGTATCCACCGTCTAGACACCGTCTTTATGGAGAATGGCGGTCACGCCGACAACTACTATCAGCGCCTCCGTGAGAAGGTGAAGTTCTTCCTCATGGAGTGCCCCGAGAGCTTCGAGACCTGTTTCTGCGTGTCCATGGGCAGCAATGTGGCGGAGGATTATGCTGTTGCCCTGCGCGTGAATGAGAATACAGTGTTCGCCGAGGTGAAGGACGAGGCTTTTGCAGAGGTGTTCGGCGGTGAGAGCGAGTGCGACTTTACCCCCGCATTTATCACCGAGAATAAGCGCACGGTGAAAGTGCCCGACATTACCGACCGCGCACTGGTGAAGGACATTCACGCCCTTGACATGTGGCGTGAGTTCGATGATAACTGCATCGGCTGCGGCGGCTGCAACACCGTGTGCATTACCTGCAGCTGCTTTGATACCACCGACATTATCTACAACGAGACCAGCCGTGACGGCGAGCGCCGCCGCGTGTGGTCGTCCTGCATGCTGAATGACTACTGCACCGTGGCTGGCGGTCACAATGTCCGCGCCAAGGCAGGTGACCGTATGCGCTTTAAGGCCATGCACAAGCTCTACGACTACAATGCACGCTTCGGCAAGGGCAACATGTGTGTGGGCTGCGGCCGCTGTGACATGCGCTGTCCCAAGGACATCCACTTCTCCGAGACCATTGAAAAGTTGGCCGCAGCAGTGGAGAATTTGAAGAAAGGGGAGAACTGAGATGAACAATATCACTTTACCCACTCCCCATAAGATCGTGAAGATCATCCATGAGACCAAGGCGGAGTACACTTTCCGTGTCCATTATGAGGGAGAGACCCTCCACGGTCAGTTCTTCATGCTGTCCATCCCCAAGATCGGCGAAGCACCCATTTCCGTCAGCTCCCGCGGCGAGGATTATGTGGAGTTCACCATCCGCAAGGTGGGCCGCTTGACGGACGGCCTCTTCGGCATGAACGAGGGCGACACTCTCTTTATGCGCGGCCCTTACGGCAACGCTTTCCCTGTGGAGAGCTTCAAGGGCAAGAACCTTGTGGTGGTGGCAGGCGGTACGGGCATGGCACCTGTCCGCAGTATGCTGCAGTATTTTGCTGCACATCCCGAGGAGATCCAGTCCGTGTACTTCATCGTGGGCTTTAAGGATCGGGATGCCGTTCTCTTTGAGGATGACCTGAAGGCCTTCTCTCAGGCTGAGAAGTTCCACACCATCTACTGTCTCGACAACATGGAGGCCGAGGGCTTCAACAAGGGCTTTGTCACCAACTACATCAAGGATGTGCCCTTCGCTGAGTTTGATGACTTCAATGTTGCCATTGTCGGCCCGCCTGCCATGATCGGCTTCACCGCCCGCGAGTGCGTGAAGAACGGCGTGACGGAGGAGAAGATTTGGGTATCCTTCGAACGCAAGATGTCCTGCGCCGTGGGTAAGTGCGGTCACTGCAAGATCAACGAGACCTACGTGTGCCTCGAAGGCCCTGTGTTTAACTACACCAAGGCAAAGGAGCTTCTCGACTAATGTATGCTGCCAATCGTGACGAGGAGGTCAAGCTCCTTAAGAATTTGTGGACATCCCAGCCCACCATCTGCCCCAAATGCGGCGGGGCGGAGCTGGTGCATCTCCACAAGAAGGCGAAGAAGAGCGATACCCGCTGGAAGTGTCCCGCCTGCGGCGAGATCTACCGCACCATCGGTATGTTGAAATCTTTGCCCGAGGAATAACAAGCAAAAAAGCGGCTGCGTACACATCTTGTGTACGCAGTTACTTTTTGTTCGGGTGAAAGGTGTCGGGGAGAAAGTATTGTGAAATCAAGAATGGTGTGCTATAATAAACTCCATCATTCCCTTCAAAAAGTTGAAAATTGCGGAAAGAAGTGAGGAAAAACGCAATGAATAACAAGAAAAAGAACCTATGGCAGGCGGTGAAATTTACCCTCTTTTCCGCCTCGGCAGGCATTATCCAAATCGCATCCTTTGCCATCATCGAGATTTTTATCCAAACCTATTGGATTCCGTATCTTACCTCGTTGGTGCTGTCCATTTTGTGGAACTTTACGCTGAACCGCCGCTATACCTTCAAGTCTGCGGCCAATGTGCCTGTGGCTATGGCGAAGGTCTTTGGATTCTATCTGGCCTTTACGCCGTTGTCTACCTTCCTCGGCAACATGGCCGAGGCACGGGGCGTCAATGACTTCGTCATCCTCGTTATCACCATGCTGTCCAACTTCGTGTTGGAGTTCTTGTTCTGCAAGCTGGTGGTGTACCGCGGCAAGGAGGATACACTGGAGAAAAAGCATACCCATCGACCTGCATAAGGAAAGGGGAGAGGGAGGATGAAGCGTAGTGCGCTGCCCTTCTTCACGGGCAATCAACTGAAAATCATCGCCCTTGTCACCATGACCTGCGACCATGTGGCGAAGATGTTCTTCCCCGAAAGTCAGCTGCTGCTGATTTTGGGGCGGCTTGCCCTGCCCATTTTCGCGTGGATGATCGCTGAAGGGTGTCACTACACCCGCAACCGCCGCGCCTATTTGGCGCAGCTGGGTGGCTTGGCGCTTTTATGCCAAGTGGTGTTCTTCGTCACTGAGGGCAGCCTTTACATGTGCATCCTTGTGACTTTTACGCTGTCGATTTTGCTTATCTACGCCATCGACTATCTCCAACAGAAGAAGTCGGCCAAAGCAGTGCTTCTCGCGCTGCTTGCTGTGGCGCTGGTACTCAGCGCCACCATCGTTGTGCCTCGCCTTCCCACGGGGACGGATTTCTACGTGGACTACGGCTTTTATGGGGTGCTGCTGCCTGTAGCTATCTACATTGGGCGCAATCATTTCCAAAAGCTGTCGTTGGCGGCGGTATTCTTGGTGCTGCTGGCCATGGACAGCTATCCCATCCAGTGGTGGGCGCTGCTGACGCTGCCCCTCCTTGCCCTCTATAACGGGCAGCGGGGAAAGTGGAAGATGAAGTGGCTGTTCTACATCTACTATCCGCTTCACTTGGCAGCCCTGTGGGCTATTGATATGCTGATTTGAGGAGGGTGCGAGGGATGAAAAAGTGTCGTATTACCGTCATGCGGAAGGCGAATTACACCGACCTTTCCGAGAAGTACGAAAACCCTATTGAACACGCCTGTGACGTGGAGGAGGGGCAGGTGTTTATCGCCAACGGCTGGGAGCGCCCCGAGGGTTTTTGCTCCAGCGCGTGGGATACCCTCTCGCCCTTTGTGCTGGCGCTGAGCCACGGGGGCGGCGACTTCTATGACGGGTGGATGAAGAATAAAAAATCCGCCATGCTCTCCTGCAACGACGGCTTTCGCCCCGTCAGCTTCTACGTGGAAGCGCTGGAGGAGGATGCGGAATGATTTTCCCCTATTCTCAAAAGGAATTGGACTATCTTGCAGCGCGTGACCCCTTGTTGGGCGGTGTCATTCGCTCTGTGGGGTTTATTGAGCGCACGGTGGAGGAGGATGTATTCTCCGCGGTGGTGCATCATATTATCGGGCAGCAGATTTCCATGAAGGCCCAGGAAACCGTGTGGCGGCGCTTACAGGAATTGCTGGGAGAAGTGACTCCCGACACTCTCGCCGCCGCCGATATTGAGGCGGTGAAGGGCTGCGGCATGACGTACCGCAAGGCGGACTATATCCGCGACTTTGCCGCAAAAATGCAAAGCGGGGAATTTGACGCGGAAGCCCTGCGGCAGATGGAGGACGGCGCTGCGGTAAAGACTCTGTCGGCGCTTCACGGTATCGGTGAGTGGACGGCAGAGATGCTGCTGCTTTTCTGCCTGCAGCGACCCAATGTGCTGAGTTACGGCGACTTGGGTATCCGCCGCGGTATGATGAAGCTCTACGGCTGGGACACCATGACAAAGGCGCAGTTTGACGAATGCCGCGAGCGCTACAGCCCCTACGGCAGCGTGGCTTCCTTCTACTTGTGGGCGGTCAACGGCGGGGTAGTGAGTGAGGAAGAGTTGGAGCAACTGCGGGAGGAAGTAAAATGAAGTACGTGCCGGCTGAATTGAACGACTTGCCCGCCATCCGTAAGCTGATGGCGAAATATCACCGCGACACCATTGCTCCCGAGGACATGGCGGACGGCTTTGTGACCACCGCTCTGACGGATGAACAGTTTGCCGATTTGATCGTCCGCGAACGGGGCGTGATGCTGGCAAAGGACGGCGACACGGTGGCGGCTTTTGCTCTCGCCGCTTCGTGGGACTATTGGCAGCAGGTGCCCATTATGCAGAAGATGATCGACCTTCTGCCCGAAATGCCCGCTGTCAATGGTGTGGTGCTGACGCGGGAGAACACCTATCAGTACGGCCCTGTGTGCGTGGATCGTGCCTATCGGGGCACGGGAGTCTTTGAGGGGATTTTCCGTGCATCTCTCCATGAGTACGCGGAGAAGTATCCCGTCATGGTGACCTTTGTCAATCAAATCAACCCCCGCAGCTACGCTGCCCATACCCGCAAGGCGGGGATGGGAGAGATCGCCACCTTTGATTTCAACGACAATCACTACTGGATGCTGGCGATCCCTACGGAATAAGGATATAAACTGTAAAACTCCACCCGCGAGGGTGGAGTTTTATGCGGTTATTTTGGATTCTCTTCGCGGAAAGTGATGATAGCACGGCAATGGTCACAATAGTAGGATTTTACAGCACAGTTTCCCCAAAAATTATTTGCCAAAGAGAAACTGCCTTCATTGTAAGGCTGCACGCAGCCGTCTAATTTTTTTGGATCCCAGACAATTGTCTTGACGGCCTGTAAAAAACCATCTTTCATTACTTGATTACAAAACGGACAAATCATTGTAGGCATTCCTCCCTTCAGCTATGTAAAACCGCAAATGAAGCGGTGTATTCCGCAAAACACTTGTTATATTTATAAAGACATATTTCTGCGTTGTTTGCAACACGATTGGGCGAAAATTCACAAAATAGATACAAAGAAGTGAGGGCGGGCAGAGTCGCCCGCCCCTACAACGGATCAAGAAGCCTTCGATAGAGCCTGTAGGGCGGGGTGCCCTCACCCCGCCGCCGTTTATGGAAGAACCCTTATAGAACGCGGCGGCCTGAGGGCAGGCCGCCCTACAACATATCAAGAAGATTTCCGATAGAATTT
>CAYTOO010000013.1:0-25848 GCA_964439545.1 uncultured Oscillospiraceae bacterium | reverse complement strand
ATCGGCGGCGAAAGCCGTATGGGAATGTTGAAAAAAGAGCATTTTTTCGCAATGGGGTATCCGCGAGCTGAACATGGATCCCAAGGATTACTGGTGGTACTGCGATCTGCGCCGCTACGGCTCCTGCCGTCACGCAGGCTTCGGCCTCGGCTTCGAGCGCATGGTGATGTACCTCACGGGCGTGAGCAACATCCGCGACGTGGAGCTTCATCCCCGTACCGTGGGCAACGCTGAGTTCTAAGAAAACACTGCAAACGACCGCCTCTTTTTGGAGGCGGTCGTTTTTTTTACATTTTTCCAACTTTTTTCTTGATTGTTGCATATGCCACTGATAACTCCTACCCCTTGGGGTATACTAGCATCAGAAAAGAACAAACCGTAAGAAAAAAGGAGACATGAATATGGCTATTAAATATGCAACCGCTGAAACTTTCGACTCTCTGGTGCTGGAGAGTAAGGGCACCGTTCTGGTGGACTTCTGGGCTGATTGGTGCGGCCCCTGCCGTATGCTCTCTCCCGTACTGGACAGTGTGGCTGATGAGATCGAGATCGTCAAGGTCAACGTAGATGAGCTCCCGCAGCTGGCTGTGGCCTTCCAAGTGGTCAGCATCCCCACCATCATCGTCTTTAAGGATGGCAAGCCCGTTAACAAGTCCATCGGTGTGGTGGATCGGGAGACCCTGCTGGAGCTGGCGAAATAAATTTGCAATCCTCAAGCATTGTGCTTTGTTTTCTCTGTTTTCTCTCTCATACAAAAGAAAGCCCGCCTTCACGGCGGGCTTTCACTCGTTGACAATGTTCCATCCATGGAGTACAATGTGGTCAATGAAAAACACTATGGAGGTATGGCTATGAATATTGCACTGTTAGGTTTCGGCGTGGTAGGCAGCGGCGTGTACGAATGGTGCCGCGACCGCGAGGATCTGAATGTCACTCGCGTACTGGTGCGCTCTCCCAAGCCCGCTGTGGCAGACATTTCCACCACCGACTTTAACGACATTCTCACCGACCCCGCCATCGACATTGTGGCCGAGGTCATGGGCGGCTTGCACCCCGCTTATGAGTATGTCTCCGCAGCACTGAAGGCAGGCAAGCACGTGGTCACCGCCAATAAGGCACTCATTGCCGCCTACTATACGGAGCTGACCTCCCTCGCCCGCGAAATGGGCGTTGGCCTTCTCTGCACCGCCGCTGTAGGTGGCGGCATCCCTTGGCTGGTGAATCTCGCCCGTGTCCGCAAACTGGACACCATCGAGCGCCTTGGCGGCATTATGAACGGCACGTCCAACTTCATCATGGATGCCATGCACGCCGCCCCTGTGTCCTTCCCCGCCATTTTGAAGGAGGCACAGGAACTGGGCTACGCCGAGGCTGACCCCTCCGCCGATATTGACGGCGACGACATCCGCCGCAAGCTGGTGATCTCCGCCAACATTGCCTTTGATGCAGTGCTGAATGAAGAGGACATCCCCATGTTCGGCATCCGCACCGTCACCGACAGCGATATTGCCACCTTCAAGGCCAAGGGCTTCACCTGCAAGCTCCTGGCCACCGCAGCCGCTGCGGAGAATGGCGTGTGCGCCTATATTGAGCCCACCCTTGTCTCCGCCGATGCCTTGGAGGCCGCTGTGCCCAAGAACTTCAACCTCATCACCTACGAGGGCACACAGATGGGTCGCCAGAGCTACTACGGACAGGGCGCAGGGCAGATGCCCACCGCCGCCAACGTGGTGCAGGATTGCCTCACCATCCTTAATGGTGACCGCGGTTTCTACACCGACAAGGCGGTGGCAATGGCACTGGACGGTGAGAACGAGGCTCACCCCTACTATGTCCGCACCACGCAAAGCGACAAGTGGCTGGAGGACAACACCGCTGAAAGTTGGGCTACGGGCGTGGTCACTGGTGCGGTGAACACCTACGAGATGCTCTCTTGGGCGAAAAAGCAGCTGGCTGTCGATCCCGCCCTGTTCATCGCAGGCATCGCCTAAGGGGTAAGGTATGCTCTATATCATTATTCTCCTCGTCCTTGCGCTGGCGGTGCTGGGGGCAATGTACTATGTCTATCGCATGGCCTTCCACCCCGTGCCCACCAAGCAGGACAGATCGGCAAAAGCCCTCAATAATCCCCAGTTCCGTGCCCAGCGTGCGCATATCAATCAGCTGATGGCCGACCTGGAGGCCCGCCCTTATGAGCTTGTGTCCATCGTGGCGCGGGACGGTGTCCGCTTGACGGGACGGTACTATCACCAAGCCGATGGCGCGCCGCTGGACATCGGTTTCCACGGCTATCGGGGCAGTCCCGTCCGCGACTTTTCGGGCGGTGCAAAGTGCAGTTTCGAAGCGGGGCACAATGTGCTGTTGGTAAACGAGCGCTCCCAAAACGGCAGTGAAGGCCGCTGCATCACCTTCGGCATCTTGGAGCATCAGGACTGCCTCGAGTGGATTCGCTATGCTAACGAGCGTTTCGGCAACCCCGACATGATTATCTTCGGTGTCTCCATGGGTGCAGCCACCATTTTGATGGCGGCAGGTCTCGACTTGCCCGACAATGTCCGCGGCATCATCGCCGATTCCCCCTACTCCACGCCCCTCGACATCATCTGCGAGGTGGGTAAGGGGATGCACATCCCCGCCCCTGTCACGACTGCGTTGGCCATCGGCGCAGCGCGGATTTTCGGCGGCTTTGATCTCCGTGCAGCCTCCGCTGCCGAGGCGGTAAAAAAGGCGAAAGCCCCCATTCTCATTATCCACGGTGAGAACGACCACTTTGTTCCCTGCGGCATGAGCAGCATCATCGCCAAGAACTGCGCCTCCCCCGTACGGTTGGAGACCTTCCCCAACGCAGAACACGGTCTCAGCTACTTGACGGACACAGCCCGCTATGAGTGGCTGATCGGAAATTTTATCAAGCAAATCTACCAATAAACGCAAAGAAGCGCCGTACCGAGTACGGCGCTTTCTTCGCGCTTGGAGAGAGATAAGAGGATAGAAAGGAAGAGGTCAAAAATAACTTCCTGCTTTTTGCCACAAGAATAGTCCCCTTTTCTCAGAATGTCAACGGCTTTTATGGCGTATTTGTCAACTTTGGATAGTTGCACAAGGGGAAATCCACATCAAAAACACAAAAGAATCGACTTTTTACAAAAAAACGGTAAATCCTTCAGTGAGCTGTTCACCGACCCACTCAGTGGGTAGCTTTCGATGATAACGTTGCCTTTTAGCCTTCCATATTTCTGCCTAAAAAGGACGCCACCGTTTGAGCCAGCTTATACTCTGCCTCCCCCGCTGCAGCGCCCTCTGCACCGAGAAACAGCACCAAACCAAGCACATCTCCTGCACAGAGGATAGGGGCGGCCACGGCGGCGAAATAACCCTCTACACCCACGCAGGCGGGCACAGGGGCGCTGCCCGTCTGCCACGACCACACCTGCCGCTGCTCCATCAGCTTTTCCAGCGGCTCTGACACTGTCTTACCCAACAGTTCCCGCTTCGGCGCTCCTGCCACGGCGATGATGCTGTCGCGGTCGGTAATGGCGGCGGTAAAGTCGGTACTGCGGCTGAGGGTATCACAAAACTGGGCGGCGAAGTCCTCCAAGCCGCCCAAGAGGGAGTACTTTTTAAAGATGACCTCCCCCTCTTTGGTGGTATAAATTTCGAGGGGATCACCCTCACGGATCCGCATGGTACGGCGAATTTCTTTCGGAATGACGACTCTTCCGAGGTCGTCAATACGGCGAACGATGCCGGTTGCTTTCATATATAAATCGCTCCTTAATCTGCAAATTGTGATGTTAGTATTTGTAAGGTGAGGCGATTTATGCTGTGTAAATTTACTTTTTAGTTTGATTGTGATACGATAAGTCAAAGGCGGTGATTCTGTGAGAAATTCAAAAACCACAAAAGAATTATATGAAAAACTTCTTGAAATGCCCGATTTGCATTCTGCTCCCGAATTAGATGGCGAAATTTTAATTTGGAAGTTATATAAAAATGCTTATGTTCGCGCCTATTGTGATAGTTATGATACTTGTATTGATATAATTAGCAATTCTGTTTTAGTTAGTTCTTTAACACATTGGCACCCCGATGAAGACGATATATTTGATGAATTATATTCTCTTGGCAAAAAAGGAAATGTTCTTGTCTTAAAAAAATATTTGTTTGGTGTGCTCGGTGATGGTGTCTTTTATTTGGGTGACCCTAAGAAATATCGTTTTTGTAAAAACAAAAAATGGTATTGGGGCAAACTGATTTATTTGGAGCAGAAATAGTTAAAGGCGGTGAAAATATGGAACATGTTTTGCACGAAAAAGAATTGATTGAATACGCAAAGCCATATTTGAAAGCAAAAGGATTCAAGAAAAAGAGCAAACGCTGGACAAAAGATATTGGCGAGTTCACTATCTCATTTTTGATTCAAGGCAGCAGTTTTTCGAAGGAGGCTTATTATATTCGCCCCGGTATATTCATTAATGCTTTAATGCCGTCGGAACTCTATTATGGACACTGGATGCATAGCATCGAGCCCACCACGCCCGAGGCCATTATGCTTGAATTTGAACAATGGTGCGCAGAGTGGACAAATAAGCCCCTAATTAAAGAGCGCTTACTCTCATTTATGGAATGGGAAGAGCGAAACCCTCTGGAAAAACGTCGAGCGAATCTTGTTGACTACGACAATGACCCCGCTCCGGCAAAAGAGTTTTTTCATGTTGACAAACAAACCCAACAGCATATAGTAGATAATTTTTGATAGCAAAAAAGACGCTGCGGATGCAGCGTCTTTTTTGCAATTCTTGTTTTACTCGGCCTGTGCAGGCTCGTCCTTGTGCAGCATTGCAGCAGCAACGCACAGGGACAGGTAGGCCTGCTCCTCAGAGCTGGAGCGGGAGGTGATGGCCACGGGCACCTTGGTGCCGGCCAGCACGCCGCAGGAGTTAACATCCGCGGACATGGTCAGCACCTTCATAACGGTGTTTCCTGCCATGACGTTGGGCATCAGCACGGCATCGAACTCGCCGCAGTAGGGGCAGTCGTAGTTCTTCAGGCGGGCAGCCTCCTTGCTGACGATGATGTCCCAGGGCAGGGGACCCACCAGCTCGCAGTCGGCGATGGGATCCATCATGTGGGAATTGACAATGTTCTGAGCCTCAACGGTGTCGCGCATGTGGAAGGAGGGCTTCTCCACCAGTGCCAGCACGGCGATCTTGGGGTTCTTCACGCCCAGATGGCCCAGCACGTCCACGATATTCTTCACGACCTTCTTGCGCTGACCCTCAGAGGGCTTAATCAGCACGGAAACGTCGGACAGAGCCAGCACCTTGTCATAGTAAGGCACCTTCAGCAGGGCAACCTCGCTGACGAGACCGTCCACCAGATTGTTCTTCTTGTCCAGAATGGGCATGAGGAAGTTACGGGTGGAGGTGTTACCACGAACCAGCACATCGCCCAGACCATCGTTGATGATGGAGATGGCGCGCTTCATGTAGACATGGTAATCGGTGTTCATCTCGTAATCGTGAACATCGCTGATGGTGTACTCACGCTCAAAGAAGCCCAGCTGCTTCAGCATGGGGACGATGCGCTCCTTGGCACCCACCAGAATGGGCTGGCAGAAGCCCTTATCCTGTGCGTGGAACACAGCCTTGAGGATGTTCTCGCAATCGGCACCGGCCACGACCATACGAGCAGGACGCTCCAGAGACTTGGCACGCTGGATAACAAAATCAAATTCTTTTTCGTAAATATGCATACATTTACTCCTTTGCTTTCTTACAGCAAGCCCATACCGCCGTTGATCAGCAGGAACACAGGGGCAAACACCAGTGCCACAACGGTCATCAGCTTGATGAGGATGTTGATGGAGGGGCCGGAGGTATCCTTGAAGGGGTCACCAACGGTATCGCCAACGACGGCTGCATGGTGAGCCTCGCTGCCCTTACCGCCATGATTGCCCTCTTCGATGTACTTCTTGGCGTTATCCCAAGCGCCGCCGGCGTTGGACATAAACAGCGCCATCAGCACGCCGGTAACCAGAGAACCGGCCAGCAGGCCGCCCAGTGCGCCGGTACCCAGCAGGACACCCACGATCAGAGGCACCACCACGGACAGAATGCCGGGAACCAGCATCTCGTGGAGAGCGGCCTGAGTGGAGATAGCCACGCAGGAGGTGTAGTCGGGCTTGGATTCACCCTCGAGAATGCCGGGGATAGTGCGGAACTGGCGACGAACTTCCTCGATCATCTTATAAGCAGCCTTGGACACGGAGTCCATGGTCAGAGCAGAGAAGAAGAAGGGCATCACGCCGCCGATGAACAGGCCAACGATGACCTTGTAGTCCAGCAGGTCGATACCGGTGTCGAAGAGCTTGACAGCCTCGGCATAGGACACGAACAGAGCAAGTGCCGTCAGAGCAGCAGAGCCGATAGCAAAGCCCTTACCCATAGCGGCGGTGGTGTTACCAACAGCATCGAGGCGGTCAGTGATGCTGCGCACCTTGCTGGGCAGACCGGACATCTCGGCGATACCGCCGGCGTTATCGGCGATGGGACCATAAGCGTCAACAGCAACGGTAATGCCGGTGGTGGACAGCATACCAACAGCAGCCAGAGCGATACCGTACAGGCCATCAGCCATGTAAGCGCCGATAATGCCAACAGCAATCAGCAGGATGGGGATAGCGGTGGAGTGCATACCAACGGCCAAACCGGAAATGACGGTGGTGGCGGGGCCGGTCTCAGACTGCTGAGCGATCTTCTTAACGAAGCGATAGTCGCCGGAGGTGTAGACCTCGGTGATGATACCGATAAGGACACCCACGATCAGACCGAAAATGATGGCCAGAGCGGACTTCATGTTGCCGAAGAACACCCAGCTCATCACCAGAGAAGCGATGATGACCACGACACTGGAGGCATAAGTACCGGCCTTCAGAGCCTTATGGGGGCTGGACTTCTCGTCACCCTTGACGAAGAAGCAGCCGATGATGGAAGCGGCGATACCCACAGCTGCCAGCAGCAGGGGATACACAGCGCCGGTGATGCTGTAGGTCACAGCGCCCAGCGTAATGGCGGAGACGATAGCGCCAACGTAGGACTCGAACAGGTCAGCGCCCATGCCGGCCACGTCGCCCACGTTATCGCCCACGTTGTCGGCGATGGTAGCGGGGTTACGGGGGTCATCCTCGGGGATACCGGCTTCCACCTTACCCACCAGGTCAGCGCCGACGTCGGCAGCCTTGGTATAGATACCGCCGCCCACTCGGGCAAACAGAGCGATGGAAGAAGCACCCAGAGAGAAACCGGACAGCACGCCGGCATCCTTGGTAATGATGTAGACGAGGCCGCAGCCCAGCAGGCCGAGACCCACCACACACATACCCATAACAGCACCGCCGGAGAAGGCGATGGACAGAGCCTTATTCATGCCGGAATCCTTAGCGGCAGCGGCAGTTCTCACGTTGGCCTTGGTAGCCACGTTCATGCCGCAATAACCGGCAACGGTGGAGAATGCAGCACCCACAAGGAAGGCCACTGCGGTCATCCAGCTGATGCCGAAGCCTACCACGATAAACACCACGGCCACGAACACCACAAGGATCTTATACTCAGACATCAAGAAAGCCTGAGCGCCCTCGTGAATGAATGCGGCGATTTCCTTCATTCTGTCAGTTCCTGCGTCCTGTTTACTGACTTTCTTGGACAGGTAGAGCGCAAACAGCAGAGCTACAATGCCCAAAACAGGTGCAAGCAATGCGAGCTTTTCCATGGTTTTGTTCCTTTCTTTTTCCGTTCCTTTTTCCTTTGTTCAGCATCCTGTAAAAGTCCATGCTAAACATATATATTTTAATGCATACGTGGCCTTATGGCAAGGAAAATTGTAGTAAAATAACGAAAAAAACGAAAGACAATTTTTTAACAACAATAATTTCTAGTTAAATTATCGATAAGCGGACAAAACCAAGAAAAAATACGTTATTTTCTCCCAAACGTATGGAACGTTTCATTCAAGCCAAACAGGAGTGCGAACTCTTCACTTTTTCTCCCCTTTTTCCCCTCCTGCGTGCTTCATCTCAAAATGGATCAGCAGCGACAATAGGGCGCGCAGCGCGATCACCACACCCAGCACCAGCAGTTCATTGAGATCACGGATCAGTACCGTTTTTAGAATTTCAGCTGCCATCTTGAATTCAAGGCTCAAGGCCAAACCGCTTGCCAGCTGAAATTTTACATCGCAGCTGCGCTTCGTCACCAAGCTGCATGCGTACTTCGCAAAGGCACTCACCGCCGATACCGTCACGATAACAATGCCCATCAGCTCACACAGGGGGATCAAAATCTCCAAAAGGAACTGCACAACACTCTCCAACATCGTTTTTCTCCTTCTTTCTTTTTTTGCTTATCATACCCTCTGTGTCGCAACTTGAAAGTTGCTTTGGCAACAATTACACACTTTCCCTCATAAATTTTTAACTATACTTTTCCCGCTGCTTGTGCTATTGTTGTTTATTATTAAACACACTATTACGGGGAGGTTGTAATGATGAATTGGCCTCTGTTGGGCATTGAGGCAACCAAGGATAAAAACCTTATCACCACCGCGTACCGCACGCAGCTGAGAGAGGTAAACCCCGAGGAAAAACCCGAGGAATTCAAAGCGCTGCGTGCCGCCTATGAAGAGGCGCTGCGCCTTGCTGATTTGGAAGAAGAAACCCCTGCTCGTGACGAGAGTCCCGTAGGTCTGTGGATGGAACGTGTCCGCGCTTTATATAACGATTTTCCCAAGCGTATTGACCCCGAAAATTGGCGTGAGCTGCTGCGTGACGATGTGTGCATGGCGCTGGACAGCCGCGCCGACGCTGAGTCTGCGTTGCTGCAATTTTTGACGCAGTATTTTTACCTACCCCAACAGGTATGGCAGGTGTTTGATGCCGCCTTCTTTTGGGTGGAGCGCCGACATGAATTGTATGAGCATTTCCCCAAGGATTTCGTGGATTACGCCGTGATGAACGGCATCCGTTATCCCGCCAATCTCCCCTACGAACTGTTCACCCCCGGCAAAAACGCTGTCGATTGCGATGAATATCGCCGTCTTTACTATCAAGCCAACCCGGCATCTATGGAGGAACTGCCTCCCCTGCTGGAAAAGATGGCTTCCCTCACCGAATTCCATCCCTATGGCGAGGTCCTCTCCCTCCGTGTACAGATGGCACAGGGTGAGATCGAGCAAAGCCGCGATGCCTACCGCCGTTTGGCTGAAAGCTATCCCAACGATGCCAAGCTGGTGCTGGAGTGGGCGGCACAATGCATGAACACCGGGGATTGGGCCGAAGCTGAGAAGTCCATCCGTCACGTGCTCTTCCTGCGCCCCGATGCAGTGCAGGCGCGGGAGATGCTGGCCCAGTGCTTGGCCCAGCAGAAGAACTATGAAGCAGCGAAAGAACAGGTCTTTCGCTTGATGGATGCTGCAGGCGGCGACCAAAAGCGTATTTTTGAGCTGCGTAAGATGATTGAGGATTGGAACGATGCCCTCGTAAAGGAATGGGAAACACATCTCAGCGCCCATCCCGATGACGATGTCATTTTGGCAAAGCTTGCATGGTGCTATCTCCAGTGTGACCGCGACCAGGATGCGCTCACTCTGTGCCAACGCATCAGCCCTCGCTATGAGGACAGATACGATTACCACAATCTCTATGCCAAGGTGACTTATGCCATGGGCGACTACACCACGGCGCTGCCCCATTTGCAGGAGGCAGAGGCACTTTTGCGGATAATGTCCCCCGATGGCACAGACAAGACTGCCCAGCGCATTGCCTCTCTCCCCGAGAAGATCCAAATGCAGGGCAGCTGCCTTATCAACATGGGACAGCAGGAAGCGGCTATCGAAAAATACGAGCAGGCACTGGCTGCCGCCCCCAATGATCCCGAGGTGCTGACCCACACAGGCCGCCTTCTGTGCGGCATCGGCGATTTCCAGCGTGCCGCCACCATTTTTGAAACGCTGACCAATGTCCTCCCCAGCGCCTATCACGGATTTTATCTCTTGGCGCAGGTGCGCTTTGACTTGGGACAGGATCGTGACGCTTTCGAAGCCGTCAACCGCGCTTTGGAGCTGGATGGCAGCGACTTGGGTGTATACGTGCTGAAGATGCGTATCCTGCTGCGCAACGGCGCATGGGAAGCCGTGCGCGGTACGGTGGACTTCCTCCACCAGCATGGCATCACCGATGAGATCAACACCCTGTGGTGCGAGGCGCAGCTGCTGGAACAGGGCGAGGATCAAAAGGCGAAAGCCCTCGAACTGTACCGCACTTTGGCACAGCGTGTGGAAAACGGCGAAACCATGATCGAGCCTGCTAAGCTCTATTTCCGTCTCCTTCTTTTGGAGGCGGCAAACCTTGATGCCAACAAGGCCGAGGATCGGGCCAAGATGCTGGCGCTGACAGAAAAGGGTCTTTCCCACGACGAGAACGATCTCCCCTGTCTCGACTACAAGGCATGGCTCTTAAAGCGTGACGGCAAGCGGGACGAGGCCATTGCCATCTATCTCCGTTTGGAAAAAGAAAACCGCCGCAACATGGGCGTGGAGGAAGAACTGGCAGAACTTTATTACGAGAATCTCGACCGCGATGCCGACAAGGCGCTGCACTATTATAAGCTGCTCCTCGCCAATGAAGAGCGCACCGCCTATCTCTTCTACGCAGGCACCTGCTGCCGCTATCTCGGCCTTTACGAAGAGGGCGAGGGCTATTTCCTCCGCCTGCAGGAGCTGAACGGCGACGGCGTGGACGGTTTTAACGGACTTAGCTATCTCTATGAAACCATGGGGCTCTATGAAGATGCCCTTGCACAGATCAATGAGGTGATTGCCCGCGCCGTGAAGCGTGAGGGCAACCAAGGGAAGTACTTCTATCACAAGGTGCGCATCCTTCGCCGTCTTAACCGCCCCTATGAGGCGCTTGCCACCACCGATGAGGTGACGGAAAAATACGGCAACGACGAGGTATATCAAGAGAAATTCGAGATTTGCTGTCAGTTCGGCCTGTGGGCAGAGGCTGAGGAGATTTTGAAGCAGTGGCGCAAGAGCCGCAAGCAGAAGAGCGCCTATGCCGCCGCTGAGATCGACTTGCTGCTGTTCCGCGGTGATATTGACGGCGGGCGCAAAGCCCTGCGCAGAACCGCAGGAAAGCTGAATGACAGCGATTATGAGCGCTTGACACTGCTGATGGGCGAACTGGACGGCGATGAAAGTGTCCAGATGCCTATTTGGGAAAAGCGGATGAAAAACCGCAGTGACACCACCCACGAGCTGATGAACATGGCACAGGTGCAGTGGTGGAGCGGTCACTATGACAAGGCGCGGGAATATGCCGCCGCAGTGCTTCAGCAAATTGAGGAGCTGCTGCCCGACAAGAAGAAGTACGAAGCCCTCTACCGCAGCCGCCGCACCATCATGCTGGCAATGCTGGGTCGCTTTGAAGAGGCGGAGGCAGAGCTGTCCGCTGTCCGCGCACTCCCCCTGTGTGAACACTGTAACTACTGCTCCTGCAAGGATGCCGATATTTTCGAGGCCAACATTGAAGAGATCCGCGGCAACTATGAAAAGGCTCTCAAGCTCCATTTGGCAGGTGCAGACCGCTGGAGCCATGACATGGACTTCATTAGCGGCGCACGGCGCATGAGAAGAAAGGGACTGGAACTATGATGATCGGTATTGATCTGGGAACGACCAACAGCTTGGCCGCCTGTTTCCGCAACGGCAAAGCGGAGATCATTCCCAACCGTCTTGGCAAGCGCTTGACCCCCTCGGTGGTCAGCGTAGACGAGGACGGTACCGTCTATGTAGGTGAAACCGCCAAGGAGCGGGGCGTTCTGCACCCCCTCCAAACGGCGCGGGTATTCAAACGCAGCATGGGTACAGACAAGGAGTTCTCCTTGGGCGGCAAGAAGTTCCGTGCCGAGGAGCTGTCCTCCCTCGTGCTGCGGAGCTTAAAAGAGGATGCCGAGGCCTATCTCGGCGAAGAGGTCACCGAGGCCATTATCAGCGTCCCCGCCTACTTTAATGACCTGCAGCGCAAGGCCACCAAGCGGGCAGGAGAGCTGGCAGGACTAAATGTGAGCCGCATCATCAACGAGCCCACTGCCGCTGCCATCGCCCATGGTATCAGTGAGCAGGGTAAGGATGCCCGCTACCTTGTCTTTGACTTGGGCGGCGGCACCTTCGATGTGTCCATTTTGGAGCTGTACGGCCCCATTATGGAGGTACACGCCATTGCAGGTGACAACTTCATCGGCGGCGAGGATTTTACGGAATTGCTTGCCAATATGTACCTTGAAAAGGCCGCCATCGCCCCCGAATCGCTGGACATCCGCACCATGAACGAGGTGTATAAGGCCGCCGAGGCCTGTAAATGTGCCTTTTCTCAGTGCAGCCTTATTACCATGAGCCGCACCATTGACGGGCACAACCACGAGATGAGCCTGACGCTGGCAGAATATGAAAAGGCTTGCGAGCCGCTGCTGGAAAAGCTGCGCAGTCCCATTGAGCGCAGTCTCCGTGATGCAGGGGTAAAGCTGGGCGACATCGACCAAATCGTGCTGGTGGGCGGCGCCACCCGCCTCCCTGTAGTACGCCGTTTCGTTACCCGCCTTTTTGGGCGCATTCCCGGTATGCTGGTTGATCCCGATGAGGCGGTAGCGCTTGGCGCAGCCCTCCAATGCGCCATGAAAGCACGGAACGCGGAGATCCGCGAGGTGGTGCTCACCGATGTGTGCCCCTACACCTTGGGTACAGAGGTGATGGTGCATAACGGCCTCTTCGATGAGGACGGGCACTATCTCCCCATCATTGAGCGCAACACCACTATCCCCGTCAGCCGCACACAGACGGTCTACACCGCCCACGACAACCAAACCCGTGTCAACGTAAAGGTGCTGCAGGGGGAGAGCCGCATGGCCTATCACAATCTCCTTTTAGGGGAGATCTCCGTCCCTGTCCCCGCCGCCCCCAAAGGGAAAGAAGCGGTGGACATCACCTACACCTACGATGTCAACGCGTTGTTGGAGGTAGAGGTACACGTTCATTCCACAGGAGTGAAGCGTAAAATCATCATCCAAAATGAGCAAAACCGCATCAGTGAGAAGGAAGCTGCCGAACGCCTTTCCAAGCTGCAGCACTTGAAGCAAAATCCCCGCGATGAAGAGCCCAACCGCCTGCAGCTGCTGCGTGGTGAGCGGCTCTATGAAGAGCTGCCCGCCAAGCGCGCCGTCATTGACCGTGCGCTGATGGAATTTGAACGCACTCTCGCCACACAAGATCGTACCCAAATCGAACAAGGCCGCAAAGCCCTTACAAAGGCGCTGGATGCCATCGAATTCGATTTGTGAAAAAAAGGAGCTACCTATGCTGCAAAAACTCTCTACCCTCACCGCCCAAAAGGGCGAGAATTCTTGGGATATCTATCCCCGTCCTCAACTGCGGCGTAACAGTTATGTCAACTTAAATGGTCAGTGGGAGTTCTGCACTTCCCTTTCTCCCGACTTCCCCGCAGAATACACGGAACAGATCACCGTCCCCTTCTGCCCCGAAAGTGCCCTGTCGGGCGTGGAAACATCGGTAGAATCGGGCAGTTATCTCTTCTACCGCCGTGAATTGACCCTTCCCGCTGATTTCAATCGTGGGCGGGTGCTGCTTCACATCGGCGCTGCGGATCAAATTGCAGATGTTTATGTCAACCATCAGCACATGGGGCACCACGAGGGCGGCTACAATGCCTTCACCGTGGACATCACCGATGCATTGCAGGAGGAAAACACCCTCATCATCCGCTGCTATGATGATCTGCGGGATACCTCCTTCCCCTACGGCAAGCAGACTCTCAAGCGGGGCGGCATGTGGTACACCCCCGTGTCGGGCATTTGGCAGAGCGTGTGGCTGGAGAGTGTGCCTCAGCAGCACATCGCCTCCCTCGATATTCGCGTCACCACCACCGATGCCACCATTACCATCACACCCGCCTTGGAGGGCACGGTGCGCTGCGAGGGCGTGGACTATCCTCTTCACAATGGTCGCGCTGTCATCGTACCCAATACCCCCCACTGCTGGACACCCGAAGATCCTTATCTCTACGGCTTCACCGCGGAAACGGCAGAGGATAAAGTTGAAAGCTACTTCGCCCTCCGCACCATTGAGTGCAAAGAGGTGAAGGGTATTCCCCGCCTCTGCCTCAACGGCAAGCCCTACTTCTTCCACGGACTTCTCGACCAAGGCTACTGGCCCGACGGCATCTACACGCCTCCCTCCCCCACCTGCTACGCTGAGGACATCCGTGCCATGAAGGCTTTGGGCTTCAACACCCTCCGCAAGCACATTAAGGTAGAGCCCGAGGAGTTCTACTACCAGTGCGACAAGCTTGGCATGGTGGTATTTCAGGACATGGTCAACAACGGCGACTACTCCTTCTTCCGCGACACGGCGCTGCCTACGGTGTGCGTGCAGAAACTGCGGGACAAGAACTTCCACCGCGATGAAACCACCCGCCAGCGATTCTTCCAAGCCATGACTGAAACGGTGCAGCAACTAAGAAACCACCCCTCCATCCTCTACTGGACGATTTTCAACGAGGGCTGGGGACAGTTCGATGCCGACAGTGTCTACGAGCGGATGCGGACATTAGACGACACACGCATCATTGATGCCACCTCGGGCTGGTTCAGAAGAAAGAAGAGCGATGTGGACAGCCGCCACATCTACTTCGGCCCGTGGTCGCAGTTGAAAGCCTCCGACCATCCGCTGGTACTCAGTGAATTCGGCGGCTATGCCTGCCCCATGGAGGGACATATTTTCAATCCCGACAAGGCCTACGGCTACAAGGCCTGCTCCTCCGTGGAGGACTTCCGCACGCAGATCGAAGCCCTCTATCGCAAGCGTATTCTCCCCGTGGTGAAGAAGGGTCTCTGCGCCGCCATTATGACACAGGTCAGCGATGTGGAGGACGAGATCAACGGCTTCCTCACCTATGACCGCGCAGTGTGTAAAGGCGATGCCGCTTCCATGCTGACCATCGCCCAAGAACTGCAAAAAGAAATTCAATAACGCGCCAAAGAGCGGCAAGGCCAAGACCTTGCCGCTCTTTTCATGCAATTTTACAGTTGTGCCAAATATGCCTTCTCAATAGGTTCTGCTCTCTGGGTATAGGCTTCCAGCGTGGCGCACACCGCCTCGGCGTTACCTGCCTCGGTCTGTGCCAGCATCTCCTCAAACACCTCCACATCCGCCGCCCGCTTTTCGGCGCAGGTGGCGAAAATGTAGCGCAGCAGCAGCTGCTGTCCCTGCAGGGAGATCATGTGGTCGTCCAAGCGGCGGTTGCCGCAGTTGTGATAATACGTGCCGAGGAAGCAGTTGACAGCCGTCACCTCCGCCTCCACCGTCTTGGCGCGGCGATATTCTGCCAAGCGCTGCCGCAGTTCCTTGACGATAGCCTCACGGTCACCGTTTTTGATAGCTAAACGGATAGCGGCACAGTGAAGGGTCATAGCCAGCTGATGGATCTCCTCCACATCATGCTCGTTCAGTTCCAGCACGCGGGCACCCACCTTATTTTCGTAGGTCACCAAACCCTCCTGCTGCAGACGATTCACCGCCTCGCGGATAGGGGTACAGCTGACCCCCAGTGTCTCCTGCAGCTCATTGACGTTTACCTTAGAACCCAAGGGCAGCTGCAGGGAGACAATGTCCTTTCGCAGCTGGTCATGGACTTGATCCACCAGAGAATATCGCTTAATTACATTCGCCATTGCCCTTTTCCTCCTGCATCAGCGATGTTGTTATTGTTTGCAAGATATAACATTTCATATTATACCCACATCGGTCTATAAAAGCAATAGGGGCAATCCACACAAGAAATTCTCCCCTTCTTTGTGGCTTTTTCTAAAATTTCTCGCTTTACAGTATAAAATTAAAAATACCCCTTGCAATTCCATCCCATCGTGCTATTCTATTGGTATGGATTTTGCAAGATATTAAATATTAGAT
Organism: uncultured Oscillospiraceae bacterium; assembly: GCA_964439545.1. Classification (GTDB taxonomy): domain Bacteria; phylum Bacillota; class Clostridia; order Oscillospirales; family Oscillospiraceae; genus Vescimonas. Next base: position 9,810 of record CAYTOO010000013.1, on the reverse strand, counting down.
ATTTCTTATCACATTCAGAAAGGAGGCGACACCATGGACGTATTCAACACTTTTCCTGTGGATGGTGTTGTCACCAACTATGTCTTTTTAGGTGAAGCAGGCTGCGGCAAAAGTGAGATCGCCGTGAATTTGGCCCTGTGGCTGCGGCAGATGGGGAAGGAAGTCCATCTTTTTGATTTGGATATGACAAAACCCTTGTTCCGCACCCGCGATTTGGTTTCCCAGTTGGAGAGCCACGGTGTAACGCTTCACTTTCAAGAGCAGTTCGCCGATGCACCCACCACCACAGGCGGCGTGCGCCGCGCACTGGCAGAGCCTTACTGCACCATTCTCGATGTGGGCGGCGACTATATCGGCGCTCGCGCCGTGGGCGCGTATGCCCCTCTTCTGCGCCGCGAGGATACGGCGGTATATTACGTTATTAACCCCTTCCGTCCGTGGAGCAACACCATGGAGCGCTTGGACGGCGTCTTTGGGCAGATCCTGCAGGCAAGTCACCTCTCCCCCGATGTGCTGCACCTGTTGGGCAACCCCAACCTCGGCCCTGCCACCACAGCGCAGGATGTGATTGAGGGCGCAGCTTCCATGGTAGAGATGTTAGCCCCCTATAAGCCCGTAGAGTTTTTGACGGTGGAGGAAAAGCTGATTCCTCAACTAAGCGGCAAACTCGCGCTGCCCATCTTCCCCCTGCAGCGGCAGCTGCCCTACCCGTGGGAAAACAATAAGTAATTTCCTCCCGACATGATCGGGAGCATAATAGCAAAGGAGACAAGGATATGGCAAAAGTAGAAATCGTGGCAGAACGCTGCAAAAGCTGCGGCTACTGCATTAAGTTCTGCCCCAAGCACGTTCTGGCTATCGGCAAGAACGTGAATTCCAAAGGTTATGAGTATGTAGAAGTCGCACATCCCGAGGATTGCATCGGCTGCGCTATCTGCGGTCGTATGTGCCCCGATGGTGCCATTGACGTGTATAAGTAAGGAGGTCGCGGGATATGTCCAGAATTTTCATGAAGGGCTGCGAGGCCATCGCCGAAGCAGCTGTCCGTGCCGGCTGCCGTTTCTTTGCCGGTTACCCCATCACACCTCAAAATGAGATCCCCGAGTATTTTGCACGCCGTATGCCGGAGGTAGGCGGTGTGTTCGTACAGGGCGAGAGCGAAGTGGCCTCTGTGAACATGGTCTACGGTGCTGCCTCTGCAGGTACTCGTTCCATGACATCCTCCTCCAGCTGCGGCATCAGCCTCAAGAGCGAGGGCATCAGCTACTGCGCCAGCGCCCGTATTCCTATGGTCTACTGCAACGTTCAGCGCGGCGGCCCCGGCGTGGGCGCCATTCAGCCGGCACAGCAGGACTATTTCCAGGCCACACGCGCCAGCGGCAACGGCGGTTTCCGCATGATGGTGCTGGCCCCCTCTACCGTGCAGGAGGCTGTGGATCTGACGTACGCCGCCTTCGACTACGCTGACCGTGACCGCAATCCCGTGCTGGTGCTGGCTGACGGTGTTATCGGCACTATGATGGAGGCCGTGGAGCTTCCCGAGATGAAGTCCGATGAGGAAGTGGCCGCCATTAAGGAGAGCAAGCGTCCTTGGGCCTGCATCGGTCATAAGTTGGATTACGCCAACCGCGCATGGATCGAGCCGGGCCACTGGTCTACCGTCGCCATGCAGCAGGCAAACGAAGATGCCGGGGCACTCTATGCCTCTTGGGATAAAAACGATGTGCAGGTAGAGGAATATATGCTGGAGGACGCAGAGGTGGTGCTGACCGCCTACGGTATCTCCGGCCGCATCGCCAGCTCCGCCGTGGATGTGCTGCGTGAAGAGGGCATCAAGGCTGGTCTCATCCGCCCCATCACCGTGTCCCCCTTCCCCTACAAGGCATATGACCACATCAATTACGCTAATTGCCGCGGCATCGTCAGCGTAGAAATGAGCATCCCCGCTCAGTTCGTAGAGGATGTGAAGGTGGCAGTGGGCGAGCGCTGCACTATCGACACGTGCCTGTGCTCCGGCGGTAACATCATGAGCCGCGAGGCCATCATTGCAGCGGTGAAGAAGATCATGGAGGGTTAAGAAGATGGAAAAGATCTATACACGCACAAAAACCATCCAGGAGGACAAGGTCTCCGGCTTCTGCCCCGGATGTATGCACTCCACTGTTATTAAGCTCATCGGCGAGGTAATGGAAGAGCTGAACGTGGTGGACAAGACCGCCTGCGCACTGGGTATCGGCTGCTGCGGCCTCCACATGGACTACATCGCCTACGATAACATCACCTCTCCCCATGGCCGCGCCTGCGCCGTGGCTACGGGTATTAAGCGCTCCAACCCCGACTCTGTGGTGTTCACCTATCAAGGTGACGGCGACCTGGCCTCCATCGGTTTGGCTGAGACTCTCTCTGCCGCCAACCGCGGCGAGAACATCACCGTCATCTTCGTCAACAACGGTATTTACGGCATGACCGGCGGTCAGATGGCTCCCACCACCCTTTTGGGTATGAAGGCCTCCACCGCACCCCGCGGCAGAAATGCCGAGGAGCACGGCTATCCCATGCACATGTGCGAGCTGATGAACCAGCTGACCGCCCCCTACTATCTGGAGCGCACCAGCTGCAACAATCCCGCCAACGTCAACAAGACCAAGCAGGCCATTAAGAAGGCATTCCAGAATCAGCTGGACGGCAAGGGCTTCTCCATGGTGGAGATCGTCACCTCCTGCCCCACCAACTGGGGTATGGATGCTATGACGGCACTGGATTTCATCGAGGAGAAGATGCTGCCGGAGTTCCCTCTGGGTGTCATCCGCGATAAGAGCAAGGAGGAGAAGTAAGTATGGAAACTAATCTTTGTGTTGCCGGATTCGGTGGACAGGGCGTCATGACACTGGGCAAGTTCCTCGCCGATGCCGCCTGTAACGCCACCAACAAGAACGTCACCTTCTTCCCCTCCTATGGCGCTGAGCAGCGCGGCGGTACTGCCAACTGCTACGTGGTCATCTCCGATGGTAAGATCGGTGCGCCTTTGGGCGATGTGATGGACGACCTCATCGTCATGAATGATCCCAGCCTCAACAAGTTCCTCTATAAGCTTAAAAAGGGCGGCACGCTCTTTATTAACTCCTCCATCGTCTCCACCGAGGTCACCCGTGAGGACATCACCGTGGTGAAAGCCCCCGTCACCGAGATGGCGCTGGCACTGGGCAACAGCAAGGTGCTGAACATCATCATGCTGGGTGTCTACGTTGGCTATACCGCCGTGGTGGGCGAGGATGTTGTGTGGCGCACCATCGAAGAGAAACTGGGCAAAAAGCCCGAGCTGCTGCCCCTCAACAAGCAGGCTTTCGAGGCAGGTCTGGCCATCGGTAAAGAGTATAAAGGAAAGTAAGTATGGAATTTAAAACCTTTGATGAACTCATCGCCCATGTGAAGGGCAACCCCAATCGCGCCCGTATGGCGGTGGCCGCCGCAGGTGACAGCCACACCATCGAGGCGGCACTGCAGGCTCGCGCCGAAGGCATCGTCACCCCCGTGTTGGTAGGCGACAAGGCCGTGATCGACCAAGTGCTGGCAGATTTGGGCGAGACTGTCCCCGCCGAGGACATCTACGATGTTCCCGATTTGGCAGAATCCGCCCGCATGGCAGTGTCGTTGGTGCGCGAGGGCAAGGCCGACTTCCTCATGAAGGGCAAGCTGGACACCGCCATTCTCCTCAAGGCCGTGGTGGATAAGGAAAACGGTCTCGGCAAGGGCGGTGTCATGAGCCACTTCACCGCCTTTGAAGTCCCCAACTATCATAAGCTCCTCTGCGCCGTGGACGGCGGCATGGTGACCTATCCTACCCTTGAGCAGAAGAAGGCCATCATTGAGAATACTGTCGGCGCACTGCTGGACATGGGCTACGAATGTCCCAAGGTAGGCGTACTGGCCTGCGTGGAAAAGCTCAACCCCAAGATGCCCGAAACGGTGGAGGCCGATGCTCTCAAGCAGATGAATCAGCGTGGCGAGATCGCCAACTGCATTGTGGAAGGCCCCGTGTCCTACGACTGCGCCATGAGCGCCGAAATTGCGGAGTTTAAGGGCTTTCACAGCCCCGTCAGCGGCGACTGCGATGTGTTGGTTGCCCCCAACATCCACGCAGGCAACATCATGGGTAAGATGCTGACCATCATCTGCGGCGCAAAGATGGCGGGCTTCATCGTGGGTGCTAAGTGCCCCATCGTCATGACCAGCCGCGGCTCTTCTGCCCAGGAGAAGTATCTCTCCATCGTTATCTCCGCCGCTGCGGTTCCCGCCAAGGACTAAAAGCATCTTTCGTTTCCCGCAAAGACGAACTTTCTATCTCTCGCTTGGCTTTTCATCATTTTTTCTCAGTTGTTCTCCTTCTCAAAATACTGATTTTACCCCTCACCTATTATGGTTTTCCCATTGAAAAGCCAAGCTGCGCAAACAAAAGGACATCTTGCTAAGCAAGATGTCCTTTTGTTATTGTATTGGGAACTTAGCCATCCACTTCCACTACGCCATCGGCCTTGACGGTGATCATCATGCCGTCCTTGACGTAATTGAGGAACTCATCGCCCAAAGAATCCACCACGGGCATGGTGACACCGTCCACCCACACATCAGCGAGGATCGCACCTGCTGCCGCCAAGGAGTCAATGGGATTGGCAAAGAGCATGCAAGCGGGGTTCTTCTTCAGGGCGCAGGCACAATAAAGCACCAAGCCGCCTGTGGTGCTGCCGATGGTCTGAGGCAGGCACAGGGCCTTATTGATCAAGGGCTTGCCGTGAAGTTCAGCGTTGTTCTGATCGCTGCACTTCACTTCCTTATCGCCGAACTGCAAAGGCATCTGCAAAGATGCCAACGTGTTGAACCCCTGTGTGGTGACCACAGCCTCTGCCGTCACCTCACCGGGAGTAACAACTCTACCTTTAAACTGTTTCATTATGCCTTGCCTCCCTTCGTGATGGCCTGCAGGATCTCGCCGTCAGTATAGTAGCGTGCGCTGGTGTAGGTGCGCAGTTTGTTGGAAGAGGTGATGACGGGCATCTTCTTGCAGAGGGGATTGTTCATATACATGAGAGGGCAGATGTAGGAGGTAATGACACCCGTGGCCTTCAAGCGGGTGGCATACTCCGTCTCAGCAAAGGCGGCCAGCACTTTGGGGGCAGCGGTAAACACGGTGGGGATGACCACCTTCTTCTCGCCGCTCTCCTTCAAACCTGCCTCGATTTTCTCCGTCCAATCCTTCAGCTGCTGCAGCGACAGGTGGGGGCAGCCCACGAAGCACAGCTTGGGAGTGGCATCGGGATTCTTCCAAATGACAGGATAGTTGTCCTGCACCCGCTGGAGCTCGGCATCGTCGATGACGTATTCCTTCGCACCCTCCACAACGAGGCTCTCGCCCAGTTCCACTGCCTCGGGAGTCAGCTTGTCGATGTGGTACAGGCCCACTGCGCCGTTGGAGGCGGTGGCAGCGCCGAAGTCCTTCAAATATGCGCAGGCGGCATCGTCCAGCTCCGTCCCCAGCCACTTGTCAAGGCCCACCACATAGGGCACATCTTCCATGACCTTCATGCCGATGGCAGAGCCGAGAAGCTGTGCCTCGGGCTTCTTGGTGGTCTCCACCTTCACCACCCACGTAGCCTTACGACCCTCATCGGTCAGCAGACCGAAGTAGGGCACGAAACCCACGATAGAGCCCATAATGTCGATGATACCGCTGTTGCGGTTGCAGCGTGCGCCCAGCACGGAGTTGGCATACACCACGGCGCTGGATTCAGCCCAAGAGAGAACCTCGCCCTTCTGGGGCTTATTACCCACCTCGTCCATGTAGCAGGCGCAGGTAAAGGCATCCTCATCCAGCAGACCCAGCTCCATCAGCTGCTTTTCATAGAAAGCCTGCTTGGTGTACATGAACTTATTGAACACGAAGTTCTGCAGGAAGTTGGCGGGCACATTCTTATCCAAGGGGCGGGGGTCAACAGAGAACTTCTGACCCGATGCGACACCAGCATCCAGCAGCTGCTGCATCAGTTCATACACAGGGGACATGACCTTCAAGCCGAAGGAGGTCACCAAGTGGTTATACTTCGAGGTAATGGGCACCATCTTCTCCGCGCCGAAGGCCTCGCCGTACATCACCAGCGTTTTCATGACCTTGGCTAGGGTTTCGCCCTTTTCGCCGTTTAAAATGGCTTGCTGTTCAGCGGTCAAAATCATAGCAATTTTCTCCTTTCACTTACAGCTTCATGCAGGTATCCCAAGCGCCCCAAATGACGCTGCGGAGGTTGCCCACCTTATTGGCATCACCGATGATATGGATATGCTTATCCTTCTGTGCCACAGGTGCGGGCTTATAGCCAACGGACAGGATCACGTTGTCGGTCTCCAGCGTGGTGAGGTTGCCATCCTTATCCTTAATGGTCACGGTGCCGTCACCAATCTCGGTAACGCCAGTTTCCAAATACACAGGCACCTTATTGGCCTCGAAGAAATCGCGGAGGAAGCTGGTGTTGGCAAGGCAGACACCGGGGGTGACGATCAGGTCATCCATCATCTCCACGATCATGGGCTTCTTACCCTGTAGGTACAGCTCATAGGCGATCTCGCAGCCGGTGAGGCCGCCGCCGATGATGACCACCTTCTCGCCCACGGTCTGCTTACCCAGCAGGAAATCCACGGCCTGAATGGCGGTGTCCGCACCCTTGACGGGGATCTTGTTGGCGGTAGCGCCCGTGGCCACGATGACCTCGTCAGCGCCGAGGGCATTCACATCCGTCACGGCGGTGTTCAGCTTCACCTCGATGGGATACTTGGCCATCTCGCGGCGATACCATGCAATGAGTGCCTTATCCTTCTCCTTGAAGGAGGGTGCAGCGGCAGCGATGAACACGCCGCCCAGCTCGCCGCTCTTTTCGTACAACGTCACTTTATGACCGCGCTTGGCGCAGACGAGAGCGGCCTCCATACCGCCGATACCGCCACCGACGACGGCAATGTTCTTCACCTTCTTGGCGGTGGCGATGTAGTGCTTCTTGGACTGCATAGTCTCGGCGTTGATGGCGCAGCGGGCAAGACCCATGGTGTCGGTGAGATCCTGGGTATTATAATGACCCTTGGAGGAGGAGAAGTTGAAGCAGCCGCTGTGGCAGCAGATGCAGGGACGAATGTCCTCCAAGCGATCCTCAATGAGCTTGGTGATCCACTCGGGATCGGCGAGGAACTGGCGAGCCACGCCCATACCGTCGATCTTCCCCTCGGCAATGGCGGCAGCCGCCACATCGGGCTCCATACGACCGGCGCACACCACGGGGATGTCCACAAAGTTCTTAATGTGGGCAACATCATCGAGGTTGCAGTTCTGGGGCATGTACATAGGGGGATGTGCCCAGTACCAAGAGTCGTAAGTACCGTTATCGGCGTTGAGCATATCGTAGCCGCAATCTTGCAGATACTTGGCGGCGCGCTCGGACTCTGCCATACCGCGGCCCATCTCGGGAGCGGTATCACCGGGGACGATGCCCTTGGCGAAGCCCTTCAGCTTGGACTCCACGCTGTAGCGAAGAGACACAGGGAAATCATCGCCGCAGGCCTCCTTAATGGCCTTGACCACTTCGGCGGCGAAACGATAGCGGTTTTCAAAGCTGCCGCCGTATTCATCGGTGCGCTTATTGAAGAACTCAATGGCGAACTGATCCAGCAGATAACCCTCATGGACTGCATGGACCTCCACGCCGTCCACACCTGCATCGCGGCAGAGCTTGGCGGTCTTGGCAAAGGCCTCAATGATCTCGTGGATCTGATGGACCGTCATCTCGGGGCACTCAATGTCGGGTGCCCAACGGGCAGGCTGAGGGCTGGGAGAGGCCAGCTCGTGGGAGGTGTCGAGAATGGGCTTCAAGATAGCGCGGGTGAACTTATTCTTGTGGAGAGGGCCAACCAACTCGGTAATTGCCCAGCTGCGGCCCATACCTGCCGTCAGCTGCACGAAAAGCTTGGCACCCGTCTTATGGATCTCCTCCATAAAGATCTTCAGCTCATCAAACATCTTGGGGTTCTGCCACAGCCACTTGCCCCAGAAGGTATCACGCAGGGGTGCAATGCCGGGGATGATGAGACCCACGTTATTCTGCGCCCGCTTCAAAAAGAGGTTTGCCGCCTCTTTGTCGAAGTGGCAGCCGCCCAGTTCGAACCAGCCGAACAAAGACGTACCACCCATGGGACACATGACAATGCGGTTTTTGATCTCCACGTTGCCCACCTTCCAAGGGGTAAACAACGCCTCATATTTCTTATCCATTGCGTTCATCATCTTTCGATCCTTTCTTATGCATTCGCAGGATTGACCAATGTATGGAAACAGTATACTACATTGCGCTATAAATTGCAAGGAAATGCCGTTTCTATCAAAAAAAGTTCATAATTATGCAAAAAGCAGTAAGGTGCACACCTTACTGCTTTTACATTAACTTGTCAGCGTCTGCCGCCGCGGAATCCACCGCCGCCAAAGCCGCCGCGACCACTGCGGCCACCGCCGAAGCCGCCGCCACTGCGACTTCCACCGCTGAAGCCGCCGCCATTAAAGCCACCGGAGGGGCGGCGATTGATGGGACGGGACTGGGTAGGACGGGGAGGTGTATTGGAGCGGGGCTGATAGCCGCCACCCATAGGAGGCGGAGGGGCTACAGGACGGGGACGGGCAGGACGATAGAGGCTGCGCCCCCAGAAGATGGGATAATATCTCACAGGCGCTACAATACCGGGGATGATATACCGGCGACGATAACGGGTATAGCGTGCCCGATCAAGAAGCACCCACACCACAAAGATCATAAGGACGAGGAAGATGACGCCCACAATGCCGCCGCCTGCCTCCTTGCCGTGATCTACAGGGGCGTACCAATCCCCATAAGAAGCACCATTCTTGTGGGCAGGGTCGATCTGTCCATAGAACACGTCACACTGACGGAAGAAAGCGGTCACTGCGCCGTCGAAGTCGCCGTCATAGTAGGCGGAATCCAGCGCCTGCACCAGCTTTTGCTGCTGATAGTCCTGCATCACAGCGCCCACATAGTCGCCCATGTAGACCTGCCAATCGCCATCTTCCACCAGCACAAGGATCATGTCGTTCTCGCCAAGACCCCACTTTTCGCCCAGCGCCGCGGCATAATCGGTTTCATCCCATCCCACCATGCGCTCCACAGAGGCCACAGCCACCACGGCATAGTACTTCTCGTCCCAAGCGGCGTTATATTTTTCCACCGTCTTTTCGGTAGCATCATCCAGCAGCTTTGCCTCATCGCAGATCCACTGGCGGTACTCCACCTCCAGCAGCTCCGTGGGGGACTTGGACAGGAAGTGGTCTTTGCGCACCTGTCCCAGCGCCACGGCGGCGACGATGGCCAGCACCACAGCAATGATGCCTACCACACGGTTCGTTGATAATTTCATAGCGTTACCCCTTTCAAGGAGTGATGATTAGCCACGCAGCTCCATGAGCTTCTGCTTCAGCTCGCCCTCGATGCGGCCCAACTCAGCCTCGGCGGCCTTACGCTTGGCTGCGCCATCCCGCTGGATGTTCAGCACCTCGTCCAAGGTGGAAATGAGCTGCTCGTTGGTGTGCTTCAAGGTTTCAATATCCACGATGGAGCGCTCCGCCTCCTTGGCGGTGGCGATGGTGCCCATCTTCAGTGCCTCTGCGTTCTTCTTGAGGAGCTCATTGGTCATCTCAGTGACGGCGCTCTGAGCAGCGGTTGCCTGACGGCTGTGCTCAAGACCCAGCGCCAGCACCATTTGGCTCTTCCA
>CAYTOO010000012.1:0-29544 GCA_964439545.1 uncultured Oscillospiraceae bacterium | reverse complement strand
GGTCAGCCGCATGGCCCGTGGTACTGTTTTGCGCCATGAAAGCCTCAATACGTGAGTTAATCGCCTTTGGTTCGGCGGGGATAACATCGTACTGCTCCTCCCCGTACTTAGACAATTCAAAAACATCAATCTTTGCGCAATCACTCATCACCAAAAACTCAAGGTAAGCTCCGCTCGGCTTTTCGTACTCTAGTTGAATTTGCTCATCAAAAGTTGGGAAAATTTCAGGGTCATTAAAAACGCCCTCTATAAGGTCATCAAGCTGGCAGATGCCGCCGATTTAGGCCGCCACATCGTGGTACAGGGGGGCACGTTCTATCACCGCGGCGTTCTCCGCGCCTTCGAAAAGGTGGCGGGAGTGAAGGCCACCTGCCCCGACATTGCAGGCATCATGGGCGCTTTCGGCGCAGCCCTCATTGCCAAGGAGCGCTATCACGGGCAGGACAGCACCCTTCTCCCCATGGAGGACATTCTCCGCCTTAGCTACACGACCACCACCGCACGCTGCGGCGGCTGCACCAACAACTGTATGCTGACCGTCAACCGCTTTGAGGGCGGTCGCCGCCATGTGACGGGCAACCGCTGCGAGCGTGGCGCAGGCGGCAGCACGAAAAACAGCGCCCCCAACTTGGTGGCCTATAAGCAGCAGCGGCTCTTTGATTACCCCAATCCCGAAGCCGCGCCCCGCGGCACTATCGGCATCCCCCGCGTGCTGAACATCTATGAGAACTACCCCTTCTGGGCGACCTTCTTCCATAAATTGGGGTTCTCCGTGACCCTCTCCCCCCTCTCCGACCGCAGCATCTACGAGTTGGGCATGGAGTCCATCCCCTCGGAGTCTGAGTGCTATCCCGCGAAATTGGCCCACGGTCATGTCCAGTGGCTGGTGAATCACGGCATCCACACCATCTTCCACCCCTGCGTGTTCTACGAGCATCAGGAGACGAAGGATGCCCAGAATCACTTCAACTGCCCCATCGTCATCTCTTATCCCGAAAACCTCAAAAATAACGTAGAAGCCGTGGCGGACGGCGGCGTGCGCTACATCCGCCCCTTCATCGCCCTTACGGACGAGAAAACTGCCGCCGAGCGCATGGTGGATGTGTGCTGCAAGGAGTGGAACATCCCCGCACACGAAGTCCGCGCTGCCGTCCATGCAGCGTGGGCAGAGCAGCAGCGTGCCAAGGCCGACATCCGCGCCGAGGGTGAGAAAGCCCTGCGGTGGATGGAAGAGCATCACGCCCGCGGCATCGTGCTGGCAGGCCGCCCCTACCACATCGACCCCGAGATCAACCACGGTATCCCCGAGATGATCACCTCCTATTCCCTCGCCGTGCTGACGGAAGACAGCCTGCCCATCGACTTCGACCCCAAGCGCCCCCTCCGTGTCAACGACCAGTGGGTCTACCACTCCCGCCTGTACACGGCGGCGGAGTTCGTCTGCCAGCGGGAGGATCTGGAGCTCATTCAGCTCAACTCCTTCGGCTGTGGTCTCGATGCCGTCACCACCGATCAGGTGGCAGAGATCATGGAGGGCAGCAACAAGCTCTACACCGTGCTGAAAATCGACGAGGTCAACAACCTCGGCGCTGCCCGCATCCGCATCCGCAGCCTTTTAGCCGCCATGAATCAGCGGCGGGAAAAAGGCATCCTCCCCCAGCCCCAAGACCCTACCTATCACCGCAGCCTTTTCACCGAGGAGATGTTCTCCGCAGGCTACACCATCCTCGCCCCGCAAATGAGCCCCATCCACTTCGACATGCTCTCCCCCGTGTTCCAAAAACACGGCTACCGCATGGAGCTGCTGGACAACGACAACCGCAGTGCCATCGACATGGGTCTCAAGTTCGTCAACAACGATGCCTGTTTCCCCTCCATCACCGTGGTGGGTCAAATCATGGATGCGGTGCTGTCGGGGAAGTACGACACCGAAAGATTGGCGGTCATTATGACTCAGACGGGCGGCTGCTGCCGCGCCAGCAACTATGTGGGCTTCATTCGCCGCGCCCTCGACAAGGTGGGCTTGGGACACATCCCCGTCATCTCCCTCAACGCCAACGGCATGGAGAAAAACGCGGGCTTCCGCATCTCCCCCAAGCTGCTGTTGGATGCCGCCCGCGCCATCGTCTACGGCGACCTCTTCATGCGCTGTCTCTACCGTGTCCGCCCCTACGAGTTGGAAAAGGGCAGCACCAACGCCCTCCACCGCAAGTGGCGCACCATCGCCATCGAGTCGCTGACCGACCCACATAGTAAATGGACATACCCCAAGGTCTGCCGCGGCATCGTAGAGGATTTCGACCGCTTCCCCATTAACGAGACCCTCCGCAAGCCCCGCGTAGGCGTGGTGGGGGAGATTCTCGTCAAGTACATGCCCCTTGCCAACAACCACCTTGTGGAACTGCTGGAAAAGGAGGGTGCAGAGGCCATCGTCCCCGATTTGATGGACTTTATGAACTACTCGGTGTATAACGGTGAATATAAGCACCGGTATCTGGGCAAGGGATGGACATCGGCAGCCGCCGCACGCATCAGTGTCGCCGCCATCCGCCATCTGCGCCGCCCTGCACTGCGGGCACTGGAAAAGAGCCGCCGCTTCGAGCCGCCTATGCCTATTGAGCATGTGGGCGACCTTGCCAAGCCCTTCCTGTCCTTGGGCAACCAGTACGGTGAGGGTTGGTTCTTAACGGGTGAAATGGTGGAGCTTATTTTAAGCGGCACACCCAACATCGTCTGCATTCAGCCCTTCGCGTGCCTGCCCAACCATGTGGTGGGTAAGGGTGTCATCAAAGCCCTCCGCAAGGCCTATCCCCAGTCCAACGTAGTGGCGGTGGACTATGACCCCGGTGCATCCGAGGTCAACCAGCTCAACCGCATCAAGCTCATGCTCTCCACCGCCAAAGAGCGGCTGGCAGAGGAAAACTAAACAACAAAAGCACAGCGCCGCGGATAAAACCGCAGCGCTGTGCTTTTATTTACATTGAAACGATTACCAGTTGTCCTTCTCCTCGGCGTAGAGGGAGGGCAAGATGACACCCAAGTTGGTGTACTCATAGAAGTTGTGGGACAGCAGCTTTTCAAAGATAGCCGTCACCTTCTTCAACATGAACTCGGGGAAGCGACCACGCTTGCCCACGCCGTTCTTGATCTCATAGCCCATCCAGAAACGGGAGCGCAGCTCGCAGCCCTCCTCGTTATCCACCGCCATGTGGGTCATGACCACCGTCAGATTGGGCAGGATGGCGGGGGTGACAATATGTGCGTTGGCGCAGACGAAGAAGGAGCAATCCTCCGTAAAAATGCGCTCCTTGTCAAATCCCATGTCGGCGGGATCGGCGAAGTTGATGTGGATGGCGGTGGGCTTATCACCGGGGCGCAGGGACTCCAGCACATGATGGCACACATTGCGGCACTTGTCGGGGATAGAGGTGTTGGGATCGAGAATGTAGGCCCGATCCTCCTCGGAGATCTCCAAGCCATAGTGGTCATAGGGATCCCAAATGGAATAGCGGAAGGGATCGAGGGCGTGCCAGCCGAACCACCACTGAAGCATCTCACCCGTCACACCCTTGTATTGGGTGGTGTTGGCAACACAGTAACCGCCCGCCTTCAAGGGGAAGATACCCACCTCGCCCTTTTCGATCTTCTTGTCGAACAGGCCGTTGCGCTCATCGATCTCCATGCCCTCACCCAGCTTGCCGTAGGGATTTTTCAAAATCTCCAGCTTTTCAGCGGGAGCATCCACCATGGTGCGCTCAAAATACTTATAGTAGCTTTTGCTCTTTGCATCTGCTGCAACGCCGACTCTTGCCATGTCTCTCTCCTCCTTGGTTATTTGTTCCACACACCCATGCGGTGCTTTTTGTAGAAGGGAACGCCATAGCGGAAGTGTTCGCCTACCTGCTCAGGGATCAGGGAAAAATCGGCAACATGGGGGAAGGCGACAAAGCTTCCGCCGGGTGCTAGCAAGTCGGTGGCGCGGTCATATTCACCCACCCGCTCTGCCTTGGTAGCATCGGGCTGTTCCAACACTCCCATATTATCGATTCCGCCCACAAAAGTCAACTTGTCCTGATACATATCTTTGATTTGGCGGATATTGGTGTTGCAGGCCTGCAGGGGATCCAGCGCATCCACGCCGATCTCGATGAGGTCGGGGATAATGGGCTCAATGTAGCCGCAGGAATGATGCTGATACATGAGACCCATCTCGTGGCAGGCATCCACCATGCGCTTTAAGTTGGGCTTGATGATCCTGCGCCATGTCTCAGGGGACATAAGCATGCGGCCCTCAGCACCGTAGTCATCATGGGCATTGATGACTTGCACAGGATAATACTGGGCGATTTTCTTAAAGAAGCGGATCTTGTGATCGGCCATGGCACTGAAGAACTCAAAGCAGGTATCGGGATCTTCCATCAGCGCCACCAGTGCGTTTTCAAAGCCCATCATAGAATGCATGCGCTCGAACATGCCGTTGATCACCATGGCCATGCCCAGCTTATTGGGATCAACGATGGACTTTCCGCCCTTGGTATACACGCGCTTACCTGCAGCCAAGGTGGCCTCCAAGCTGGTGCGCAGGTCTTCCTCCGCCTGTTTCTCCCAGTCGATAGCCTCCAAATCGGGGAACTTCACATACTCTTTCCAATCGGCGATGTCTTCAAACAGATACTGCCCCGGCACGGGCATGGGCGCGCCCAGCTGAGGCACGAACTGCCACTCCACGCCGAACCAGTCCTTGCCGCGGTCATGGCCGCAGTAGCGCTCGCCCTCCATCTTGGGCTGCAGCATCCAAAAATCGGTGTAGACGCAGGGAATCCATGCGGGGGTCTTGTGCTGATAGGCCATCATGGCGTTTTCCAAAGGGGTAAGGCCACTCTTCTTCTGCAGTTGCGTGGCCTTAATGGCATTGATGATCATGGCGGGACCGGGCATAACAACATCTCCTCTTCGTTTATATTTGGGGGGATCGGTCTTATCATATACCTTTTCCACAGACAGAGACAGCCCAATTTCAACACTTTGTACGAAATTCAAACACCATGTAAATATTGTTCGACATTTTCCTCATTTTCTGCCATAATGAGGACAGAAATAAGGGGGTGCTTTTATGGCAGGACATAGACGGGAAGCGAACAGACGGGAGATCATGGCGCAGATCAAAAAAACCTTCCTCACTCTGTACGCCGAGGGAGGCCTCGACCACATCTCCATCGGCGCACTGTGTGAGCGCTGCGGCATCTCGCGCTCTACTTTTTATTACTATTACGAGGACAAATACACGGTGTTGGAGTCTATCGAAGACGAGCTCATCAATACCCTGTGGAATATCAATGCCAAGTTCGGCTGGGATCTTGTCGCCATTCGCGCAGGTGTCCCCTCCCCCGCCGCCAAAGACACCATTTTGTATATCGACGAGCACAGGTGGACATTTAAGATATTGCTCGGCCCCCACGCCAATCCCCAGTTCGTCCACAAGTGGAAACGAGGTCTTGAGCAACATTTTTCCACCCTTTTTATGGAGGAAAAGGGCGATCCGCTGACGGCCGAGGCCGCCTGCACCATTTTCACCTCCGCCACCATCGGATTGTTCACGAAATATGTCCTCGGCGCCCTGACCCTCACACCCGATGCCTTTGCCATGATCTTGGGCAACCTTTTGAAATACTCCCTCTCTGAGTTCCAAGCCACCGAATAAGCAAAAAAGCACAGCGCCGCAGTCCTTCGACTGCGGCGCTTGCGTTTATGAGAATGAAAAATGAAAATCTTACTTGTTGTAGAACTCCTCCACGGCGGCGAAGAAGGCCTCGATGTTGGCCCAGGGGGACATGGGAGGAATGTCGCAGCCGCTGGAGATGACGAAGTTGGGAGCGGTGTGGCACTGCTCCATCACCTTCAAGGTGGCGGCCTTCACGGACTCGGGAGTACCCTGATTGATCTGAGCGGCGGGGTCAACATTGCCCATCACCAGCACATCAGCGGGAGCATCGGGGAACATGTCGGCGAGAGTGCAGGCGTTGCCGAAGTGGTAGCCCATAGCACCGATGCCGTAGATGCCCTTGGTCATCAGGGCCACGTTGTCGCCGCAGTTATGATAGACAACAGCGAACTCCTCGGTCTGGACAGCTTCCACGATCTGCTTGACGTAGGGGTGAGAGAACTCCTCAGCCAGGCCGGGGCTCAGCATACCGGCCAGAGGCTCAGCCATCACCACGCCGTTGGCACCTGCGGCCTTGTAAGCCTCGATGTAGGAGATAAGGAACTTGGTGGTCTTTTCAAGAACGGTATGGACCATGTCGGGCTCTTCGTAGCAATAAGCCATAGCCTCGCCCACGTCCATCAAGCGGCCTGCCAGAGAGAAGGGGCCGATCACGCCTGCCAGCACGGGACGATCGGTGATCATCTCGGAAGCCTTGGCGATGGCCTCGATGTACAGACCGGTGCGGCATGCGCCCACCTCGGGGATCTCGAGGGCATCGGCGGCATCCTCATCGGACACCACAGCGCCGATGACGGTAGGCACTTCGTCATCGCTGACACGGATGGTAGAGCCGAAGCACTCGGCTTCCACGGACAGATCCATGAGGCTCACGGAAGCGCCGGAGGGCACCTTGTCTGCCACCATCTTCATGCCCTTGGCCTGCAGGTCACTGCTGGAGATGAGATCACGAACGGTAATGTCCATCAGCTGCACGGCGGGGAAAGACAGCACGGGAACACCCTTCTTCACGGGATTGGCGATGGTCTCAGCCACCCACTGCTTCATGTTGCGCTTCATAGGATCGTCCTCCTGTTATTCTGTGTCGGCTCAGAGCCGCAAAATTTTCTATGCTACCATTATACAAGCCCCTCTTCCCTCTTGTATTCAACTTTTTTGTGATTTTTGGCACTTATCCTCTCATTTTTCGAATTTCTTTCCAAAAATCCCGCCCTATCCTCAAAATCCACATTGTCTTTTCTTGTGATTATGCCGATGTTTATCTCCGTTTTTCACAAAATTGCACTGTACCCTTTGACCTGTGGGAGAAGATAAGGTACACTGAAAAAACAAAATTCTACCACGGAGGCCGAGCAATGAAATCCCATACCGCCTTTGATATGAATATTGCCAAGGAGATGGTGGAGTCCTTCGCCATCGCCTCCACCATCCGCTGTCGGCTGTTGGACGAAAAGGGTTCCACTATCTACGAGTACGGCACGCCACAGGATGAGTGCGCCTTTTTGAAGGGTCTCCCCGGTGAGCCGCCCCACTGTCTCAACTTGCACCTGCGTGGTATCTCCCAAGCCTCCCGCTTCGGCGGGCGGTATATCTACTCCTGTCCCGCCGGCTTCACCTATTGCTCTGCCCCCATCGTGGTGGGCGGCGCGGTGGTAGGCGCGCTGCTGGCAGGGCCTGTCCTCATTATGGAGGCGGAGGATTTGCTGGACGACATCATCGCCAAGCGCAATGTCCCCGGCACGGGAGTGAAGCCCATTCGCCAGTTCCTCTCCAACCTTCCTCAAATCGAGCCATCCCGCCTGAACCATGTGTCCCGCCAGCTGTGCGCCAACGCCGTGTATATCAGCGACAGCAGCCACGCCCTGCTGATGATGAAGAACGAGAGCCGCCAGCAGCGTTCCATCGGCGAATATGTGCAGGAATTGAAGCTGAGCGGACAACCCGCCCCCTACCCTGTGGAAAAGGAACAGGCTTTGATTTCCGCCATCTCCCGCGGTGATAAAGCCACGGCGGCAGCCCTCCTCAACGAGCTGCTGGGCAACATTTTCTTCTTCTCCCCCGACCCCAATACCATTCAAACCCGCATCACGGAGCTGCTGGTGGTGCTGAGCCGCGCCTCTGTCTACAGCGGCGGCAGCGCAGAGCTGATTTTCGACACCAACCACCGCTATATGCAGGAGCTGCGGCAGATGCGCTCACAGGAGGACATCGCCCACTGGCTGGCGAAGGTGCTGAACCGCTACACCGACCTTGTCTTCGACCCTGTGGACTCCAAGCACAAAAACATCATCGGCAAGGCTGTCAACTACATGACCCTTCACTATGCCAAGGACATCACCCTCGCCGAACTGGCAGACCACGTGGGCTACTCCCACTCCCATTTCTCCAAGGTGTTCAAAGAGGAGATGGGCTGTGGCTTCCGCGTGTACTTAAATCAGCTCCGTGTAGAAAAGAGCAAATCCCTCCTCTTGGCAGGTGTCGCCTCCTTGTCGGAGATTTGCAGCATGTGCGGCTTTGAAGATCAGAGCTACTACTGTAAGGTGTTCAAAAAGGTCACAGGCGTGACCCCCGACAAGTTCCGCAAACACGGACGGCATATTGATAATCAGAAGGAATACGGACGGTAACAGCAAGCCGCAAAGTCCGCAGCATTTTTCAATAAAGTAGTAGGGGCGGACGACTCTGTCCGCCCCTACTATCTTGCAGGCATCCCGAAACGGGCCGACAGAGGCGTCGGCCCCTACAGCTTCCAAAAAGGTCCTTTATAAGTCCACAGTGTAGAACGGGCCCTATTCCCTTAACAAGCCCTGTGTTCCATTGTATTTTCTTGTGATTATTGGTAATAAAATCTCTTCTTTTTCCAAAACGTTTGCAATCTATGTATAATTTTGTTACCTTATAACCATCAAACGAATCATTTGAATGATTCGCAAACACGCAAAAATTTTACGGAGGTATTTTCACATGAGCATTTTGGTTGAGATTGGTGAGGCTCTGGAAAAGGGCAAGCGCAAGCTGGTAGTTGAGTACGTGCAGAAGGCTCTGGACGAGGGCATCGCTCCCCAGACCATTCTGACCGAGGGTCTGCTGCCCGGTATGGATCGCGTTGGCGTGAAGTTCCGTGACAACGAGATCTTCGTCCCCGAGGTGCTGGTGGCTGCCCGCGCTATGAACGCCGGTTCTGAGCTGCTGAAGCCCCTGCTGGCTGAGGCCGGTGCTGTCTCTCTGGGCACTGCCGTTATCGGTACTGTTCACGGCGACCTGCACGACATCGGCAAGAACCTGGTCAAGATGATGATCGAGGGCAAGGGCATCAACGTCGTGGATCTGGGCGTTGACGTCACTCCCGAGGCTTTCGTCACCGCTGCTAAGGAGAACAACGCAGGCATCATCTGCTGCTCCGCTCTGCTGACCACCACCATGCCTGTCATGGGTGAGGTCGTCAAGGCTGCTAAGGAAGCCGGCCTGTCCGCTAAGATCATGGTTGGCGGCGCTCCCATCACTCAGGAGTTCGCTGATTCCATCGGCGCTGACGCTTACACCGCTGACGCTGCTTCCGCCGCCATGAAGGCTGCTGAGCTGCTGGCCTAAGTTATTTAGGCAAACGCGTTGTGGGCGGAATGCTCAAGCCGCCGCACAATAAAATACCATCCGTTCCGTGGTCTGCGAGGGGCCTGAGACACCTCGCAGACTGAACAAGACAATCGGGTGCGAATCCCGAACGGCACCGCCGCTGTATGTATCGAGGTGTTCCCTCCGCGAAAGCGAGCCACTGGAGTTTTTCCGGGAAGGCAGGGAGCGACCGCGGGCTTATCCATTGCCCACAGGTACGAGTCAGAAGACCTACGGATCACGGAGTTGCCCACCCTACGCGTGTTGATGGGTCGGCAGCACCTACACCGTACAAATAAGTACATAAAAACGGCTACCCCGCTTGGGGTAGCCGTTTTAACATTCACAGAAAAGTGGTAAACACTTTTCTGTGAAGATTGCAGCCTGCTGCAGCGCACTCACTGTTCCCCAAAGGTGAACAGTTCGCACGTTTGCAGGCTGATAAGTGTTTTTCCCGACGCGCATGTCGTCGGAAAAAACGATTGAACTTTTTTCGCCGCTACCGCGGCGAAATTCTGCGAAGCTTTCCCTCAACAATGAAAAAAGGCTGACCGTGAAGGTCAGCCTTTTCCGTGATTCTCTTAAAACTCGCCGCGGACAGCGTCAAAGTCGAAGGAACCCATAGGGTTGGCGGAGGTGCCGCGGATGACGTCATCCTCGCCCAGCTCGCCCACCAGATGGTTGGTCATCTCGCCAACGGGGGTCTTGATGGTCAGATCGTACTCATACTTGTTGCCGGTAACAACGCCATTGGCGATGGGAGCCACAGCACCGTTGGAGGCATCCTTGCACTCGCCGGTGATCTTGTCGCCCTCGACGGTGAAATAACCGGTGGAACGCATATCGCCCATATAGGTGTGGACAGTGATCTTCCAGGAACCATTCAGCTTGCTCATAATCGTATCTCCTTTAAATCTAAATTATATTTTCTGACTGACTTTTTCAGTCAAACTTCAGCGTATCATACTGGCCGTACTTGGCGGTCTCGTCGTCCACGATGATATCCACATTGGGAACAGTGGAGAACATGACGGCAGAAGAGATCATCAAGCCGCCGCCCTTGCCCAGAGTGTCGATGACGCGGCGGACTTCTGCGCGGATCTCCTCCTCGGTGGCGCTGCCCGTGTCGGTGACCTGGGGATCAACACCGCCGGCGAAGATCAGCTTATCGCCGTACTCTGCCTTGATCTTCTTAAGATCATTGACAGGGGAACCGCCGTGCCAGCTCTCCACGCCGATCTCCACGAGATCGGGGATGATGGGCTCAATGTAGCCGCAGGAATGGTGCATGTAGTGCATGCCCAGCTCCTGGCAGCGCTTGACCATGCGGCGCTCGGGCTCCTTGAAGAACTTGCGCCACATCTCGGGGGAGAAGAACATATTCTTCTGGTTGCCCCAGTCATCGTGCATCATCATGAAGTCCACATCCAGATACTTTTTGATGTACTCGAACTGCTCAATGCGATAGTCGGCATAGGCCTCGATGAACTCAGCGAAGGCCTCCTCGTCATCGTACATGGCCATCATGGCGTTGACGTGGCCCATCATGGCGCAGATCTTCTCAAAGCCGCCCATGTTGCCCACAACGTAGCCCTGCAGTTCGTCCTTCTTTGCCCACATGGCCTTGGTGCGCATGGCAGCCATCTCCCAGTTCTTATCCTTGCAGCTGGGGAAGGTCACATACTTCTTCCACTCGGTAATGTCGTCAAAGATCTCGCTGCCGGGCTTGACGTGGGTCATCAGCTCGGGATGCTCGGGGTCAAGCTCCCACTCCACGCCAAAATCGTCCACGCCGTTCATAAAGAGGGGGCGATCGTTAAACTCGGGGGTGATGATCATCTGTGCGTCCGTATTGATCATGGGCACCCACAGGGGCTGCTTGTGCTGCCATACCAAATCCATATTTTCGCGTCCGGTCATGGAATCATCCTCCTAAAATCATCATATTTTTTCAAGAAATCGGCTCTTTGCACTAGTTTCTCTCTTGCGCAATGCCAATAAACCTCTTATACTATAGTATATATCACGATATTCTCCCTTTGTCTATAGACACGGGGACAGAATCCCCCATTTCATTTTTGTGCTACTATCACAATAGGAGGAACACCGCCATGACATGGGACGTTGTCTGTCATGTACTGCAACCCTTCGCCATGAAGGAAATGGTCAAAAGTAACTTCGAGCAGGCCGACACCCTGCTTTTGATGGACGGCAGCGCCGCCGATCGCCCCAACACCATCTACGTGACGGTGGGCGGCACGCTCCCCCACCCTTTCCACCACGCACTGGTGGTATCACTAGGGGCTTGCTCCGCAGAGGCAGATAACCGCATCGTCTTGGAACAGGGCGACTTGGCGCAGGTCTTTAACGCCCTCGCCTCCGCCAAAAGCTGGCTGGACACCCTCAGCGCCACCCTTGCCCTCTGCGACAACGACCAGGAACTCCTTGACCGCACCAGTCTTCATATGGGCGTGCCCATGTTCTATCTTGACGAGAGCTACCGCATCCTCGCCATGACCAAGAGTCTCGACTTCCGTGGTGACGAGGAGTGGGTACACATGAGTGAGAAGGGCTACCTCTCCCCCAAAAACGCACAGAAGATGAAGGATTCGGGCGACCTCGACAAGCTGGCCATCGCCCGCAAGCCCATCCTCTACCACTCCGCCATCTACCCCTTCCCCTCCATCACCTCCAACGTATGGCAGGGTGGCCGCTTCGTCAGCCGATTGACGGTGCTGTGCGTGGACGGCAACACCTCTCCCCTCGTTCTCCGCGCCTGCGAGCTGGTGACGGCGCACCTGCGGCGCATCTGGGAGCGGAGTGACCGCCTCAGTGACAGCGGCCCGCTCCAGAGTATGCTCCTGGACCTGCTCCACGGTGTCCACCTCTCCGATGAACTGATTGCCGACCGCCTCCGCTCTGCCCCCTATCTCAATAACTGTGTCATGCAGCTGTTCTTCGCCGATGTGAAGGCGCGGGACGACCGCCAAATGGCCTCCTACTACGCCTCCCTCCTTCAGCGGCTCTACAGCGAGGAGCATTTCCTCCCCGTGGTGTGGCAGGAACAGCTGTTGCTCCTCGCCTACGCACCCGATGAGGTGGGACTGAACTCCTTAACGGTGAAGCTGTCCCACTTCTTTGCCGACCATCATCTCCGCTGCGGCGTTTCCAATCCCTTCCGCCATATCCGCGACCTCCACGGTTTCTTCCACCAAGCCCTCGCCGCCTTGGAGAGCGAACAGCAAGCGGGTCTCAGCTTCTACCGCAGTATCATGCTGGAGCGCATCCTCGACTACATCCCCTCAGAGCAAGTCCCCTTCCTTATCAGCCCCGACATTCTCCGCTTGGAAGAGGCGGAGGGGAAGTACTCCTTCTCCCTTCTTCACACCCTCCGCGCCTACTTGGAGTGCAACTGTAACCTCATCCGCACCGCTGAGCATCTCTATGTACACAAGAACACCTTGCTCTATCGCCTTAACCACATTAAGTCCATCCTCCGCTGTGACTTGAACGATGCCGATGAGCGCTTGCTGCTGATGCTGTCTTTTAAGCTGCTGGAGCGGCAATAATATGAGAAAAGACACCCTCGCGGGTGTCTTTCTTATGCCAATTTTTCCCGTTTGTTGATGCGCTCCGTCATGAAAAGCATCACCACGAGGAACAGCGCCATGAAATAGGGGTAGAGCCCAATGTGGAGCACCTCCGCCACAAGGCCAAACAGGGGCGGCGCGAGGGTAGATCCACAGTAGGCGCTTGCCATCTGCACGCCTACAATGGCCTGTGACCGCTCCTTGCCGAAGTGGATGGGAGTAGAGTGGATGATGGAGGGATAGACGGGGGCTGCGCCCATGCCGAACACGGCGATGCCCACCACGGAAACCATTACACCGAGGGGCAATGCGATCATCACCAAGCCCACCACCATGACGGCGATGCCAAGGCGAACCATGTTCTTATCCCCCACGCGGTCGGCAATGAAGCCGCTGATAAACCGTCCCGCCGTCAAACCAAGGAAGAACATAGAGCCAAAATAGGCCGCCTGCTCCGCTCCCATGCCGCGATACTCCACGAGGTAACTGCTGGCCCACAGACCCGCCGTGGTTTCAAAGGCGCAGTAGCAGAAAAAGGCCAGCAGCAGGGGCTTCACGCCCTCGATTTGCAGCACTTTTTTAAGGCCCAAGGGTGCGCCACGCTCTTCGATTGTCTCCCCCTCTTTCACCGCCGCCTTTTTCCAAAGGGGCAGTGTGAGGAACAGCACCAGCGTCAGAACAAACTGGATGATGGCAACCGAGGAATAGCCCGTGCGCCAGCCGTGCTGTGCGCTCAGCACCCAGCCCATAATGTACGGGCCAATGGTAGCGCCCACGCCCCAAAAGCAGTGAAGCCAGCTCATGTGGCGGGAGGCATAGTGGAGCGCCACATAGTTATTCAGCGCCGCATCCACCGCACCTGCGCCAAGACCGTAGGGCACGGCGAGGACGCACAGCATCCAAAAGCTGTGACTGAAGGAAAAGCCCACTGCCGCCGCGGCGGTCACGCCGACGGAGATGGCGGTCACCAAACCTGTACCCAGCTTCCGCGTCATCCAATCGGAGGAGAGGCTCGATACAATCGTACCCGCCGTCACGATCATGGAGATGATGCCAGCGTAAGAGAGGGGCACCTGAAACTCCTCCACCGCCATGGGCCACGCCGCACCCAACAGAGCATCGGGGAGACCAAGAGCGATGAAGGCCAGATAGATAATTGCCAATAACAAAGAAACCACAGCTATAGATAACTCCTGTCAGATCAGACATTCCAAGGGATTATACCACCGCCCGCTCTCGATTTCCAGTCCTTTTTTCACTATTTGACGGTAGCATCTCTTTGTGGTATTTTATAGGCAATACCACATACGGGAGGCATCTCACATGACGGAATTGGAGCGACTGCTAAAAGCGAAGATCCCCTGCGAAGAGACGGGAATCGAAATTCGCCACACCATCTGCGACATCTGCACCCCAGGTCCTCAGTGCGGCATTGATGCCTACATCAAGGACGGTAAGGTCATCAAGGTGGAGGGCACAGACGGTTTCCCTAGCAACAACGGCGTTCTCTGCACCAAGGGCGCGGCAAACCGCCAGTACATCTACCGTGAAGACCGCCTCAAGTCCCCCATGAAGCGCATTGGCGCTCGCGGCGAGGGCAAGTTCAAGCCCATCTCTTGGGAAGAGGCCATTGCCATCTGCGCCCGCGAACTCAATAAGGTGAAGGCCGCCTACGGGGCGGAGTCCGTCGCCTTCCTCTGCGGCTATACCAAGTGGTTTCGCCCTTGGCTTCACCGCCTCGCCTATTCCTTCGGCTCGCCCAACTACATCACCGAGTCCAGCACCTGCCACAACGCCGAGGTGCTGAGCTACGCCACCCTCTTCGGCGGCTTTTCCCGTGCCGATATCCGCAACACCAAGATGGTCATGAGCTGGGGCTCTAACGGTCTCATCAACTCCTTCCCCACAGGCCGCGGACTCATGGGCTTGAAAGAGCGGGGCGGCAAGCTGGTAGTCATCGACCCCCGCCGCACCCACTTGGCAGAGAAATACGCCGACCTCTATCTCCAGCCCAACATCGGCTCTGACGGTGCCATCGCCCACGCTATGGCAAAGGTGATGATCGAAGAGGGTCTCTACGACAAGGAGTTCGTGGAGAAGTACTGCTACGGCTTTGACAAGTATGCCGACTATGTCAAGCAGTTCTCCCTGCAAAAGGCAGAGGCCATCTCCTCCGTCCCCGCCGCGGACATTCGCCGCGCACTGGATATGTTCTTAGAATCCGACCCCAGCGCCATTCTCCCCGGCAACGGTCTCACCCACCGCACCAACGGCTACAATGTCCACCGCGCCATTTTGAGCCTCATGGCCATCTCCGGCCGCTATGACCGCCCGGGCACTATGTTCCCCTGCCGTGATACTCTCTGCGACAGTGATGGTGGCTTTGACTCGCTGGTGCATGAGTTCTACATGTCCCGTTTCCCCGAAAACGCCAAGCCGAGAGTGGGCAGTGAGCGCTTCCCCTTGTGGACACAGCTTCTCTACGACAAGCAGGCACAGGGCATGGACTTGGTGCGCCAAGTGGAGGAGGGCACGCCCTACCCCATCAAGGCCGCCGTGTGCCTCGGTGTCAACGACCGCATGTACCCCGAATCCCCCCGCTTTTTGCAGGCGCTGGACACCATGGACTTTGTCATGGCTACCGACATTTTTCATACCGATGTCATCGCCCACGCCGACATTGTCCTGCCCGTTTCCTCCTCTTTCGAGCGGGGTGAGGTGAAGTGCTACGCAGGACAGTTTGTCCACTATACCCGCCCCATCATCGCCCCCGTCCACGATAACCGCGACGATGTGGAGATCATCACCATGCTGGCAAATGCCCTTGATTTGGATGACGACCTCCTCCGCGCAGGCTATGATACCAGCGTACAGCACATCCTCTCCCCCTCGGGCATCACCGATTGGGAGGCGGTGAAGGATTCTCCTCTCCCTGTGCGCCCGCCCAAGGCCAGGCCCTACGAGGCAGGTACACTGCTGAAAAACGGCTTCCCCACTCCCACAGGCAAAATCGAGCTGAGCAGTTCCCTTCTTGAAAAGCTGAACCGCCCCGACCTCGACCCCCTGCCTGTCCATCGCAGCAGTGATGACGATGCTGACCCTGCGGCGTTCCCCTTCATTTTGATGGCGGGGGCACGCCTCCCCAGCGCCATCCATACCCGCACCCACAATGTACCTTGGCTTCGCTCCCTGCGCCCCGAGCCCAGCGCCGACATTAACCCCGCCGATGCTGCGCGTCTCGGTATTAAGCAGGGGGACACCATCCGCATCGTCTCCCAAGTGGCCTCCATCACTGTCAAGGCCAACGTAAGCAGTATTTCCAACGTGGGGGACATCAACATGTACCACGGCTACCGCGAGGCCAATGTCAACAGCCTCATCCCCCTGCATCACCTGGACCCCTACACAGGCTTCCCCGGCTACAAGCAGGTGCGCTGCCGCATTGAGAAAGTGGAGGCGTGAGCCATGAACTATGTAATAGCATTTGACGAGTCCAAGTGCGTGGATTGCGGCGCTTGCGCCGTGGCCTGCATGGATCAAAACGATGTCAATGTCACCGCAGGGGACACCCCCTTCCGCACCACCTGCACCGTGGAGCAGGGTGGGCACTTCTCCTACCGTTCCCTCTCCTGCATGCACTGCGCCGATGCCCCCTGTATCGCCGCCTGCCCCACAGGATGCATTGAAAAAGACGAAGCCACAGGCTTCGTCCTCTGCGATAACTTAAACTGCATCTCTTGCCGCAGCTGCCTTGATGCCTGCCCCATCGCCCATCCCCGCTTCAACGGCGACGGCACGAAGATGTCCAAGTGTGACGGCTGCGTTGACCGCGTGAAGGCTGACTTAAAGCCCGCCTGCGTGAAGGTCTGCCCCTTCGGCGCACTGCGCTTGGTGAAGGAGTGAAAGGAGCGTTTCCATGAAGAAATCCCGCATGATTGTCATCGCTGTCACCGCGGTGCTTATCGCTCTTGTTGTCTCTGCCTTTATCCCTAAAACACCTTTTTCAGAAATAGAAAGCGGCGACATTCATTATGTCATCGCGTACACCGCCGATGCAGGCGTGACGGACATCACACAGCAGGTGGATAAGGAGGGCTTGAAATCCCTCTTGCAGGAAGTGCAGTGCAAGCGGTATCGAAAGCAATTCGCCCCCTACCAAATAACAGAAACGACCTACGAGATTACAGGCCTTTATGAAGGCGAGGTTTTCCATATGGTGCTGGACGAGGTCACGGGCTTCATCTACGAAAACGCCGAGGAAGGCGGGTATGAAATCATCAACAAGCCGCTGAAAGCAGAGATTTTGGAATTTTTAAGCCATCAGAAATAAAAAGCAATTATCGTATATACAAGGAGGATCAGCCCATGGGTACTTACGAAAATGGCAGAGCCTTTGCTGAGCGCAAAGACTCCCTCGACCCCATTGCACATCTCCGCGCACATTTCTACACCAAGGAAAACCAAATCTACATGGACGGCAACTCCCTCGGCCTTTGCTCCCACGATGCAGAAAAGGCCGTACTGCGTGCCTTGGAGGATTGGAAAACCTACGGCATCAACCTGTGGACAGGCGCACCCACCAACTATTTCCTCTACCACGATGTGATTGGCGCAAAGCTTGCCCGCCTCATCAATGCAAAGCCCGAGGAGGTCACCATCTGTGCCAACACCACCTTAAATGTCCACCAGTGCATTGCCACTTTCTATCAGCCCACGGGCACACGCAACAAAATCCTCATTGACGAACTGAACTTCCCCACCGACCGCTACGCCGTTACCAGTTTTGTGAAAAGCCGCGGTCTTGACCCCGAGGAAGTGGTGAAGGTCATCCACAGCCGCGATGGCAAGACCCTCGCAGAAGAGGACATTATCGCCGCCATGACGGAGGATGTGGCGGTAGCCCTTCTCCCCTCCGTCCTCTATCGCAGTGCCCAGCTGCTCAATTTGGAGCGCTTGACGAAGATTGCCCACGAAAAGGGCATTATCATCGGCTTCGATTTGTGCCACAGCATCGGCAACATCGACCACGACTTTGCCAAAATCGACTGTGACTTTGCGCTGTGGTGCAACTATAAGTACCTCTCCGGCGGCCCCGGCGCCATTGCAGGTCTCTACATCAACGCCCGCCACTTCTCCCGCGGCCCGGGGCTCTCGGGCTGGTGGGGCAACCGCAAGGACACCCAGTTTGAACTCCGCGACAGCTTTGAACACGCCGACAATGCTGGCGGCTGGCAGACGGGCACAGGCGCAATCCTCAGCCTCGCCGCCGTGGATGGCGCGCTGGACATCTATGAGGGCGTGGACATGGCACAAGTCCGCACCAAATCCCTCGATTTGACGGCCTACCTCATGTACCTCATCGACACGGAGCTAAGTTCCTACGGCTTCACTGTTGGCAATCCCCGCGAGGATACCGTCCGCGGCGGTCATGTGGCCTTGGAACACGCGGAAGCCGCACGCATTAACGAGGCGCTGAAAGCGGCAGGTGTCGTCCCCGATTTCCGCTATCCCAACGTCATTCGCCTCGCACCTCAGCCCCTCTACATCCGCTACGTGGACGTGTACGACTTGGTGCAGAGGCTCAAGACCATCATGGACACAGGCGTACACCTCAAGTACGAAAACAAAGCAGGCACAGTTGCCTAAAAACACACAAAAAATCACCCTGTTCTCTCAGAACAGGGTGATTTTAGTTTATCTGCTTTCCAAATCCTGCAAAATCTCGCCGTAGAACTTCTCGTCGATTTTATACTTCTTCAAATACACCACATAGCCCACGAGGATGAACACCAAGGGCAATGCGAACATGGCGCACTTGAAAATCAGCTTTCCCGAGGCATCGATAACGTCAGCCGTGCCGCCGTCGATTTTAATACCCGACAAGAGCAGGGTCAAACTCACGAAGCCCGTGGAAATTGCGCCGCCAATTTTGTTGATGAGGGGCTGGATGGAGAAGGTGACGGACTCGTTGCGCTTGCCCAGTTTCCAGTGGCCGTACTCCACAGTGTCGGCAAGGAACATGAGCATCAAGGTCTGAATGAAGGCCTGTCCCACGAACACCAGCACTGCGCCGATGACAATGAGAACGAGGGAAATCTCCGCCACGAAGAACAGGAGATAGCCCGCCAGCACCAAAATCGTGCCCACCGTGTAGAGCTTGCGGCGATTCAGCTTGGCGGCAATGGCGGGATACACTGCCAGTGCGCTCAGCTGAGCAACGCCCACCACCGCAACGAGGACAACGTAGAGATTCTCGTTGCCGAAGATGTACTTCATGTAGTAAAGAGCGAAGCTGACGGTGGTCATGTAGCCCACCATAAAGAGGCTCATGGAGAGGGTCGTCCACATGAGCTGGTCGTTCTTCACGAGGGCGTTCCACATCTGACGAAGAGAGGTAGACTCCTGCTCCTCGGGGGCAACGCGCCGCTCCTTGACACCCAAGAGGGGGAAAAGAAGGCCGAGGAGATACAGTACGGCAATGACGATGGCGCAGACGAACCACACCTTGGGGGTGTCGCCCAGCGCACTGGTCACAGGCTGCCACGCCACCATGACGATGTACATACCGATGTTGGCGCAGATACGGGCGAACGTGCCCATCTTTTCACGCTGCTTTTGGTCGGAGGACATGGCGGGCAGCAGTGTCCAGTAGCCGATGTCGTTGATACCGTAGGTAATATCCCACAGCAAATAGGCGATGCCAAAGACGATGATGAACGTCCAGCCCGTGCCGATGTTGGCAAACAGCACCAGAAAAAACGCCGCGCTCAAAATGCCGCCCACCAAAATTGCGGGCTTAAACTTACCCCACGGGGAGCGGATATTGTCGATAACAAAGCCTGTGATGGGGTCATTGAGAGCATCGAAAATACGCAGCACAGAGAGAATCATGCTGACGGCGGCAAACTCCCAAATCTGCAAGGACAATACGTCCGAGAGGAAATAGAGAATGGTGTTGGCCTCGAAGGCGTAGAACATATCGCGGCCAATCGTACCAAGGCCAAAGCAGGTACGGTTGCGCTTATCCAGTTTATTCATGGACGGAATCCTCCTCAATGATATAGAGATTGCTGCCGAAATCCAGCTGTGTCCGCTGCTTGTCATCGTAGCCCGTGCCACGGAAGGCGGGCAGCATAGGGATGCCGCTGTGGAGCGCCCCTCCGCTTGCCGTCCCCTCATGGACACCATCGGGCATGGTCATGTGGCGGTCAGCGGTGCGCAAAATCACCCCATTGGGATTCAGCGCCACGGGGGTCACGTGCTTTACCAAGTCGCCGAACTGCCCGATCCGCAGCTGCTGGGGGCGGGAGGCGAAGTGATAGCATTTGCCCTTCTCCAAGCCATAAACCCGCAAATACTCATAGGGCGGCGAGGCCTGCTGACATCCGTGGAACACACCCACCAGCGTGGTCTTGCCATCGGACACCTGCCAGCCCTTATCAAGGCGGCGGAACTGCCCGAACTGGAACACCTCGCGGTACTGCTTATAAAACTCCACCTGCTGACAAATCTCCTTTTTCTCAATGGGCAACAGGTGCTTTAAATCCAATTCATACCCAAGGCAACCGAAGAAGGACACGTTGCCGCGGGTGGAGAGGGGCGTTGCGCGGAGGGTCTGTGCGTGGGGCGAAGCGCTGACGTGTGCGCCGAAAGTGGACTGGGGATAGAGGTAGCTCAAGTTC
Source organism: uncultured Oscillospiraceae bacterium (assembly GCA_964439545.1). Taxonomy (GTDB): domain Bacteria; phylum Bacillota; class Clostridia; order Oscillospirales; family Oscillospiraceae; genus Vescimonas. The sequence continues at coordinate 8,938 of CAYTOO010000012.1, read as the reverse complement.
CCTTGGATACGCAGCCGCTCCATAGGGTCGGTATCATCGCTGCACCACACCTGCGGGCCAAAGCACAGCATGCCGAGGTCAAAGCGGTTGCCTCCCGAAGAGCAGCTCTCCAGCAGCACATGGGGGCGGGGCTCAAAAATCCGCCGCAGCACATCGTAGAGCCCTAAAATATACTCGTGGGCCTTGTTGCCGAGGGCGACAGAGTGGCGGTTCATATCCCACTTCACGTAGGTGATGCTGCCCTCATCGATGGTACGGGACACATTCTCCACAATATAGTCCCGCACCTCTGCCTTTGTCAAATCAAGGAGCAGCTGATGGCGACCAAAGACGGGCGGATACTCATCCCCCAGCACCCAATCGGGATGGGCGCGGTAGAGGTCGGAGTCCACATTTACCGACTCGGGTTCAAACCACAAGCCGAACTCCATGCCCATACCGCGGATTTTGCGGGAAAGACCGCCGATGCCATCGGGCAGCTTTTTCTTGTTGACCCAGTAATCCCCCAAGCCAGCCGTGTCGCTGTTGCGCGCGCCGAACCAACCGTCGTCGAGAACGAACAGCTCACAGCCCAATTCCTTGGCATCCTTGGCGAGGTCTAAAAGGCGGCGCTGGTTGAAGTCGAACATGCAGCCCTCCCAGTCATTGTAGAGGACGGGGCGGGGACGATACTGCCACGCTTTGGGGACAATATGTTCGTTGACAAATTGGTGCATGCGGCGGGACAGCTCACCAAAGCCCTCCTCCGACACGCATAAAACCGCCTCGGGAGTCTCAAATCGTTCACCCGCCGCCAGTGTGCGGCAGAAGTTGGCGGGGCTGATGCCCTGCATCACGCGGGTAAAGCCCTGCAGCGAGCGCTGGGCCGCGCCATAATGGTTGCCCGAGTACACCAAGTTAAAGCCGTACACCCGACCCCACTCCTCCGTTGCCCCCACTTGGGACAGGAGGAAGCCCGCATTGTGGCGGTTGGAGGATGCACCCGTCAAGCTCTCGTTCACCACGCGGCTGCCCTGCACAGGCACGGTGTGCTTGCCCATCTCAGCGATCCAACCGCCGTTGAAGGTGGTCATGTCGTACTCGCCGCGGATGTCCATCATCATGCTCATGACCTTGCCGATGGTGACGGGCGTTTCCCCCACATTTTTAAGCACTGCGCGGCGGCTCAACACGGTGGGGAACACGGTGAAATAGAGGTGCAGGCGCAAATCCTGCGCTGCCATGACGATTTCCAGCGTCTCCTCCCCGCCCAATGCTTGGGGAAGACCGCTCTCCATCTCCACGATACCCTCGTGGATCGCGTGGCTTTCATAGCGGAAGTCGGTGCTGACCCCTATTTCCAAGGGGGACTCGCGGTAATCGCCGCGACCGCTGCCGCTCCATGCAAGAGGCATACAATCCATGCAGCTCTCGGTGTCGCCCTCCTCTAAAAGGACAGAGCTGCCCCAACCGAGCCCCTGCACATGGACAAAGGCAGCGGCATCGTCAATCGCCACAGGCGCACCGAAATGGAGCTGCTCCAACAGCCCATAGGGGTTCACACGCAGGAGACAGGAATAGTTGTCATTTCCCAAAAGGAAGAAATTATTTTCAAATGTAATCATCGCACCTTATACTCCTGTTTGGCTACGAATTGTTCATAGAGCCCTTCATCCACGCCGCCGCGGCGGATGATTTCGCTGAAAAAGTGCCCCGAATCCTTGACCCTTCTCTCGCGGCTCACCTCATCTACCGCCACAAGACCGAACTTGGCGGAGTTCCCTTCCGCCCATTCGAAGTTGTCGCAGAAGCACCAGTGATAATACCGCTCCACGGGCAAGTCCGACTCGCAAAGGGCTTTCAAATGCTCGTAGAGATAGCGACAGCGGAACAGGTCACGATTATCGCACGTGCCGTTCTCCGTAATCCAAATGGGGCGCGGCAGCACCGCCATCAGTGCGCGGCTGCACTCCACGATGCCTGCGGGATAAATCTCCCAGCCTAAGTCATTGCGGGGGCTGTTGTCCCGCACGCCGTCCCCAATGCCCGACACGGTGGAGCGGGTATAGTAGTTCACACCGATGAAGTCGGTGTACTCCCCTCTCGGAATATCCCAGTGATTGCGGAGGGGAAAGGGGAATTTCCCGAGGGTCATGGCCTTCGTCAAGGCATCTTGGAAAAGAAAGCTCGTTAGCTTGGCGCAAATCCGATGCCACAGGTTTTTCTCATTCTTTGGGGCAAAGACCCGCACATGGTTGGCAGCACCCACTTTTGTATCGGCATAGCCCATCTTCTCCCGCTTTTCGTGGATCAAATTGTAAGCGGCAATGTGGCAGTAGGCTAAGTTCTCCATCACATGCAGCGTAGGCACAAACTTCGCCACACCCGGCGGCCACTGACCGAAAAAATAGGAGTTGGTGGCGTAGACATTGGGCTCATTGATGGTGATATACTCGCTGCACAAGTCACCAAAACGGTCAATCACCAGTTCCACCAACTCTAAGTAGTAGTGGAGATTCTCCCGCTTGGTGAATGCGCCCTTATTTTCAAACCACATAGGGTTGGAGAAATGGTGGATGGTCAGCAGGGGGCGAATCCCCTTCTCGCGGAGCAGCAGGAGTTCTTCGCGGTACTGCCCCACAGCCTTCTCGTCCACCGCGCCCTCCTGGGGCATGAGCCGCGCCCACTCCACGCTGAAGCGGTAGAGCTGCAATCCCATCTCCGCCATCAGCTCCGTATCCTCACGCCAATAGCGCCAGTGGTCGTTCCCCGTGGCAGGGTCGGTATTGTCGGTGATACAGCCTTGACGATACCAGTCGTTCCAGTTGGAGTTCACCTCGCCGCCCTCTATCTGCGTAGAGGCGGTGGCGACACCCAACAGCATACCCTTGGGCAGCTGAAAACTCATACTCTCATCCCCTTTTACGACCATTTTACCGAGGGAAAATCCCCCTGTCAATCATATTGTCGGTGACAGAGCGGGCGCACCGTGATATAATGGTCGCAAAGCACCCGAAAGGAGCGATGGGCATGGCACGAAACCGCTGGTATAAGGATAAGGTGTTCTATCAAATCTGGCCTCGCAGCTTCAAAGACGGCAACGGCGACGGCATGGGCGATTTGTGGGGCGTGCTGGAAAAGCTGGACTATATCAAGTCCTTGGGCTGTGACGGCATTTGGTTCTCCCCCATCTATCCCTCCCCCGGGGCGGATTGCGGCTACGACATCGCCGACTATATGAACATCGACCCCCAGTTCGGCGGCATGGAGGCTTTCCGTCAAGTACTGGCGGGCTGCCATGACCGTGGCATGAAATTGGTCATGGACTTGGTGGTAAACCACACCAGCGATGAACACGACTGGTTTCAAAAGAGCCGCCAGCGCATCGACCCCTACACCGACTACTATATTTGGCGACCTGCCCGCCCCAACGGCAAGCTCCCCAACAACTGGGACAGCAACTTTGAGGGCAAGGCGTGGACATACGATGAGGTGCGCGGGGAGTACTACCTCCACCTCTTCGCCGTGAAGCAGCCCGACCTCAACATGGATAACCCCCTCGTCCGCGAGGAGGTGAAGAAAATCCTCCGCTTTTGGCTGGACATGGGGGTGGACGGTTTCCGCGAGGATGTCATTACCTACATTTCCAAGAAAGAGGGCTTGCCCGATGACCACCTCTTCCCCATCTATAAGGGTATGCCCTGCTATAACCACGGTCCCCATATCCACGAGTATTTAGCCGAGTTTAAGCGTGATGCGTTCGACCACTACGATTGCTTCACCCTCGCCGAAGCCCCCTTGGTGTGGCCCAAGCGTGCCCTCAAGTACATTGACGAGGAGCAGGGTCAGCTGGACATGATGATTCAGTTCCAGTGCCAGTGCGCCGACTGTCTCTTTACCGACTATCTCCCCACCAAGTTCTCCCTCCACCGCATGAAGCACGCCTTTTCCTCTTGGCAGAAGAAATTGGCGGGCCGCGCGTGGAATATGCTGTACCTAGAAAACCACGACCATCCCCGCATCATCTCCCGTTACGGCAGCGAGAAATATTGGAAGCAGAGTGGCAAGACCCTCGCCGCCGCCATGCTCTTCCAACAGGGCACACCCTTCATCTACCAAGGGCAGGAGATCGGCATGCTGAACTGGCAGCCCGAGAGCGCAGAGATGTACGAGGATGTGCAAACCCGCTACAATTACGCCCACAGCAATCTCAACAAGCCCGAGGACGTGCGATTGCGCAAAATGTGGCGCTCCTCCCGCGACTCTGCCCGTACCCCTGTCCAGTGGGACAACAGCGAGAACGCAGGCTTCACCACAGGCGCGCCGTGGTTCTACGTCAACGAAAACTACAAAGAAATCAACGTGGCACAGCAAGAGAGCGACCCCGACTCCATCCTCCACTTCTACCGCAAGGCCATCCACCTGCGCAAGGAGCTGAGCGTTGTCCGCCACGGGCAATACCGCGAGCATTACTTCCTAAACGGCAAGGTCTATTGCTACAGCCGCAAAATGGCAGGAGAAAAACTCCTCGTCATCTGTAGCTTTACGGAAAGAGCAGCAAAGGCGAAGTTCCCCGCAGGCTTTGATAAGTCCACCGCCAAGTGCATTCTCCACAACTACCCCGACACCGACAGCGCTACCCTCCGTCCCTACGAGTGCCGCGTGTATTTGTGGGAGACATAAAGTTTCTATAAAGAACCTGCGCTGACAAGGCAATCAGCGCAGGTTTTTCCTTTTCTATCCCCGCACTTTGCCCCACCGATGCTTGACGAAGGAAGAAGATGGGTTTATAATTACTCAGATTCACCCTTCACGGGTTTTACATAGATAAGTCCAACGGGAGTTGACTCCCGCTGGCAAACTGAATGAATGTAAGGAGTTGAAAATCACATGGATAAAACATTCAGTTGGGATTTTACAATGGCAAATTATGACGCCGTTTGGGCGTTTATGGTACAGCTTGGCCTACTGCTGCTGTTTTTGGTGCTGGGCAATATTCTGCGCCGCACCATCCCCCTGTTCCGCAAGTGCCTCATTCCCTCGGCACTGCTGGGCGGTACGCTGCTGTTGGTGGTGAACATTATCACCAAGCAGTTTGGCTTCGTGATGGTGGATAACCGCCTTATGCAGGTCATCACCTATCACTGTCTCGCCATCGGCTTTGCTGCCATGTCCTTGAAAACGGAAAAAAGCACCCACAAGACCAACAAAGTGCAGGTGGTGGAATTCGGCGCACTGCAGGGCGGTGCCTATATGCTGCAGGCCTTCGTGGGCATGGGCATCACCATTATTCTGTTCCTGCTGACCCGCTACAGCGACAAGATCGTGTCCTACGTCTGCGGTCTTATTCTCCCCTTGGCCTTCGGTCAGGGCCCCGGCAACGCCCTTAGCTGGGACATCAACTTTACCAACACCCCCGCCGCCATGTTCGCAGGCAACGGCAGCTTCGGTCTGTCCCTTGCCTCCATCGGCTTCGTGGTGGCCTCCGTGTTCGGCGTGCTGCACATCAACATCGGCAAAAAGCGGGGCGGTCTCTATGTCCGCAACGATAAGCCCTCCGAGGAAGTTGTAGACCAGACCAACCCCGACGGTACGGAGATCCCCGACAACGAGTCGGTGGATAAGTTCACCATGCAGGTGGGCTTCGTGGCACTGGCCTACGCCATCGCCTTCGGTTTCATGTATCTGCTGGGCATCCTCTCCGACTTTACCAACAGCATCGCATGGGGCTTTAACTTCCTGTGGGCTTCCATCGCCGCCATGCTGATCCGCGCTATCGTTAAGCTGCTGCGCAAGCGCAGCATCATGCACCGCCAGTACATCAACAACTATCAGATGGATCGTATCTCCGGCTTTGCCTTCGACCTGATGATCGTGGCAGGTGTGGCCGCCATCGAGATCAACGACATTAAAAACTACATCCTCCCCATCGTTGTCCTCAGCCTCGTGGGTACTGTGGTCACCTATGTCTACATCCGCATGGTGTCCAAGGAGTGCTTCAAGGGCTTCGAGCATGAGTTCTTCCTCATGTCCTTCGGCACCCTGACGGGCACTGCCTCCAACGGCATGATCCTCATGAAGGAGGTAGACCCCGGTCTCCGCACCCCCACCTCCAGCCTGTACATCCTCTCCAACTTCCCCGCCATGGTGATGATCGCCCCGCTGCTGTTCCTGTTGAGCTTCGCAGGACAATCTTTGGGCAATGCCGTCATCGCCTGCGCCATCTTCTTTGTGCTGTGGTTCGTTTACACCGTGTATCTGTTCCGCAGAAAGATCTTCAGGAAGAAGTACAAAAATGCCCCTGTCACCGTCTGGAAAGACGAAAATGAAGGCTGATATTTTCCCAACACACATAAAAAAGCTGACCACCGCAGCGGTCAGCTTTTTTCTTATTCTTCTTTGGGAAGGCTCTCCAGATAATCCACGAACTGCTGTGCAACTCTTCCCGAGAAACCCCGGTGACGGCGCTCCCATGTGTTGGCCATATCCAGCAGCTCCTTTTCCTCCATGGTAATACCACGGCGGCGGGCAAGGGAGAGGACAATGGCGTGATACTCCTTCTGGGTGGGCACGTTGTAGTTGATCTTCACACCGAAACGAGCCGAGAGGGATGTCTTTTCCTCCACCGTATCGGAGCGGTGGATATCGCCGTTATGCTCCATGTCGCTGCGGTCATTCCACGTATCCCGCACCAAATTGCGACGGTTGGAGGTAGCGTAGATCAGCACGTTGTCGGGCCGTGTCTCCACGCCGCCCTCGATGACAGCCTTTAAGAACTTATACTCCACCTCGTTCTCCTCGAAGGAGAGATCGTCAATGAAGATAATGAAGCGGTAATTGCGGTTCTTGATGTAGCCCAGCACCGCAGAGAGATCGCGGAACTGGTGCTTGTATATCTCGATCATCCGCAAGCCGCGGTCATAGTACTCGTTAATGAGTGCCTTGACACTGGTGGATTTACCCGTTCCCGCGTCACCGTAGAGCAGCACATTGTTGGCGTTTCTGCCCTCCAAAAACGCCTCGGTGTTCTGCCGCAGCGCCTTCTTTTGGATCTCATAGCCCAGCAAATCATCCAGCATAACACCATCGATATTGCTGATGGGGAGATAGGTAACGCTGCCGCCCTCATTGCCGATGCGGAAAGCACGGTTCATGGCAAAGACACCGTAGCCATATTGGCGGTAGTAGTCCGTCATGACGGCGAAGAGCTCGTCAGAATCAGTAGTGGCGGCAAGCTTGCGCCGCAGCTGCTGCACCTGCATGCTCACATCGCGGTTATACATCCGCTCACGTTTGGGGATAGAGCGGTAGTTACAGATGGTGGAGAAACAGTCGATGCCCAGATCCTTCTCAATGGGGGCAAAGTCGAAGTCCATCAGCGAGCGGAAAATGGCAAAATCACGCTTGGCAAAGGTGTTGACGCTGCCCTCACGCCTCTCCGTCCGCTCGCAGGTGCGGGTGAAGGAGTTCTCATTGGTCATCATCAGCCATGTGAGATAGCACTGCCACAGATTCTCGTCAAAGCCGCAGGCGGTGGCGAGATCCAAAAGGCGCTTCATTTGACCGTAGATGCGGCCGATCAGCGCATCGCGGTCACAGCTGCCACTTTCCCAATCGCGGAAAATGCGGCCTAATTGTACAAGGATCTCCTCCTCGTGGAGATCGCTGAAGAGCAGCAGGTGGGAGATGTTACGATACATATGTGTACCATCCTCTCTCGGATGCTTCCGCAGGAAGTCTTACTCCAGAATAGCGCCCTTATCGGCGGAAGAGACCATCTTGGCATAGCGGGCAAGATAGCCTGTCTTGATGCGGGGCTCGGGGCAGACCCACTTGGCGCGGCGTGCAGAGAGTTCCTCGCCAGACAGTGCCACGGAGATGATGTGGTTGGGGATGTCGATGGAGATGATGTCGCCTTCTTCCACCAGACCGATGTTGCCGCCGCTGGCAGCCTCGGGGGATACGTGACCAATGGATGCGCCGCGGGTAGCGCCGGAGAAGCGGCCGTCGGTAATGAGGGCCACATCCTTATCCAGACCCATACCTGCAATGGCGGAGGTGGGGTTGAGCATCTCCCGCATACCGGGGCCGCCCTTGGGGCCCTCGTAGCGGATGACCACCACATCACCTGCCACGATCTTACCGGCATAGATGGCGGCGATGGCATCGTCCTCGCAGTTGAACACGCGGGCGGGACCCTCGTGGACCATCATCTCGGGTGCAACGGCGCTCTGTTTCACCACGCAGCCATCGGGGGCGAGGTTGCCCTTGAGGACAGCGATGCCGCCGGTCTTGGTATAGGGATTGTCGATGGGACGGATAATGTCGTGATTGCGGTTCACCACGCCCACCAGATTCTCTGCCATGGTCTTACCGGTGCAGGTCATCACAGAGGTGTCGAGGAGACCCACCTTATTCAGCTCTGCCATCACGGCGCTGACACCGCCTGCACGCTCCAGATCCTCCATGTAGGTGTTGCCTGCAGGAGCGAGATGGCACAGGTTGGGGGTCTTGTCGGAGATCTCATTAGCCATGTCGAAGCTCAGATCAATGCCGCACTCGTGGGCAATGGCGGGCAGATGGAGCATGGTGTTGGTAGAGCAGCCCAGTGCCATATCGATGGTCTCGGCGTTATGGAAGGCGGCCTCCGTCATAATATCGCGGGGACGGATATCCTTCTCCACCAGCTCCATGATCTTCATACCTGCGTGCTTGGCAAGGCGCAGACGAGCAGACATAACGGCGGGGATCGTGCCGTTGCCGGGCAGGGCCATACCGATGGCCTCGGTAAGGCAGTTCATGGAGTTGGCAGTATACATACCGGAGCAAGAGCCGCAGGTGGGGCAGGCGGCGTTTTCATATTCCTCGATACCTGCCTCGTCCAGCTTGCCTGCGTAGTAAGCGCCCACTGCCTCAAACATGTGGCTGAGGCAAGTGCGGCGACCATCATTCATGGTAC
>CAYTOO010000011.1:0-29845 GCA_964439545.1 uncultured Oscillospiraceae bacterium | reverse complement strand
GAGAGCTACGGCGTACTGCTCTATTGCAATACTTTTACTACCCGCGAGGTGCGTATTATCACGGAAAATCCCGAGTTTGCAATGCGTTTGCCCCGCCTGTTCCATAAGGCCTTCGGCATCCGCTTCGACCGCGTGCCCGAGGAGAATAACGGTGGCAAGTTGATTTTCCAAATCACCGACTCTGAGAAACTCGAGCGCATTCTTGATGTGCTGGGCTATGATGCCGAGAAGGCGCTGGCACTCCATGTGAACTATGCCCTTTTAGAGGAGGATTGCTGCCGTGCAGCATTCCTCCGTGGTGCGTTCTTAGCCGGCGGCAGTGTCACCGACCCCGAGAAGCGGTATCATTTGGAGTTTTCCACTTCCCACGTGCAGGCCAGCCGCGAGGTGCTGACACTGCTGGAGGAGATGGGCTTCCTGCCCCGTGCCGTCATGCGTGGTGCAAATGCTGTGACGTATTTCAAGCAGTCGGAGCATATTGAAGATATTTTGACCACCATCGGCGCGCCCGCCTCCGCTACGGAGATCATGGCTGCCAAGGTGGACAAGGAGATCCGCAACGATGCCAACCGCGCCACCAACTGCGACATTGCCAACCTTAACAAGACATTAGAGGCAGTGGCGCAGCAGACGGATGCCATTCGCAGGATTGCCGACAACGGTAAGCTAAAAACCTTACCCGAAAAGCTGCAGGAAACGGCCGAGATGCGCCTTGCCAACCCTGAACTTTCTTTGGCGCAGCTGGCCACCATGTTTGATCCGCCCATCAGCAAATCCTGCTTAAACCACAGAATGAGAAAAATCATGGAACTTGCGAGGACTGAGAAATGACGAAACTGGAACGTTGCACTTTTGCACATGATTGTCACGCCAGCGGCCTTAACTGCGCACAGAGTGTGTTGGCAGCTTTTACAGATGTGACAGGCCTTACGGAAGAGCAGAGCATCGCCATTGGTAGCGGCTACGGCGGCGGTATGCGCTATGGCGGCGTGTGCGGCGTGGTGAGCGCTGCTATTGCCGTGCTGGGCATGGCTTTTCCCGCCAACCGTGAAAGCGGCGCAGAGGGTAAGCGCCGCAGCGGCGAACTTACCAAGGAGTTCCAAAGCCGCTTTACCCAGCGTTTCGGCAACCTCGATTGCCGTGATTTGAAAGCCAACCCCACAGGGGAGGGCACGGAGATGGCGAAAGTGCTGAATGTCACCAACCACTGCCGTATGCTGGTGGTTTCCGGCACGGAACTGCTCCACGATATGTTATCCGAACTCAAGGAGAAGTAATTTATGTCCTTCGTTCACCTGCACGTCCATACAGAATATAGCTTGCTTGACGGTGCTTGCCGCATCCGTGACCTGCCGAAACTGGTCAAGGAGATGGGGCAGACTGCCTGCGCCATTACCGATCACGGTGCCATGTACGGTGTGATCGATTTTTATCGCGCCTGCAAAGCTGAGGGCATCAAGCCCATCATCGGCTGTGAGGTGTATGTGGCGCGCCGCACCCGCTTCGACAAGCAGCACGAGTTCGATACGGAGTCCCGTCATTTGGTGCTGCTGTGCCAAAACGAGACCGGTTATCGCAATCTCTCCTACATGGTGTCGCAGGCCTATGTGGAGGGCTTTTATATCCGTCCCCGCATTGACTTGGATCTGCTCCGTCAGCACAGCGAGGGCTTAATTGGCCTTTCCGCCTGTCTTGCAGGTGAGATTCCCCGCCGCATTATGAATGGTGACTATGACGGTGCGAAGACTTATGCACTGGAAATGCAGGAGATTTTAGGTGAGGGGAATTTCTACCTTGAACTGCAGGATCACGGTATTGCCGATCAGACCACCGTCAACCGCGCCCTGCTGCGTATGCACAAGGAAACAGGTATTCCTTTAGTCTGCACCAACGACGCCCACTATCTCCGCGCCGAGGATGCCGAGAGCCACGATGTATTATTGTGCATTCAGACGGGCAAGACGGTGGATGATGAAAACCGCATGCGCTATGAGCCCCAGAAGTTCTATCTCCGCTCCACCGAGGAGATGGCTGCGCTGTTCTCCGGCTACGACGAGGCCATGGAGAACACCGTGCGCATTGCCGAGCGCTGCAATTTGGAATTTACCTTTGGCAAGTATCACTTGCCGGAATTTCCTCTGCCTCCCGGATTTGATTCACCCACCTATCTCCGCAAGCTCTGCGATGAGGGCTTTGTGAACCGCTATGGCACAGAGAAAGAGGAGTACCGCGCCCAACTCACCTACGAGATCGACATGATCGAGAAGATGGGCTTTACCGACTATTTCCTCATTGTCTCCGACTTTGTTCGCTATGCCAAAAATCGTGGTATCCCTGTTGGCCCCGGCCGTGGCAGTGCCGCAGGCTCTATGGTGGCCTATTGCCTCGACATTACGGACGTAGACCCCATGGCCTACAACCTCTACTTTGAGCGTTTCCTCAACCCCGAGCGCGTGTCCATGCCCGATATTGATATGGACTTCGGCGACACCCGCCGCGGCGAAGTGGTGGAGTATGTCCGCAAGAAGTATGGCGATGACCGCGTGGCGCAGATCGTCACCTTTGGTACGATGGCGGCCCGTGGTGCGATCCGCGATGTGGGTCGCGCCCTCAACATGACCTACGCAGAAGTGGATGTGGTGGCAAAGCTTGTGCCCACCACCCTCCACATCACGCTGGACGATGCTTTGAAGGTGAGCCGCCAGCTCTCCGACCTCTATGACAGTGACGAGCGCATCCGCAAACTTATCGACACCGCCCGCGCCTTGGAGGGCATGCCTCGTCATGCCTCCACCCACGCCGCAGGTGTGGTGATCACCAAGCGCCCTGTGTATGAATATGTGCCCTTGGCCCGCAATGACGATGCCATCGTCTGCCAGTTCAACATGATCACGCTGGAAGAACTGGGCCTATTGAAGATGGACTTCTTAGGCCTGCGTAACTTGACGGTGCTGGATGATGCGGTGAAGATGGTGCAAAAGCACACACCTGAGTTCCGCCTTGAGGATATCCCCGACCATGATGCAGAAGTCTTTGAGATGCTGACGGCAGGTAAGACCTCCGGTGTATTCCAAATGGAGTCTACAGGCATGACCGGCGTGTGCCTCGGCCTCAAGCCCCATTCCATTGAAGACATTACCGCAATTATAGCCCTGTATCGCCCCGGCCCTATGGAGTCGATCCCGCGATTTATTGCCTCTAAGCATGATCCCAGCCTTATTACCTACAAGCATCCTTCTTTGGAACCGATTTTGTCGGTGACTTACGGCTGTATCGTCTACCAAGAGCAGGTCATTAAGATTTTCCAGCAGTTGGGCGGCTTCTCCCTTGGACAGGCTGACATGGTGCGCCGCGCCATCTCCAAGAAAAAGGCCAAGGAGATCGAGAAAGAGCGCAACGCCTTCGTCTACGGTGATGAGAGCCGCGGTATCTGCGGCTGTATCAAAAACGGCATCCCCGAGGCAACGGCGCAGGCCATCTATGATGAAATCTACGATTTCGCCAACTACGCCTTTAATAAGGCACACGCTGTCAGCTATGCTATCGTGGCCTATCAGACGGCGTGGTTCAAGTGCCACTATGTGAAGGAATACATGGCAGCGCTGCTGACCTCGGTGCTGGATAACACCGACAAGGTGGCAGAGTATATCGCCGAGTGTAAGGAGTGCCGCATCCCGCTGCTGCTGCCCGATGTGAACCATTCTCACGATGGCTTTACTGTGGAAGAGGGTGGCATCCGCTTTGGACTTGTGGCCATTAAGAACATTGGCCGCGGCTTTATCCAGGCGGTGGTACGTGAGCGCGAGAGTGGAGGTTTGTTTACTTCCTTCCAAGATTTCTGCTCCCGTATGCTCTCCTGCAGCGATATGAACAAGCGCGCGGTGGAGAACCTCATCAAGGCAGGTGCGTTCGATTCCTTGGGCGCACACCGCTCTCAGCTGATGCAGGTGTACGAAAAGGTCTTGGATGCCCTCATTGCCCGCCGCCGTACCAATGTGGAGGGGCAGATGGACTTCTTTGGCATGGCCTCCATGAGCAGCAATGCTCCCGCCGCCGATATTGACCTGCCCAATGTGCCCGAATTTACCGCCACGGAGCGGATGTTCATGGAAAAAGAGACTACGGGCATCTACCTCAGTGGTCATCCCATGACCGACTATCGTCTTGCCGCACGGCAGGCAGGCGCGGTAGCCATCCACGATGTGATGAGCGACTTTGCGGCGGAGGAAGGCCCTGAACGTTTCGCTGACGGTCAGCAGATCACCGTGGCAGGCGTGGTGGTGTCCAGCAAGACCCGCACCACAAAAAACAATACCCTCATGGCCTATGTGGTGGTGGAGGATGAGCTGGCCTCTATTGAGTTGCTGTGCTTTAGCCGTACCATCGACCAGTGCGGCAGCTATATGAGTGTTAATACCCCTGTGGTGGTGAAGGGACGGCTCTCCGTCCGCGATGAAAAGCCGCCCCAAATCATGTGCGACAGCATCTATCCTCTGAAAACGGAGGTGGGTACAGTGCTGCCCCAGCAGGAAACTGCGGGCGAGGACTCTGTCATCTACCTTCGTATCCCCAGCCTTGACAGCCGTGAGTTCCGTCAAATCAAGCGTGTCATGATTATGTTCGAGGGAGAAACCCCCGTAAAGATCCGCTTGGCAGACACGGGTAAGCTGGTGGGCACAAAGTGCCTTAACCACCCTGCCTTCATTGACGAATGCCGCCTGTGGCTGGGAACTGAGAATGTAGTAGTGAAAAAGAAAGGAGGGCAATAACAATGTCCATGGGATTTATCCGCGAAAGCCTTGAACTGAAGTGCTTAATTTTATATGTGGCAGCCCGTGCTTCTGAGCCGCTGACACTAACGGAGTTGCAAGCCCTCACCATGATCGACGACGGCGTGGATTACTTTAGCTTCACCCAGTGCCTCAACGAACTGGTACAGACGGAGCATATCGAGATCGACAGCCAAGAGCGCTATGTGATCACCTCCAAGGGCGTGAAGAATAGCCTCATTACCGCCGACAGCCTGCCACAATCCGTCCGCATGAAGGCAGATCGCGTAGTGGAGGAGTTCAACCGCGAACTGCTACGCCGCACTCAAGTGGGCGCTCGCGTGGAAAAGCGAGAGAACGGAACTTGTACGCTGGCGCTCCACCTCAGTGATGATGTGGATGACTTGATGGAGCTTCGCGTGATGGTGAACTCTGAGGAACAGGCAAAAGCCTTGGCTGACAAGTTCCGCGAAACACCCGAGGAACTCTATCAAAAGCTGATGGCGGCGCTGTTTGAAGCGTAACAAAACCAAATCTATCAAAAAAGAGAAACGGCTTAGCCGTTTCTCTTTTTTGCATATTAAGGGACGAGCCGTCATATGGTGGAGTATCAAATGAGCAGGGGAGAGGGTCACATGGAGGATCGTATCGCGCGGTATGAACAGGCAGCGGCGTTGCTGCCACCGAAATGGCAGCGTTTGGCGCGGCATCTGCCCGATCATCAAAAGGCGCGTGCAGAGGAGCTGCGTTTGCGTACGGGGCAGTGTATGACGGTGCTTCTGCCGGAGGGAGAGGTGTGGCCTTCCCAGGAATTGCCCCGCCCAACGGTGACACAATCAGATCTTGAGCAGCTCTGCGACATTGTCAGCGGTTATTCCCGCTACGCAGCATCCGAAACACTGGCGCAGGGTTATCTCACGGCAGCAGGAGGCTTTCGTGTGGGATTTTGCGGTACGGCGGTGCTGCGTGATGGGGAACGGCACAATCTCCGTGACATTTCCTCTGCCTGTATTCGCATCGGGCGGGAGCAGCCCGACTTGGCACTGCCATTACTGCCACAGCTGATGGTGGGAGACAGATTTTGCAGTACCCTCATTCTCTCACCCCCTGGTCTTGGAAAGACCACATTGCTCCGCGATATGGTGCGCACACTCTCTAATGGCACAGAGGAACTACCACCCAATCGCGTGGCAGTAGTGGATGAGCGGGGAGAGATTGCGGGCATGTACCGCGGTGTCCCACAGCTGTCGGTGGGCTGCCATACGGATATACTGGACGGTTGCCCAAAAGCGGCGGGGATTTTAATGCTGCTGCGTGCGCTGAACCCACAAATCATCGCTGTGGATGAGATCACCGCACAAGAGGACATCACCGCCATCATGAGTGCTGCCCACTGCGGCGTAACGCTGCTGGCAACACTCCACGCATCATCGGTGGAGGAGTTGAAGGGGAAGCCTTTATACGCCAAACTCCTCCGCAGCCGTGTGTTTTCTCGCGCCGTGGTAATTCGGCGAGAAGAGGAAAAACGTACATATGAGGTGAGTAAGCTATGACCATCAAACTCATAGGCGCAGCATGCATTGCAATAGCGGCGGGAAACACCCTGCGGACGATCTTCGTGCAGCGAAGGCAGGATGAGGAACTACTGCGGCATATAGCAGCAGCACTCTCCACTATGGCGCGAGAGATTCGCTGGCATCACCGCCCGATTCCTGCCATTCTACAGATTCTTGAGCGTGATGAAATTGTCGGAGAATACTTTGGGAAAATCGCCTTATTACTGAATAGCAAAAATACTTTACAATATGCTTGGAATAATGTGTTTGGTGACTTTCCAGTAGAGCGAGAAATTATGCTTAACATCAGCGTTGCGGGTGACGAGGAGCAGCTGGTCGCATCATTGGAAAACACCGCCGAAAGTTTACAGCACACCTTGGAACAGCGCCGCAGCAAACGAGGTGAGCAAACGAAACTCTGTGTTGCAGCGGCGATGTCGGCTGCGGGAGGGCTCATTTTACTGCTACTGTGAGGATACACAATGGAAGTTGATCTTATTTTTAAAATTGCCGCCATCGGTATTTTGGTGGCGGTGCTGAACTTAATATTGGTGCGCTCGGGGCGAGATGAGCAGGCGCTGCTGACTACTTTAGCGGGGCTGATCGTGGTGCTGGTAATGCTTTTGGAGCAGATCAGCGATCTATTCGGTCTCATTAAGAGTCTCTTCTCCCTATGACGGATACATTGTGGAAAGCAATCGCCATTTGTCTTATTGGCGCACTGCTGGCGGCGTTTTTAAAAAAGACAAGCCCCGATGTTGCCCTCATTTTGGCTGCCTGTGTCTGCGTGGCGGTGTTGGCGGTTGTCGTCAAGGGGATAGAAGAGGTGTGGCGTTTCCTCACAGAGGTGCTGGAACACGGTGGTATGACACAAGAACTCTTTTCGCCCCTCATCAAAATTGTGGGAATTGCTCTTATCACCCGCACAGCGGGGGAACTGTGCCGCGATGTAGGACAAGGGGCATTGTCGGGCATCGTGGAGACGGTTGGGGGCTTTGCCGCCATTTTGGTGTCTATTCCGCTCTTTCGTGCTGCATGGGAACTGTTGGAGGGCTTGCTGTGAAAGGTGTGCTGACGTTGCTCACTTGCTTTTGGCTCATGGTACTGTGTTCAACCACCGCGTGGGCGCAGCTGCCCGAAAACGTGGAAGAAGCTCTCCCCGAGGCAGCAGAGGAATTGCTGGAGGACTTGGGAGAAGCGGAGGCCGACATGGGGACATTGCAGCGGGGCTTACGGCGTATGGGGGAGATGGCGTGGGAACTGCTGAGCCGCGATTTCCGTGCCAGCCTCCGCGTGGTGATTTTGCTCTTAAGTGTCGTGCTGCTCCACGGTATGACGGAGAGTATCTTCGAGTCCTCGGGCGGGGCGAAAATGGTGAATGTAGTGCCGCTGGCCTTCGTGCTCGTGATTACCATGACCACAGCGGGGGATATGCAGACCATGATTGGGACAGGCATGGCGACCATGGAGGAACTGGACATCTTGGCAAAGGCGCTGCTGCCTACCTTAGCCGCCGCCGTAGCCGCAGGTGGGGCCATCGTATCGGCAGGGGTACAAAACGTGGCAACGGTATTCTTTGCCAATCTCCTCATTACGCTGATTCGCGAGGTGTTGCTGCCCCTTGTTTACTGCTACATCGCCGCCGTGACCGCCAACGCTATCTTACCTCAACAACCTTTGAAGGGAATTGCCACTGTTCTCCGCAAGGGCATTACGTGGCTTTTGACAAGCGTATTGGTGATTTTCACTGGCTACCTCTCCATTACCAGCGCCGCTGCCAACTCCGCTGACACTTTGACGATGCAGCTGACACGCAGCGCCATTTCCACAGCCGTTCCCGTGGTGGGCGGCATCATCTCCCGCGCCACTTCCAGCCTACTGGCAGGTGCGGGACTACTGAAAAGCTCACTGGGCGTGTTCGGCATGCTGGCAGTATTAGTGACCTGCGTAACGCCATTTGTGTCCATGGGAGTGCAGTATGTTCTTTATAAACTAACGGCCTTTTTCGCGGGACTCTCAGGCGGCGGGCGTGTGGTGGAATTGATTGACGCACTTGGCAACGCCTTTGGCCTTGTGTTAGGCATGGTGGGTGCATGCGCCGCGCTGCTGCTGATTTCTATTACCTCTTCCATATCGGTGGTGATTGGGTGAATTTCTTTCGAACTTGGCTCTTTGGTATTGTGGCGGCTTCTATGGCGCTGTCCATTCTCTATGCCTTGCTGCCAAAAGGTGCAATATTGACAGCTGCAAAATGCGCAGGCAGCCTTATTTTGATACTGGTGATGCTGCGACCGTTGGTGACACTGCGGGTGGAGGATTTGGAGTTTTCCTATGATGGATGGGAAGACCTTACCACAGAACAGACGGAGCAGCTAACGCAGGACAACCTTAGCGAAATGGAAGCACTCATAGAAGGGGAGTGCAGCGCATATATATCAGAAAAAGCGGCGCAGTTAGGGCTTACGGTAAGAGCGGAAGTCCTGTGTGAACTCCGTGACGGCGTGCCCTTTCCCGGGTCGGTGACGCTGGATATACCTTACCACGAGGAGCTTTCCGATACGATCGCCGCTGACCTCGACATTCCGTACGAAAAGCAGCACTGGCAGGAAACTGAGGATGAAACATGAGTAAAACCATCATTGATACACTGAAAAAGTATAAGTTCGTGGCGTTGATCCTCTTGGTGGGATTGGTGCTGATGCTGCTGCCGAGCGGGGAGAGAGATAAAGTTACCGAGAGTGACAGCGGCACAGAGACCTTTTCACTTGCGGAAACGGAGCGGCGATTGGAGGCA
Organism: uncultured Oscillospiraceae bacterium; assembly: GCA_964439545.1. GTDB lineage: Bacteria > Bacillota > Clostridia > Oscillospirales > Oscillospiraceae > Vescimonas. The sequence continues at coordinate 20,726 of CAYTOO010000011.1, read as the reverse complement.
TTATTAAAGAATGTGCAGGGGGTGGGGCAAGTCAATGTGATGCTGACGCTGAAGAGCGGCTCAACGCTTGAATTGGCGGAGGACAGCTCCACCAGTATGCGTGAGGGCGAGACAAAACGTGAGAGTGATGTGGTGACCGTATCCCGCGGCAGCGGCACAGAAGAGGTGGTGGTGACCTATGAGCGCTACCCCATCTATCAAGGAGCGGTGGTCGTCTGTGAAGGCGGTGGCAACAGCGCCGTGCGGTTATCGGTCATCGAAGCGGTTTCCGTGCTGACGGGACTTGGCAGCGATAAAATTACGGTGGTGCAGTGGAAATGAAGAAAGGGGTAACAATGGCTTTGCAGGAGAAGATGGAAAAGAGGAAAGTGGAGAAGAAGGGGAAACCCAAGCTGAAGGGACAGTGGAAACGCCATGCGGTGGTTTTGGCAGTGTTGGTGTTGGTAGGGACTTCGGTGTATCTCAACTGGCGCTATGCCGACAATGTAGCTCAAACGGGAAAAATCTTAGGGCAGGCAACGTTGGTAAATCAGAACGGAGAAGCGGTGTCTCAGACAGGGGAGAATGAAGATGTGGTTTCTGTATCGGGCGGCTATTTTGACACGGCGCGCCTTAGCCGCCAGCAGGCCCGTGACAGCGCTATCAGCATGCTGCAGGAGGCGGAGATGGACGAAAACGCCACAGAGGATGTGCTGAATGAGGCGAGCCTTGCGCTGCAAGTGCTGGCTTCGTACACAGTAGCCGAGGCGCAGATCGAGAGTCTTGTCACAGCTAAGGGATATGAAGATTGCGTAGTGTTCATGGGTGAGGATTCCTGCAGCGTGGTGGTGGCTGATCCCGATGGAGTGGACAGCACCGATGCTGCCCGCATTAAGGATATTGTGATCTCTGAAACCGATTATACTGCCGCGCAGATCAAAATCATGGAGGCGGAGTAGAAAATTAAGTGTTGTATTTTCTCGGCATAGATGGTATACTCAAGTGTACGAATGCGAAAAAGTAAGGAGTATATACGATATGCCTGAAAATAAAGATTATATGATTCATCGCGAGGAGATGGGCTCTATCCAGATCTCCGAGGATGTGGTAGCAACGATCGCTGCCGGCGCTGCTATGGATGTTGAGAACGTGACCGGCCTGCAGGGCACCAACGTGACCGACTTCATGGGCGGCAAGAAGATGACCGCTCGCGGTGTCCGCGTGGAGAGTGATGGCGAGAATGGCCTTACCGTGAACCTCTACATTACCGTCCGTTATGGCAGCAACGTTGGCGAGGTCGCCAAGAAGGTGCAGAAGGCCGTTGTGACCGCACTGGAGAACAGCACCGGCTTCGGTGTATCTGCTGTGAACGTACAGGTGGGCGGCATCAGCTTTAACTAAGGAAGAAGAGAGAGAGAACATATGACACGCAACACAGCACGTGAGATCGCCATGCATTTGGCCTTTGAATTGAGTTTCACCGATCTGCCTATCGATGCTTTTCTGGATCATTATCTCGCTGCGGAGAAGTTTGAGGAATTGGCAACGGAGTGTGAACTCTACGCTGAAGTTCCCAACGCCAAGCAGGATAGCTATATCCGCCGCCTCGTCTCCGGTGTAGCCGGTCACGCTGCGGAGTTGGATACGTATATTGAAAAGTACGCCAAGGGTTGGCGCTTTGAGCGCATTTCTCTGGTGGCAGCTGCCATTATGCGCGTGGCAATGTATGAGATTATGTACATGCCCGACATCCCCCATGGTGCGGCCATCAACGAGGCTGTGGAGCTGACCAAGCGCTATGATGAGCCCGAGACCGTGAAGTTTGTCAACGGTATTCTGGGCAGCTTCCTCCGCGAGGAAGTGAAGGCATAAAAACTTGTAAAAGGCAGGGCTTCGGCTCTGCCTTTTTCCCACAGGAGGTGAGGACATGAGTGAGCAGCACGTGTTCAGCGTAACGGAACTGAACGGATTCATTAAAAATGTACTGGAGAGCGTACCACATTTAACCAATGTTTTGGTGCGTGGTGAGCTGTCCAATTATAAAATCTATCCTTCGGGGCATCATTACTTTACGCTGAAAGATGGAGATTGTTCCTTGAAATGCGTGATGTTTAAGGGCAGTGCCATGAAGCTGCAGTTCCGCCCCGAGAGTGGCATGCAGGTCATCGCCGCAGGCCGCGTGACCGTCTATCCCCGTGATGGCGCCTATCAGCTTTATTGTTCGTCCCTGTCCGCTGATGGCGTGGGCGACCTCTATGTGGCTTTTGAGCAGCTGAAAGAAAAGCTCTACCGTGAGGGGTTATTTGACCCCGCCCATAAAAAGCCGCTGCCCCAGTATCCTCAACGTATCGCCATCATTACCTCTTCCGCAGGCGCGGCGGTACACGATATGATCCGTATTCTCCGCAGCCGCTATCCGCTGTCCAAAGTGTTGCTGTTGCCTGTCCGCGTACAGGGTGTGGAAGCACCGCCTGAGATCGTGGGTGCAATCCGCTACGCTAATCGCCATAAGCTGGCAGACGTCATCATTACAGGCCGTGGCGGCGGCTCTATCGAGGATCTGTGGGCATTTAACGATGAGCGGGTTGCCCGCGCCATATTCGCCTCGGAGATCCCTGTGATTTCTGCGGTAGGCCATGAGCCCGATGTGACCATCGCTGACTTCGTGGTGGACAAGCGTGCTTCGACTCCCTCCAATGCAGCGGAGCTGGCTGTTCCCGAGCAGAAGGATCTGTTGAAGCACTTGCTGAACGCCGAACGTTCTTTGACGAAGAACACGCTGGCGGCCATGGAGAAAGCGGAGCAAAAGCTGAAAGCCATCGCTGAAAAGCGCGTGATGCAAGATCCCATGGCCTTTGTGGATGACCGCAGGATGTACCTCGATCATGTGCAGCAGCGCATGGGCTTGACGGCACAGAAGAAGGTAAATGCACAGATGCAGCGTTTTACCCGTTTGGCGGCCTCTCTGGACGCGCTGAGCCCCTTGAAGGTATTGGGACGCGGCTTTGCCATGGCACAGACCGAGGACGGCACAGTGCTGCGCAGCACCGCACAGGTGAATACAGGTGATAAGATACAGGTGCGTTTGGGAGATGGATCTCTCGACTGTACCGTGGACGATAAAAAGGAGTGAAAATATGGCAACGAAAAAGACCTTTGAGGAGAATATGCTCCGTTTGGAAGCCATTGTCGCACAGCTTGAGAAGGGGGAAGCCCCCTTGGATGAATCGCTGAAGCTCTTTGAAGAGGGTACGAAGCTGATTGGTGAGTGCCGTACGGCACTGGACAAGGCCGAGCAGCAGGTGGTCAAGCTGATGAAGGGCGCTGACGGCGAACCTGTGGAAACTCCCTTTGCAAGCGAGGAGACCGTATGACTTACGAAGAACGCTATCGCGAATATCAAGAGGCCATTGAAAAGTATCTCGACGGTCTGTTTACGGCTGAAAAGCCCTATTCTCAGCTCTATGAAGCCATCCGCTACAGTATTTTGGGCGGTGGTAAGCGTATCCGTCCTGTGCTGACGTTGGAATTTGCCCGTCTCGGCGGCATTGATTGGCACTTGGCCCTGCCCTTTGCCTGTGCGCTGGAGCTGGTGCATAACTATAGCCTTATCCACGACGATTTACCCTGCATGGACGATGATGACCTGCGCCGCGGTAAGCCCACTACCCACAAGATTTATGGTGAGACTTTGGCTGTTTTGGCAGGTGATGCGTTGCAGCCCGAGGCATTCCGCTTGATTTTGGAAGCACCTGCTCTCTCCGGCGAGCGTAAGCTGGATGCCATGCGTGTGCTTTTGAACGCCTGCGGCGCGGACGGCATGGTGGCAGGACAGGTGCTGGATACCCTGTGCCCCATCGAGACGGTAGAGCAGCTGCGCCATATGGAGGAGCTGAAAACCGGCTGCATGATCGCCGCCGCTGCTGAACTGGGCTGCGCTGCTTCCGGTATGAACGCCGGTATGCGTAATCTGGCGGTGCAGTACGCTAAGGATCTCGGCCTTGCCTTCCAAATCCGTGACGATATGCTGGATGTGGAGGGCGAGGCTGCTGTGTTCGGCAAGCCCATCGGCTCTGATAAGGAAGAGGGAAAGTTCACCTTCGTGGATGCGCTGGGCATTGAGGGCTGCCGCGCCGAGGTTGCCCGTTTGACGGAAGAGGCCAAGTCTGTGGTAAAGCACTGGGCCGATAGTGAGTTCCTAGTGACCCTTGCCGATAAACTGGCAGGTCGCGTACAATGAGTTGAAAATTGGTTGAAAAGCGTTGTGCTCAAAAAGGAGTGCAACGCTTTTTTACAAATTGTATACAGAATATTATGCATAAAGCTGTTGTAAATTTTAAAAAAGTGTGGTAAAATTCTTAATTACTGAACAGCGGCGCAGTATCCTAGTCAGATCTGCCGTCTCCTAAGAAGGGCCTAAAAATCCTTTAAAGGGCACAACTGTGAAACCTCTGGTGCTTGCTTCTTACGCCCAGTTTGGGGTGGGTGCTGGAGGGAGGCGTGCGAAACGCACGCCTGCGGCTGTAGGGCGCTCCCCAATGGCATGGGGAATCCGACCCTGCTTCCGTGGAGACCTGTTGTTGTGCGTAGGCGTACTCCCTCTGTGGTAAGCGACCTACGTACGAAACAGATGAATAAACCTGCAATGCGGTGCTACATGCCTCTTTCGGGGCACGAACGCTGTGTGCAGAGTAGCCTGCCTTGCGTGGGTATGGTGGATAGGGGAGCTGATGCACTAAGTCCCCGGCCAGGGATGATGTGATATTCCCTTGAAACCATATCTGCAAAAGAGGATAAGAGACGGTGTGACTGCAGTGGAAATCACCTAGGCTGTCCATTTTGAATGGGGCCTTGGGAGGATTGCAGTGCGGACTAAGTGGCAGTCGGGTCCTGTGAGCGGTAACGCCGCAGCATAGCACCTAAGGGGAAACCACCTTCATCGGCGACGAGAGGTGTGCTGTGGGGAAAGCCAACCCGTACCTAAGCCGCAAGATTTACTCCCAATGTTGCCCTGTTCAGTTTTTTCTTTAATTATAGCATGAGAAATGAGGGTATTCTGTTTTGAGTAGCGACAAAAGCAAACCAAAGAAGAAAAAGGACACATGGCCGATCAAGGCTTTTTTCATGGCTATCTGTCTCAGTGCCGTTTTGAGCCTTTTTGCCTCAACAGCACTGGAGGGAACAGGGTATGTGATCGCCGTTTCTGTGTTGTTGATTTTTATCGCACTGGGTATTGTTTTTGATATGATCGGCGTGGCTGTGACTGCTGCCGATCCAAAACCCTTTCACTCTATGGCTGCCCATAAGGAGAAGGGCGGACGCGAGGCCATTCGTCTGCTCCAAAGCGCGGAAAAAGTCAGTTCCATCTGTAATGACGTGGTTGGTGACATCTGCGGTATCGTCAGTGGTACTACCTCTGCTGTGATCGTGGCAGCCCTGCTGCAGGATCTTTCTACCAACAGTATTTTGATCTCCATCGGTGTGACGGCCTTGATCTCCGGTTTCACCATCGGTGGTAAGGCACTGGGTAAGACTGTGGCTATCAAGGACTGTACTGCCGTTGTGTACCGTGTGGCCCGCATCATGCATGCATTACATCTATTCCGCTGAAATGAGGCGTTGAAGTTGATTTTAGAAAACATTCACAGCCCTTATGATGTGAAGCAATTGACCAATGCTGAGACCCGCCGTCTCTGCGATGAAGTGCGCTCTTTTATGGTGCGCAGCGTCGCTGAAACGGGCGGGCATTTGGCGTCTAATCTAGGCGTGGTGGAGTTGACTGTTGCGATCCACCGCGTGTTTAATACTGCGCGCGACCGTCTTGTTTTTGATGTAGGCCATCAGTGCTACGTCCATAAGCTTTTGACCGGTCGGCGCGATTCTTTTGCCACCATGCGTCAGCTTGGTGGCTTATCCGGCTTTCCCAAGCCCTATGAGAGCCAGCATGATGCCTTTGTAGCAGGCCACGCCTCTGCTGCTGTGTCGGTGGCGTTGGGCATGGCTCGTGCTCGTACGCTGCAGCATGAGGATTACAGCGTCTTAGCGTTGGTGGGTGATGCTTCTCTTGCCGGTGGTCTTGCCTTTGAGGGCATGGACGATGCCGGCGGCTCCGGTGAGCCTCTCATTGTGATTTTGAATGATAACGGTATGTCCATCAGCGAGAACGTGGGTGCTATGAGCAGCCATCTTTCCCACCTGCGTACCCGCCCTGCATACTATGAGCTGAAAAAGCGCTATCGCAATGCATTGACCGGCAGTGCAGCAGGTGAGAAGTTCTACCTTTGGAGCCACGATGTAAAAACGGCGCTGAAGAAGTCTCTGCTGCCCGGCAGTTCACTCTTTGAAGATATGGGATTTTCCTATCTCGGCCCTGTGGATGGCCACGATGTGGATGAGCTGACGGATGCTCTCCGCTGGGCGAAGGAACAGCGCTGCCCCGTGCTGCTCCATGTCCATACGAAGAAGGGCAAGGGCTATCTCCCCGCCGAGGCACATCCTGAGAAGTTCCACGGCGTGGGTAAGTTCGACGTGTTTACCGGTAAACCCAAGGGTGAAGCAAAAGAGAGCTTTTCCGACGTGTTCGGTCAGACCATGATGGAACTGGCGGAAGAGGATGAGCGCGTCTGCGCCATCACTGCCGCCATGATTGACGGCACAGGTCTTACGGACTATGCTGCCGCGTTCCCCAAGCGTCTTTTTGATGTGGGTATCGCCGAGGGACACGCTGTTTCCATGGCAGGCGGCATGGCAAAGCAAGGTTTACTCCCTGTGTTTGCGGTGTATTCCAGCTTCCTGCAGCGTGGTTATGATATGCTGGTGCATGACGTATCCCTCGATAATCTCCATGTGGTGCTTGGTGTTGACCGCGCAGGCTTGGTGGGCGCTGATGGCGATACGCATCACGGCTGCTTTGACGTGATGTATTTGAGCCAAATCCCTCACATGACAGTGCTGTGTCCTGCCAGCTTTGCAGAGCTCCGCACTATGTTGCGCCGCGCTGTGTTCCACACGGAAGGCCCTGTAGCTGTCCGTTATCCCCGTGGCGGGGAGGGCGTGTATACCGCCTGCTGTGGTGAAGAAGACTTCACGGTACTTCGTGAGGGCGGCGATGGTACGATCGTTACCTATGGCGTGTTGGTCAATGAGGCCTTGGCTGCGGCTGAGCTGCTTGCTGAACGCGGTCACAATGTCCGCGTGGTGAAAATCAATCGCATTGCACCTTTGGAGAGCAGCGGTGTCTGCGCCGTCCTTGGTGGCGAGCAGCCTATGCTGGTGCTGGAGGATTGCATGGGTGTTGGCTGTGTCGGTCAGCGCATCGCCGCCATTTTGGCACAGGGAGGGTGCGCTCCTAGAAAATTGATTTTAAAGAATCTCGGCACAAATGTTGCGCCCCATGGCACTGTGGCGCAACTCTATGAGGAATTTGAACTGGATGCCGCATCTGTGGCTTATGCATTAGAGGAGGCACTGCAATGAGCAAGAAAACTCGTTTGGATGTGCTCCTCGTGGAGCGCGGATTACAAGAGAGCCGTCAGAAAGCCCAGGCTGTCATTATGGCCGGTAGCGTGTTCGTAGCCGGTCAACGCGTAGATAAGCCCGGTACCTCTGTGCCTAACGACGCAGAAATCGAGGTGCGCGGCGGTGGCCTGCGGTACGTGAGCCGCGGTGGTCTGAAGCTGGAGAAGGCCATGCAGACTTGGCCCATTACACTCAGTGGCAAGACCTGCGCCGATATTGGCGCTTCTACAGGCGGCTTTACCGATTGCATGTTGCAAAATGGTGCAGAGAAGGTCTATGCCGTGGATGTGGGTTATGGTCAGCTGGATTGGAAGCTCCGCAATGATCCCCGTGTGGTATGTCTTGAGCGTACCAATGCCCGCTATTTGAGCCATGAGGAAGTCCCCGACATGCTGGACTTTGCCTCCATTGACGTTTCTTTCATCTCCTTGAAACTGATTTTCCCTGCACTCTACGAACTGCTCCGTGAGGGCGGCGAGATTGCCTGTCTTATTAAGCCTCAGTTTGAAGCAGGCAGAGAAAAGGTGGGGAAGAAGGGTGTCGTCCGTGACCCTGCCGTACATTTGGAAGTGTTGGAAAACTTCTTGGGCCATGCAAAGGAAAATAACTTTACGGTGCTTGGCATTACCTATTCTCCCATCCGTGGGCCCGAGGGCAATATCGAGTACTTAGGATATCTCCGCAAGTCGGAAGAAGAGGATGCCGTGGTGGATCTTGCCGCCGTGGTAGCCGCGTCCCACGACACATTGAAAGAGGGTGCAAGCCAATGAAAAAAGTAATCCTCTGTCCCAACCCCTATCGTGACAGCGAGTTGAAGGTAGCCAAACAGTCCCGCGAGATTTTGGAATCCATCGGTTTTGAAACGGTGGTATGCCTGCCTTTCCACCGGGATGGTTATGGTGATGAGTTGGGCGTTCCTGTGCTGCAGCTGCAGCAGGAGATCAAGACGGCAGATCTGCTGATCGCCTTTGGCGGTGATGGTACGATCCTCCATCTTTCCCGCACGGCAGCACTGCACCATGTGCCTGTACTGGGCATCAACTTAGGCAGCCTTGGCTTCATGTCGGAGTTGGAAGCCCATGAGCTTGACCGTCTGCGTGACTTAAAAAACTGGGATTTCACGGTTGAATCCCGCATGATGCTGGATGTGACCATCTTCCGTGAGGATAAGGCGGTGTTCAGCAACATTGCCCTGAATGATGCCGTTATCTCCAAGGGTGCTGTGGCCCGCGTGGTACGGCTGGACATCTTCACTGAAGAAGGCCGTTTGACAAAAGTGACGGGCGATGGTGTGGTCATCGCCACACCCACCGGTTCTACCGGATATTCTATGGCAGCCGGCGGCCCCATTGTGGAGCCCACGGCACGAAATCTTTTGATTACTCCCATCTGCGCCCACTCCACGCGCAACAGCTGTTATGTACTCTCTCCCGATCATGTGATCACCGTGGAGACCTCGGACGCCAATCGCAAGTTTGTTTACCTCTCCGCCGATGGCGGTAAAGCGTTTTCCTTGAAGAATGGCGACCGCATCCGCGTGCGTCAATCCAAATTCGATATGGGTCTCGTCCGCTTGAGCAAGAAGAGCTTCTGCGAGATCCTTGAGTACAAAATGGGGGCTGTGGACAATGAAAAATAATCGTCAGGAAAAGCTGCTGCAGATTATCAGCGAAGAAACTATCGAGACCCAGGAGCAGTTGCTCCAGCGCCTTGAGGCGCATGGCATTCGCTCTACCCAAGCGACCATTTCCCGCGACATTAAGCAGTTGCATCTCATCAAAGAGCCTACAGGCTTTGGTACGTATCGCTATGCGGTGTCTACTCATCGTACGCGGCTGAATTTTGCAGAGAAGCTGCGCAATATTTTCCGCGAGTGTGTTTTGAGCGTGGATCACGCACAGAATATCGCAGTGCTCAAGACCATGTCCGGCCTTGCCGCCGCCGCTGCATCGGCGCTGGATGGCATGGAGAACGAGGAAATCGTGGGCTGCATCGCCGGTGACGATACGGTGATGGTGGTGCTGCGTGACAGCCAGAGTGCTGCTGACTTCTGCCAGCAGATGCGCGAACAGTTGTCTTAACAAAGAAATCTTGAAGAAGGGAGGTGTGTCCCATGTTGGAAATGCTCCATATTGAGAATATTGCCATCATCGAGCGTAGTGAGATCGCCTTCACCCGCGGCTTCAACGCCTTAACCGGCGAGACCGGCGCAGGTAAGTCCATTGTGATCGATTCTATGAGCGCCGTACTGGGACAGCGTACCTCCCGTGATTTGATCCGTACCGGTGCTGACAAGGCCTTTGTCAGCGCATGGTTCTCCCATGTCCCCGCCTCTATCTGCGAGGATTTGGGTATTACCCCCGATGAGGATGGTAATTTGATGCTCCAGCGCGAGATCCACGCCGATGGCAAGAACGTCTGTCGTGTGGGCTCTCGTCCTGTAACGGTATCCCAGCTGCGCCAGTTGGGTAGCCGCTTGGTAAACATCCACGGGCAGCATGATGGTCAGCAGTTGCTGGACGAGGAGCAGCATCTCACGTATTTGGACCGCTATGGAAAGACGACAAATGCGCTTTCTGTCTATGCTGACAAGTATAATGCCTTAACAGAAATTCGCCGTAACATGGCGGCGCTGCAGATGGATGAAGCGGAGAAAGCTCGCCGCATGGATACCTTGCAGTATCAAATCACCGAGTTGGAGCGCGCCAAGCTGAAGGAAGGCGAGGAGGAAGCGCTGGTGAGCCGCCGCAATCTGTTGCGCAACGGTGAGAAGTTTATTTCCGCCGTCTCCGGCTGCGACTATTGCCTCAGCGGCAGTGATGAGAGTGATGGCGTATTGGCGCTGCTGCGCCGCGCACAGGAGGCTATCAGCGCTGTCCGCAATCTTGACGAGACCTTTGCTGCTCTCTATGAGCGTTTGCAGGAGGCTTACAGCGAGGTTTACGACATTGCCGACACTGTCAGCGACCAGCGTGCTAATTTCGATTTCTCTCCAAATGAGTTGGACGAGGTGGAGGGGCGCTTGGATCTGCTGTACCGTTTGAAGAAGAAATACGGCGCAACGGTGGAGGACATGCTGGCCTACCTGGAGAAATGCCGCACGGAGCTGGATAATATCTGCTACGCGGGGGATACTCTTGAACGTCTGAAGAAAGACGAGACCAAGGCTGAAAAGGCCGTCATGGAGGCTGCACGCGCCCTGTCCGAGGAGCGTAAGTCGGCTGCGGCAGCATTGGAAACGCTGGTGCTGGACGAACTGCGGCAACTGGATATGGCGAAGATCCGCTTCTGCGTGGAGTTTATCGATCACGCCCCCGATGTGACAGGCATCGATGGTGTTCGTTTCTTAATGTCTGCCAACGTGGGTGAGGAATTGAAACCCATCAACAAAATCGCTTCCGGTGGTGAGCTTGCCCGCATTATGCTGGCGCTGAAGAATGTCCTTAGTGAGCAGGACATGATGAATACTCTCGTCTTTGATGAAGTGGATACCGGTGTCAGCGGTCGCGCCGCCCAGAAGGTGGCAGAGAAGATGGCACGTATTGCCGGTACGAAGCAGGTATTGTGCGTGACCCATCTGCCCCAGTTGGCGGCTATGGCGGATACCCATTTCTCCGTGGAGAAGGGTGAGCGTGATGGTCGTACCTATACCAATGTAGAGGAATTGCCTCGCCAACGCCGCAGAGAAGAACTGGCCCGCCTTACAGGTGGCGCCCATGTTTCCGATACCATGCTGCAGGGTGCGGAAGAGCTTCTCTTGCAGGCGGAGACATTCAAAAAAAATCTGTCCACAAAGCCTTGACAAACCGTCAATTTCTGTTATAATGACGGCGAAAAGTAGATATTCTACCGCGATGATGAGAATCAGTAGCGCACCGCGAATTCCTGCAAAGAGAACCCCTGTTTGGTGGAAAGGGGAGAGGGTCGGGTGAGTGAATTACCTCTCGGAGCAGCCCTTTGAACGCCTGTATAGGTCAGTAGGAGCGTGTCGGGTTCGCCCGTTACAGCGATAGGGTGTCATCGGCACCCGATGAGGCCGTTCAACGCGAGGCGACGGCGAATGAGGTGGTACCGCGATATAATGTCGCCCTCTGTCCGTGGACAGGGGGCGATTTTTGATTTTCCCTTAAACAACAAGAAATTCTTTGATTTGGATAGAAAGGAATCAACACTATGAAGATTTATGAAGAGCTGGTAGCCCGTGGCTTGATCGCACAGGTTACGAACGAGGAAGAGATCCGTGAGATGGTCAATAACGGTAAGGCCACCTTCTACATCGGCTTTGACTGCACTGCTGACAGCCTCCATGTTGGTCACTTCATGGCGCTGTGCCTGATGCGCCGTCTGCAGCTGGCCGGTAACAAGCCCATCGCTCTGATCGGTGACGGTACTACCATGATCGGCGACCCCTCCGGCCGCAGCGATATGCGTCAGATGATGACCCGTGAGACCATCCAGTACAATGCTGAGTGCTTCAAGCGTCAGATGGAGAAGTTCATCGACTTCTCTGATGACAAGGCTCTGATGCTGTATAACTCCGAATGGCTGATGCCTCTGAACTACATTGAGCTGCTGCGCGATGTGGGCGCTTGCTTCTCCGTCAACAACATGCTTCGCGCTGAGTGCTACAAGCAGCGTATGGAGAAGGGCTTGAGCTTCCTTGAGTTCAACTACATGATCATGCAGAGCTACGACTGGTACTACATGTTCCAGCACTATGGCTGCAACATGCAGTTCGGCGGCAATGACCAGTGGAGCAACATGCTGGGCGGTACGGAGCTGATCCGCCGTAAGCTGGGTAAGGATGCCCATGCCATGACCATCACCCTGCTCCTTAACTCCGAGGGCAACAAGATGGGTAAGACTGCCAACGGCGCTGTGTGGCTGGATCCCAACAAGACTAGCCCCTTTGAGTTCTATCAGTACTGGCGCAATGTGGATGACGCCGACGTTATCAAGTGCCTGCGTATGCTGACCTTCCTGCCTCTTGAGGAGATCGACAAGATGGCCGAGTGGGAGGGCGCACAGCTCAATGATGCGAAGGATATCCTCGCCTACGAGCTGACCAAGCTGGTGCACAGCGAGGAAGAGGCCGAGAAGGCACGCACTGCTTCCAAGGCTCTGTTTGCTGGTGGCGGTGATGTGGAGCACATGCCCACCACCGAGCTGACCAACGATGACTTCGGCGGCGGCAGCATTGATGTGCTGAGCCTGCTGGTGAAGTGCGGTCTTGCTCCTTCCCGCGGCGAGGCTCGCCGTCTGGTGCAGCAGGGTGGTGTTACCGTGGCTGATGAGAAGGTCACCGCTATCGAGACCACTTACGGCTGCGAGCAGTTCACCGGTGACGGCGTTATTATCCGTAAGGGTAAGAAGGTCTTCCACCGCGCCGTGTTGGTGTAAGATAAATCTCTATACAAGTACTAAAAGAGGTGCTGCGAAAGCAGCACCTCTTTCTTGCTGCCTTGACGAAACGGAGCAAAGAGGGTAGAATAGGAGAGTATTTTTTCCCTCAGTAAGGAGCTATTCAAAATGAAGAAAATGGGCGTTTTGCCTTTGGCGTTTACATATGTGGGCTGTTTCCTCGGTGCAGGCTTTGTGTCGGGACAAGAGTTGTGGCAATTCTTCGGTGCATTCGGCGGCCTCGGATTCTTAGGCTTTGCTGTTGCCGTAGCGCTGTTTGTGTTCTTCGGCGTGGTACTGATGCGCTTGACCCAGCTGACGAGCTATACAGAACTGGATTATCTGCTTGTCCCTTGGGAGAAGGCTGCATGGCTTCGTAAGGCAGCGGGAATCATTACAGCGCTGTTCCTCTTCGGCGTGGTGATTCTCATGTCGGCCGGTGTCGGTGCTATGCTGCAGCAGCTGTTTGATGTGCCTGCATGGATCGGCAGCGCTGTATTCACTGTCATTGTGGCAGTTGTCGCCATCTTTGGTGTCAGCGGCATGGTCAATGCGTTCTCCTCGCTGATCCCCATTCTCGTGGTTGCGACTCTCATCTTCGCCATTGCTGCGTGGGGTAAGTTTGATACGTCACTGCTAAATGATATGACCATCGTCAACGATAACCCCTTGATGCCCAACTGGTTTATTGCCGCGCTGACTTTCGTGGCCTACAATCTCTTGGGCGGCATCGGCATCATGGTGCCTGTCGGCCCGCTGGTTAAGAAGAAATCTACCGTTTTTGGTGGCATGATCCTCAGCGGCGTGATGCTGATTTTCGTGGCTTATTGTATTCTCTCCTCTGTGGCAATTTATCCTCCCTCTGTAACAGAGGAATTACCCATGGTCGCTGTTGCCAGTGCATTGCGCCCCATCCTCGGCAATATCTACGGTGTGCTGCTGGCCCTTGCCATGTTCTGCAACTCTTTGGCCTCCTTGGTGGCGCTGATGACTTACTTGAAGCAGAAGGTGTCCTTCGTGGAGCGCCGTGAGAAGCCCGTACTGCTCATTTTCGCTGTGGTGGTCTGGGCAGGCAGTCTTTTTGGCTTCGGCGATATTATTGGTGTGATTTTCCCCATCTTCGGTTATCTCAGCATCATTTTCCTTGTAACGATGCTGATTCACTTCATTCAGTGCAGCCGCAAGAAAAAGGAGGCGTAAGATATGGAAAAACTGAAAGATTATCTTCTTTCTCCCGAGTTTTGGATCAGCGTTATCACCTTGATCCTCTCTGTGGTGGTATGGAAGATCCTGCGCGTGTTTCTGCGGAAGATCCTCAATATTGCCACTGATGACAAGATGAAGAAGATGAACTTCCGTGTTGTCATTACGGTGATTAAGAGTGCCTATGTGCTGCTGATTGCTGCGGTGATTTTGCAGATCAACGGCATCAACATTGGTACGCTGTTTGCAGGTCTCGGTGTTGCAGGTATCATCGTAGGCTTTGCCTTACAGGACATCCTCAAGGATCTCATGATGGGTGTCAGCATCGTGTGGGATCAGTTCTTTGCTGTTGGTGACTACATCTGTTACAACGGAAAAGAGGGCAAGGTCATCGATTTCAACGCCAAGGTGACGAAGATCGAGAGCTATATGGACGATACCGTCTATACCATCAGCAATCGCAATATCACCGAGGTCAGCAAGGCCAGTAACCTTGTATCTGTCGTTATCCCTACGCCCTATGAAGAGCCGCTGCCCCATGTGAAGAAAGCCCTTGAAAGAATCGTAGAGTTAGTGAACGAGCTGCCCTTGGTGGAGGAAGCAAACCTCTTGGGTACGGACGAGTTTGCTAACAGCTCCATCAACTACAAGGTGCTGCTGCGGTGCACCGATCCTTCAAAGAAGGGTGCTGCTCGCCGCGCTACACTGGGAATCGTACAGGAGGTTTTCTATGAAGAGAACATCTCCATCCCGTATCCCAAGATGGATGTAACTATTATAAAATAAATAAAAAACGGAGCGAATTTTCGCTCCGTTTTTTGTTATGCTCTTACAGTGCAAACAGGATGTCTGCATAGGTGGGGAAGGGCCAGTGCTTTGCGGCGGTGAGAGTTTCCAACTCGTTGATAAGCGCGCTCACCTTGCGGCGCTTACCGTCCACCTGATCGCGATAATAGCGTGCAGCGGCGATACCGCCATCCATGGCAGGGGCGCGGTTAATGGCACGCTCCAGCGCCTCACAAGCGGTGTAGAGCTTGGAGGACAGCTCGGAGACACGGCGCAGAATAGCGCTCTCAGCCGTCACAGGCACGCCGAGACCGCAGTTCTGCTTATGGAACAGGGTCGTGGCCAAATCATCGGTGTAAGCAGTGACGGCGGGGAGAATATGGCGGCGGGTCATTTCAAGCAGTGTGTTGCCCTCAATAGCCATAATCTTGCAGTAGTTCTCCAAGTGGATCTCATAGCGCGCCTCCAACTCGGCGCGGGTCAAGATACCATGGCGACCGAAGAGGTCGATGTTATGCTTGGCGATATAGGCGGGCAGTGCCTCCACCGTATCGCGGAGATTGCTCAAGCCACGGCGCTTTGCCTCAGCCATCCACTCCTCCCCGTAGCCGTTACCGTTGAAGATAATGCGGCTGTGCTGGGAGAAGGTATCGCGCAGCAGCTGCTGCAGCGCAGCGTGGAAATCATCGGCCTTTTCCAAAATGTCGGCGAACTTGCACAACTCTTCAGCCATCATGGTGTTCAGCACCACATTGGGGCTGGCGATGGACTGACTGGAGCCCAGCATACGGAACTCGAACTTATTACCCGTAAAGGCGATAGGGGAGGTGCGGTTGCGGTCGGTAGTATCCTGCGGGATCTCGGGGAGGGTATCCACACCGATCTGCAGCTTGCGCTTAGCCACATCGACGTACTCAGAACCGCTGATGATGGACTCCAAAATGGCGGTCAGCTCATCGCCCAAAAACACGGACAGCACGGCAGGAGGGGCTTCATGACCGCCGAGACGGCAGTCGTTACCGGGATAGGCCACGCAGCAGCGGAGCATATCCTGATATTCGTCCACGCCCTTAATGAAAGCGGCGAGGAACAGCAGAAACTGTGCGTTCTGACTGGGGGTCTTGCCGGGCTTCAAGAGGTTCTCCCCCTGATCGGTAGCCAAGGACCAGTTATCGTGCTTACCGCTGCCATTGACACCATCGAAGGGCTTTTCGTGGAGCAGGCACACCAAATCGTGGCGTGCCGCTACCGTCTTGAGTAGCTCCATGGTCAGCTGGTTATGATCGCAGGCGGTATTGGCGTCGCAGTAGACAGGTGCAATCTCGTGCTGGGCAGGAGCAGCCTCATTATGCTCGGTTTTAGCGAACACGCCGACCTTCCACAGTTCATCGTCCAGCTCATGCATAAAGGCGGCAATGCGGGGCTTAATAGAACCGTAGTAGTGGTCGTCCAACTCCTGTCCCTTGGGAGGCTTTGCACCAAAGAGGGTGCGTCCGCACAGGCGCAGGTCAAGGCGCTGACGGTAGTATTCCTTGTCAATGAGGAAATACTCCTGCTCAGGGCCAACCTGTGGCGTTACATGCTGCACATCCTTGTTGCCAAACAGGCGCAGGATACGCAGACACTGACGATCCAACGCGCGGATAGAACGCAGAAGGGGTGTTTTCTTATCCAGCGTCTGACCGGAATAAGAACAGAAGATGGTGGGGATATACAGGGTCTTATCCTTCACGAAAGCGTAGGAGGTAGGATCCCAAGCGGTATAGCCACGAGCCTCAAAAGTGGCACGGAGACCGCCGGAGGGGAAGGAGGAGGCATCGGTTTCACCGCGGCTCAGCTCCTTGCCGGACAGCTCCATCAAAATGCCGCCGTTACCATCAGGGGCAATAAAGCTATCGTGCTTTTCGGCAGTATAGCCGGTCATGGGCTGGAACCAGTGAGTATAGTGGGTCGCACCCTGCTCAATAGCCCAATCTTTCATGGCTGTGGCGATCTCGTCCGCAATGTCACGGCTGAGAGATGCACCCTGCACAAGGCACTGTCGCCATGCTTGGTAAATCTCGGGGCTCAGACGCTGGCGCATCTTCTCCTCGTTAAATACCATGCTGCCAAACAGCGCGGGTACATTGTTCTTAAGCTTATCCATTGCGGTACTCCTTTCGCCGCCAAAGTGCGGCAGTAATTGCGTAATTGTGGTTAGTTCAGCTTTGCAAGGCCGGCGCGCAGACGGCGCAGGCACTCGTCACGACCGAGAATGTGGCAGATCTCCACAGCGCCGCCGGGGGTCACAGCCTTACCGGCTGCAGCGATGCGGACAGGCCACATGAGGGTGGCGTTCTTCACCTCGAGGGCAGTGGCGAGGTCAATGAGACCATTGTGAATGGACTCATTATCCCACTGGGGTAGGTTCTCCAGCATGGGGATAGCCTTCTCCAGCATGGCGCGGCACACCTCGGGATTGGTCTTGGACTTCTTGTTAGTAAAAAGGTCAATATCGTACTCGGGCAGAGTATCGAAGAAATCAACCTTCTCGGGAATATCGGTCAGATGCTCGCAGCGAGCCTGCAGGAGAGCTGCGATAGCAGCGATGTCATAATCACCCTTCACGCTTTCGCGGATATAGGGTGCAGCCACCTCGGCAAATGCCTCGGGGGTCATCGCACGCAGATACACGGCGTTGAAGTGATCCAGCTTGGCAATATCGAAGATAGCGGGGGACTTGGAGATGCCGGTCATATCGAAGATACGGCTCAGCTCCTCGAGGGAGAAGATCTCCTGCTCGGCGTATTCACCACGGGGAGACCAGCCCAGCAGCGTCACATAGTTGAGGATGGCCTCGGTGAGATAACCGCGAGCCTTCAGATCCTCATAGCTGGGATCGCCATGACGCTTGGACATCTTGTTCTGTGCATCGCGCATGACGGGGGAGCAGTGGACATAGGTGGGGACTTCCCAACCGAAAGCCTCATACAGCAGATTGTACTTGGGAGCGGAAGAGAGATACTCGCTGCCGCGCACCACGTGGGTGATGCCCATGAGATGATCGTCAATGACGTTGGCGAAGTTGTAGGTGGGCAGACCATCGCGCTTCAAAAGCACCTGATCGTCCAGCGTGGAGTTTTCCACGGTAATGTCGCCGAAAATAGCATCGTGGAAAGTGGTGCTGCCCTCAGCGGGGATGCGCTGACGGATGACATAGGGCTCACCGGCGGCTACACGAGCTTTAGCCTCATCCAGAGGCAGATCACGGCAGGGATCGGCAGCGCGCTCAAAGACACCGCTGTCCTCCTCGGACTCGCTCTTCTCGCAGAAACAGTAGTAAGCGCCGCCCTTTTCCACCAGGAGTTCAGCGTACTTACCATAGGTATCGCGGCGCTCAGACTGGATGTAGGGAGCTACAGGGCCACCAACATCGGGGCCTTCATCGTGGGTGAGGCCGCACTCAGCCATAGTGCGGTAGATCACGTCCACAGCGCCCTCTACCAGACGACCCTGGTCGGTATCTTCAATACGCAGGATGAACGTACCGTTATTGGCACGGGCGATCAGCCAAGTATACAGCGCCGTGCGAAGATTGCCCACGTGCATATAACCGGTGGGGGAAGGGGCAAAACGGGTACGCACCTTACCACGGGGAATTTTTTCTTCCATTTGGGCAAAATAGTTCATATCAACAGCCATTTTTCATGTCCTCCTGCGGCTTAAGTATTAAAATGCAAAAAATCACCCATATATTATATTTCATCTACAAAAAAAGTCAATAATTATCATGATAATTGCAGACCTTTTCCATTGCTTTTTCTGTCGGAAGGTGATAGAATAGCTAGGAATGAATACTGGGACACTCTGTCCGAGATGAAATGAGGTTTCGTATTATGGAGCAGAATAGAAAAAAGCGTATTTTCAGCGGTATTCAGCCCTCCGGTGAGCTGACGCTGGGTTCTTATATGGGCGCTATTAAAAACTGGGTGGCGCTGCAGGATGAGTACGACTGCTTGTACTGCATCGTGGATATGCATGCCATCACTGTCCGTCAGGATCCTGCGCTGATGCGTAAGCGCAGCGTGAACCAGTTGGCACAGTATATTGCCTGCGGTCTTGATCCCGAGAAGAACATCATGTTCATTCAGAGCCACGTGCCTCAGCACGCAGAGCTGGGCTGGATCCTCAACTGCTACACCCAGTTTGGTGAGTTGAGCCGCATGACCCAGTTTAAGGCAAAGTCCGCCCAGCATGCTGACAATATTACCGCAGGTCTCTTTACTTACCCTGTGCTGATGGCTGCTGACATCCTGCTGTATCAGGCAGACCTCGTCCCCGTGGGTGAGGATCAGCGCCAGCATGTGGAATTGACCCGCGACATCGCACAGCGTTTTAACAGTGTTTACTCTGACACTTTCACGCTGCCCGAGTCCTTCATCCCCAAGATGGGCGCTCGTGTCATGTCTTTGGATGATCCTACCACCAAGATGAGCAAGTCTTTGCCCGACGGCTGCGTGAACCTCATGGATGCCCCCGAGGTCATCATGAAGAAGTTCAAGCGCGCCGTTACCGACTGCGAGATGGCTGTGAAGTATGATAAGGAGAATAAGGCCGGTATTTCCAACCTGCTGACCATCTACTGTGCTGCTACCGGTAAGACCATCGAAGAGGCTGAAGCTGAGTTCGCAGGTCAGGGCTACGGCGTGTTTAAGCCTGCTGTTGGTGAGGCTGTTGTGGAAATGCTCCGCCCCATCCGCGAGGAGAGTGAGCGTATCATGGCTGATAAGGCCTATCTTGAGGGCGTTTACAAAGAGGGCGCAGAGCGCGCCCGCTACCTTGCACAGAAGACTCTCAGCAAGGTGCAGCGCAAGGTGGGCTTTGTTGCTCGCTAAACTACAACGACATGTGCCTAATATGGCACTTCGTATATTTGATTGAGTTACCTCAAAATTCATAAGAGAAAGGAAAATCATTACTATGATTTACACGACTGAGGTTCAGCATATGTGTCCCGTCGCCAAGGGCGCGTACCATGGTCCCGCTCCCATCCCCGAGGAGGGCAAGTGGGTACAGGCAAAGCAGATTTCCGACATTTCCGGCTTCACTCACGGTGTGGGTTGGTGTGCTCCTCAGCAGGGCGCCTGCAAGCTGACGCTGAATGTTAAGAACGGCATTATTGAAGAGGCTCTGGTGGAGACTCTGGGCTGCTCCGGCATGACCCACAGCGCCGCTATGGCTTCCGAGATCCTCATTGGCAAGACTCTCCTTGAGGCTCTGAACACCGACCTGGTGTGCGATGCTATCAACACCGCTATGCGCGAACTGTTCCTGCAGATCGTCTATGGCCGCACCCAGTCCGCATTCTCCGAGGACGGTCTGGCCGTTGGCGCTTCTCTGGAGGATTTGGGTAAGGGTCTGCGTTCTCAGGTTGGCACCATGTTCGCCACCCGCGAGAAGGGTCCCCGTTATCTGGAAATGGCAGAGGGTTACTGCACCCGCGTTGCTCTGAACAAGGACAACGAGATCATCGGTTATGAGTTCGTGAACCTGGGCAAGATGATGGACTTCGTGAAGAAGGGCATCGATGCCAACGAGGCCATTGAGAAGGCCAAGGGTCACTACGGTCAGTTTGAGAACGCGGCGAAGTATATCGATCCGCGTCATGAGTAAGGAAGGGAGGACGTAATTATGGCTCTGTTTGAAAGTTACGAGAGAAGAATTGATAAGATCAATGGCGTCCTCGCCCAGTATGGTATCGGCTCCGTTGAGGAGTGCCTCGATATCTGCAAGGAAAAGGGTTTCAACCCCTATGAGATCGTCAAGGGCATCCAGCCCATCTGCTTTGAGAACGCCTGCTG
>CAYTOO010000010.1:22485-30876 GCA_964439545.1 uncultured Oscillospiraceae bacterium | reverse complement strand
GCGGCTGTTTGCTTTGCGCCGGACAAGACGGCGCAAAGCTTGCTGAAGCAATAGTCGAAAACGCCCGTGAGAGCATCTCACGGGCGTTTCCTTTTATGCTTTTAGGGAGGGAGGAGAAACTTATTTCTGTACCGACTCGACGATAGCGTCGGCCAGTACTTCCAACTCGGCGGCCTTGTCAGCACCCATGGAGGAGGCGATGCTGAGCCGCTCGTTGAGGACGGTCATATTCTTCATCTCTTCGTTGATGAACTTCTGCATCAAGTCGCCAGACTTACTTGCCCAAGAGCCGTTTTCGATGAGAGCGAAGGTGCGGTTCTGGAGATTCAGCGCCTTCATATCCATCAGGAAGTTGTGCATCACGGGATAGATGCCCAGATTGTAGGTGACGGAGGCCAGTACAATGTGGCTGTACTTCCACGCCTCGGCGATGAGGTAGGATACGTGGGTGTTGGACACATCGCAGACGGTCACATTGGTGACACCCTTTTCGCAGAGCTTGGCGGCCAGCGCCTGCGCGGCGGCCTCGGTGTTGCCGTACATGGAAGCGTAGGCGATCAGCACCCCCTTCTCCTCGGGCTCATAGCGACTCCACTTGTCGTACTTGTCGATAAAGTAGCCGAAGTTGTCACGCCACACGGGGCCGTGGAGGGGGCAGATGAACTTAATCTTATCGATGATGCCGCCGGCCTTCTTCAGCAGCAGCTGAATATGGGGACCGTACTTGCCGACGATGTTCACAAGATAGCGGCGAGCCTCATCGATCCAGTCGCGGTCGAAATTCACCTCATCGGCGAAGAGCTTACCATCCAGTGCGATAAACGAGCCGAAAGCATCGGCAGAGAACAGCACACCATTGGTCAGATCGAAGGTGACCATGGCCTCGGGCCAGTGGACCATGGGGGCGGCGACGAAGGTGACGGTGTGACCGCCGAAGCAGTGGGTGTCCCCCTCCACCACGATGCGGATCTCATGCTCATCGGGATGGAAACCGAACTGGCGCATCAGCATGAAGCCCTTCTCCGTAGAGATGATCTTCACCTTGGGCCAGCGGGCGAGAATGAGATCGATGCTGGCGGCGTGGTCGGGCTCGAGATGGTTGATGACCAGCCAATCGAGGGGACGATCACCCAGCAGGTACTCCAGATTCTCCATCATCTGGCGGCTGACAGACCAGTCCACGGTGTCGAACAGCACCGTCTCCTTATCCAGCAGCAGATAGGCGTTATAGCTGACCCCCTTGGGGATGGGATGAATATTTTCAAACAAATGGGTGCGGTGATCGTTTGCGCCGACCCAGTACAGATCATCAGTAACTTTACGAACGTTGTACATGTTTCGCTCCTCCTTTCCTTTCTTTACGCTTCAATGAACTGATCCTTGCCCTCAGAGCACTCGGGGCAGACCCAATCCTCAGGCAGCTTCTCGAACAGCGTGCCGGGAGCGATCTCGCTCTCTTCGTCGCCCAGTGCGGGGTCGTAGGTGTAACCGCAGCCGCTGCAGACATAGCTCTTGCCGATGGGAGCGGGCTTGGGCGGAGTGGGGCGCTTCATCTTCACCATGGGAGGTGCGGGATTCTTCTCCGCCGTGCCGCCGAGAGCCTCGGTCAGCAGGGGCAGGATCTCCATCACATCGCCCACGATACCGTAGTCGCAGTTCTTGAAGATAGGAGCGTTGCCGTTTTTATTGATTGCCACAATGGTGGAGGCATCCTTGATACCCTTGAGGTGCTGAGATGCACCGGAGATACCACAGGCGATGTAAAGGTTGCCCATGAATTTCTGGCCGGACATGCCCACATAGCGGTTGAGGGGCACGTATTTCAGCGTTTCAGCCACGGGACGGGAAGATCCGATGGCAGCGCCGGCGGCCTTTGCCAAATCCTCAATGAGCTTCATGTTCTTCTTATCGCCGATACCCTTACCGGCGGAGACAACGCGCTCAGCCTGCGGGATGGGGGTATCGAGAGCGATACCCACAGAGAAGTCGTGACCGTCCTTCTTGAGGGCTGCCACCAGCTCCTCCACCTTCTGCAATGCATCTCCATCGCGGAAGATATGCTTTTTACGGACACCGGTGATAGGTGCGGGTTTCTTGGCCACCGAGCGGCCACCGCTCTCATTACCCTTGGTCAGCTTACCCAGCAGGTGGGAGGAAATCACCACGCGCTGGATCTCGTTGGTACCTTCATAGATCGTGGTGATCTTGGCGTCGCGGTAAGCGCGCTCCACTTCCATACCCTTGAGGAAGCCCGAGCCGCCGAAAATCTGCACTGCATCGTTGCAGACCTCCAGAGCGATGTCGGATGCGTACATCTTGGCCATGGCGGACTCCATGCCGTAGGGGACATGTGCCTCCTTCATCTCGGCGGCGGAGTACACTAAGAAGCGAGCACAGCGGAGCTTGGTAGCCATGTCAGCCAGTTTGAAGGACACGCCCTGATGGACGCCGATGGGCTTGCCGAACTGCTCACGCTCACGGGCGTAGTTCAGAGCCTGCTCGAATGCACCCTGTGCAATGCCCAGTGCCTGTGCGGCGATGCCGATGCGGCCGCCGTCGAGGGTGGACATGGCGATCTTGAAGCCCTCGCCCTCCTTACCCAGCAGGTTCTCCTTGGGCACCTTCACATCGTTGAAGATCAGCTCCGCGGTGGAAGAGGAGCGGATGCCCATCTTATCGTAGTGATCGCCGAACTCGAAGCCCTTCCAGCCCTTCTCCACGATGAAGGCGGAGATGCCGCGGGTGCCGATGTCGGGAGTGGTGACAGCGAACACCACGTAGGTGTCGGCCTTAGGAGCGTTGGTGATGAAGATCTTGCCGCCGTTGAGGAGATAGTGATCGCCCTTATCCACAGCCGTGGTCTCCGTGCCGCCCGCATCGGAGCCTGCGTTGGGCTCGGTGAGGCCAAATGCGCCGATCTTCTCACCCTTGGCCAGAGGCACCAAATATTTCTGCTTCTGCTCCTCAGTACCGTAGGCAAAAATGGGCCAAGCACCCAGAGAAACGTGAGCCGAGAGGATGACGCCGGTACCGCCGTCAACGCGAGCCAGTTCCTCTACGGCGATGGCGTAGCTGAGGGCGTCGAGTCCTGCGCCGCCATACTCTTTGGGATAGGGGATACCCATGAGACCCATCTCACCGAACTTGCGGATGGCCTCGGTGGGGAATTCGTTCTGCTGATCCAGCATGAACGCAATGGGTTTTACTTCTTCTTCAGCGAAAGTGCGGATCTTAGCGCGAAGCTCCTCATGAGCAGGTGTGGTCTGAAACAACATTATTTTCTCCTCCTTGCTTCTATTGTTATTCTTTTTATCGTATTTTATTCTTGATAATTTATGTCCAATTTAAGAGTAAAAATATCAATCCTCTGCCAGCAGCGACATCAGGTCACACTGATGCAAAGTTTCGTCCATTTTCGCCTGAATATCGTTGAGGCGATCGTGGACACGGCAGCCGCCGTTCTGCTCACGCCAAGGGCAGACGAAGTTACTATCCATACAGGCGTTCACATCACAGCGCCCCTCCATGGCGGCCATCAGGTCGAAGAGGGAGACCTTCTTAAGATCGGCGATGAGGCGGCAGCCGCCGTCTACACCGCGGCTCACCTGCACAAAACCTGCGCGAGCCAGCTTCTTGACGATCTTGTAGGCAAACTGCTGGGGGATCATCTGATTTTTGGAGATCTCGCCCACTGCACGCTGTTCACCATCCAGCAAGCCACGCAGTACACGCAGAGCATAGTCCGTTTCTCTTGTCAGCAGCATTGGGTTCACCTCCTTTGTTTGATCGTATTGTACTAAAGTAGATAAACTTTGTCAAGATTTATTTTTCAATTTTTCGCAAATTTTTTGAGAGCGCCCCTCTCGTCCTTGCTCCACGCACATTTTTGTGCTAAAATGACCTCATTCCACGGTTTGGAGATGATTTTGTGCAGGTATTTTGGATTATTGTGGGCGTTGTGATCGTCCTCGCCCTCATTATATTGCTGATTTCCTATCTCTGTTTCCGCATGGCGTTCTACTCCCCCGACCGCCCTGCTATCCCCAGTGACGACATTGACATCCCCGAGGGCGAGATCTACGAGCCCTTCCGCGAGGACATGGAGCGTTGGGCACGAAATCTCCGCGCCATGCCTCACGAGGAGATGTCCATCACCTCTTTTGACGGCTTGACCCTCCGCGGCAAGTTCTATGAGTATGCCCCCAACGCACCCATTGAGCTGATGTTCCACGGCTATCGCGGCACTGCCGAGCGTGACCTCTCGGGCGGCGTGGAGCGCTGCTTTAAGTTGGGGCGCAGCGCCTTGCTGGTGGATCAGCGTGGCTGCTCCGCCAGTGACGGCAACGTGATCTCCTTCGGCATCAATGAGCATCGCGATTGCCTTGCATGGCTGGATTTCGCCATGCAGCGGTTCGGCAAGGATGTAAAAATCATCCTCACAGGCATTTCCATGGGTGCCTCCACGGTGCTGATGGTGTCGGATCAAACATTGCCGCCCAATGTGCTGGGTATCCTCGCCGATTGCGGCTTTAGTTCTGCCAAGGAGATCATCAAAAAGGTCATCCGTCAGATGGGTCTCCCTGCGGAGTTGGGCTACCCCTTCGTGAAACTGGGGGCGAAGCTCTTCGGTCACTTTGATCTTGAGGCGCGCTCCGCTGTGGAGACGGTGAAGAACGCCACCGTCCCCGTGATCTTTTTCCACGGAGATCAGGATGACTACGTCCCCTGTGAAATGAGCCGCATCAACTACGAGGCATGCACCTCGAGAAAGAAACTGGTCATTATCCCCCGCGCAGGCCACGGCCTCAGCTATCCCGTTGCCCCCGATTTATATCTGGATGCCCTGCGGGAGTTCTTCGGGGAAGAGGCATCGTATAAAGAGTGATAAAAAACAGCTGTCCGTGTGGACAGCTGTTTTTACATGATGACTAAAGAAACAGTAGTTTGAATACCTGTCACTACAAAAGAATGCTCAGTCCCATTATTTCCTTCTATCGGCATTCCTAAGTTTTTTATAAAAATCTTCTTCCGAGTATGGGATAGCGAAAAATTCTTTAAGCGAACATAATTCGCCTAAATGAAGTTTGATAAAAAGACGTTCGCGTTGAAATGGATTAATATATTCCCATTGCTCTCGGCTGTAAAAGCCATCTCTTTCTATCATTCTCTTTCGACTCTTACCAGTACTCACATGGAAGTAAATATGTAAGTTCTCACCATAGTCACTGAAGTTTACTCTATCCAGAAAAAGTATGCGATCTCTACCCGGCCAAGCAACCTTAATCCAATTCGAGTTTTTTATTTCAGTGTAATATATCGTTTTCGCTTTTGTTCTTTTTATTTCATTGAGATACAAATCGCAGAAGTCGAATATCCAAATTACTCCATATCCCTGATTTATATAAAAATTCGTGCGACCAACAAAATCAGCATACGAGATCGTGCTATGTTGGAACTCGACAACATAGGATTTGGTTCCATTGTTGAACACTACATCGGCAATATGATACTTGTCATGTTCGTCATCGCGGACAACTACTTCTTGGCAATGGCGAGGAAATAGATTTTGCATCTCTCTATGCCAAGAAGACATCTTTTTCGAGTACCATGGATCACAGTTTTCCTTTGTCCTATGTGCAAAGTGATGTGCTACAACCTTGCCGCATTTTTGAATCACGGGATTTTTACAAGCCGGGCACACATATTTTTTTCGATTATCAGCCTCGTCAATATGAATTCTTTTTCCGTATGTGTCGTTTGCAAAATACATGTTTAATCTACCTCTAACAATGGTCGCATTTTGCGCTACAAAATAATTTGTTTTTGCCAGTTTATCACAAGTGTAGAGAAATAAAAAGTGTTTTTACGTTTACTATTGGATAAAATTAAAAGGATGCCAACTAAATTTGACATCCTTGTGTGGTGCGGGTAGTGGGACTTGAACCCACACACCATTGGTACAGGAACCTAAATCCTGCGCGTCTGCCAATTCCACCATACCCGCATATCAAATTGTACTCCGCTATTCTACCACACCGCTCACCGTTTCGCAATGCCTTTTTCTCTACAACTGGTATTATCAACAAGCACAAAACTGGTCATTTTCATAGACCCACCAGCCATATATACTAGGCACATCCAATGGAAATGAAGGCGAGGTAACTCCTATGAAACGTATTGCCAGTATTCAAGATATTTCCTGCATCGGTCGCTGCTCACTGACGGTGGCGCTGCCTGTGCTGTCCGCTATGGGCGTGGAGTGCGGCATTATGCCTACGGCGGTGCTGAGTACCCACACCATGTTCCCCGACTTTACCTGCGCCGACCTCAGCGATGAACTGCTGCCCATCGCCCGCCACTGGAAGAGCCAGCAGGTGCATTTTGATGCGGTGTATACGGGCTATCTCGCCTCGGCTGAGCAGGTTGCCACGGTGCTGGAGGTCATTGACACTCTCACGGAGGAGAACACCCTCGTCTACGTTGACCCTGCTATGGCTGACCACGGCAAGCTCTACCCCGCCTTTGGCCCCGAGTTCCCCGCCGAGATGGCGAAAGTGGTGGCTCGCGCCGACATCACTGTGCCCAACATTACCGAGGCCTGCATGATGACAGGCCGCGAGTTCCGCGAGGAGTATGACGAGGCATACATCCACGACCTTTTGAAGGCAGTGGCGGCCTTGGGCGCAAAGAAAGTCGTGCTGACGGGCGTTTCCTTCGACAAAGACCTGTTGGGCTGCATGGCCTATGACAGCGCAACGGGCGAGTTCTTCTCCTATTATAACCGCCGCGAGCCTGCTTCCTACCACGGTACGGGTGACCTGTTCTCCTCCGTGGTGCTGGGCGGCTTGATGCGCGACCTCAGCCTTGAGGATTCTTTGAAACTGGCTGTGGATTACACCCAGGAGACCATCCACGTGACCCGCACCTCCCCCAATTCCGTATGGTACGGCGTGGAGTTTGAGCGGACGATCCCCATGCTCTGCCGCCGCTTGGGCGATGCGTAAAAGATAATGACAATCAAAAATCCCACCTCGTTGAGGTGGGATTTTTAGCGTTTATTCGGACTTTTCCTCGCTCTCAGCAGGGGCTTCAACCTCTTCGGAAGCAGCCTCACTCTCCACTACCTCCTCAGGCATGGGGATGGGCTCGGAAATGATATTGATGTGCTTGGCGGGAGGCTCGATCACATCGGGAGTACTGGGGCGGAACTGATGCTGGGGCTGCTTGCCCACACCGTAGTTATCCACCAGTTCGGGGTCGCGGCCCTCGATAATAGCCATCATCTCCTGACCGGTGATGGTCTCCTTCTTGAGGAGGTATGCCGCGATCTTATCCAGCAGCTCGCGGTTCTCCGTAAGGATATTCTTGGCATCACTGTGGCACTGACGGAGGATGCGGATGGTCTCGCGGTCAGCGGCAGCGTAAGTCTCCTGTGCGCAGGACATGGAATACGTGCCGTCAAGGTACTGGTTATGGACAGTACCCAGCGCCATCATGTCGAACTCATCGCACATACCGAAACGAGCCACCATGCTGCGGGCAAGCTCCGTGGCACGCTCGATGTCGTTGGCAGCACCGGAGGTGGCGGTGTTGCACACCACTTCCTCGGCAGAGCGACCTGCCAGCAGTGTGCGGATCTCTGCCATAATATCCTCCCGGGACATAAGGAACTTCTCCTCCTCGGGGAGGTGGAGGGTATAACCCAGTGCGCCCTGTGTATGGGGCACGATGGTGATCTTGGACACGGGCTGTGCGTTCTTCTGCTTGGCAGCCACCAAGGCATGACCCACCTCGTGATAAGCGATGATGCGCTTTTCCTCCTCGGTGATGACAGTGCCCTTCTTCTCGGCACCTGCGATCACCAGCTCAAAGGAGACAAGCAAGTCCTCCTGATTCACAGCGCGGCGACCCTTGCGGACGGCGCGGAGGGCAGCTTCGTTGACCAGATTGGCAAGGTCAGCACCCACCGTACCGGCGGTGGCCTGTGCGATCTTCTCCAAGTCCACATCCTCTGCCAAGTGGATGCCGCGGGTGTGTACCTGCAGCGTAGCCAAACGACCTGCGAAGTTGGGACGATCCACGGTGATGCGGCGGTCGAAACGACCGGGACGCAGCAGCGCCTTATCCAGCACCTCGGGACGGTTGGTAGCACCGAGGACGATGACACCCTTGGAGGGGTCGAAGCCGTCAAGCTCCGCCAGCAGCTGGTTCAACGTCTGCTCACGCTCATCGTTGCCGCCGAAGCGACCGGAGTCACGGGTCTTACCGATGGTGTCGATCTCGTCAATGAAAATGATACAGGGAGCGACCTTGGCGGCCTCCTTAAAGAGGTCTCTCACGCGGCTGGCGCCAACGCCCACGAACATCTCCACGAAGTCAGAACCGGAGATA
>CAYTOO010000010.1:0-22475 GCA_964439545.1 uncultured Oscillospiraceae bacterium | reverse complement strand
GAGAAGAAAGGCACGCCTGCCTCACCTGCCACCGCTTTGGCAAGGAGTGTCTTACCTGTACCGGGAGAGCCAACCAGCAGCGCGCCCTTAGGCAGCTTTGCGCCGATGGCGGTATACTTTCCGGGATTGTGGAGGAAGTCGATGATCTCCTCCAAGCTCTCCTTGGCCTCGTCCTGTCCGGCAACATCCTTAAAGGTGACACCGGTGGACTTCTCCATATAGACCTTGGCGTTGGACTTACCCACATTGCCGATGCCGCCCATACCACCGCCGCTGCGGCTGAGGAAACGCATCAAAAGCATGAACATGGCCACCATCAGCACCGTGGGCAGGATGAAGTTCACCATGAACTCCATCACAGGGCTCATCTGCGCCTTATAATAGCCCGAGTACTTCACGCCTGCCGTCTCCAGCAAAGGCAGGAGGGAGGCATCGTACAGCTCAGCGGTGTAGAGCATGATTTTCGACTCTTCACTGTGGGTGTACTTCTCCCCCTCGTCATCGGTATAGACATAGCCATCCACAGGGGTGATGTAGATGGTCTCGTCCTTAAAGAGGACTTCTTCCACCTTACCCACTTCCACCATGTCTACAAACTCGCTGTAGCGCACCTCATGGGAGGTGGAGGCATTGGCAGCATTGCCGGAGTAGGCGGACATGTAGTTCAAAATGACCGTCAGCACCACAGCCCACGCCACGAGGGTCAAAATACCCTTCAAGCGGGGGTTATTCTTGCTGTTCTTATTATTCTTGTTGTTTTTCTTGTTGTAATCGGACATAGTGTCCTCCTTTTATATGGTTCGCCGCCTAGTATAACATATTTTCATGTCGACCTCAAGCCACGGAAGGCCATTTACCCTGTAAAATTTCTATGAATGACCACTTTATCTTGATGAGAATCTATGGTATACTGGATGCTGTATTGGTATGTGTCCCGTTTGAATGAAGGCAAAGGAAGGTTTGGCATGATGGGCTTTGGCATGTTTCAGCTGTTGTTCGGCGTTGTGTTTTTGTTTGTCATCGGCATGTTTATTGCAACCGCCGTGCGCGGGATCGGGCAGTGGAATAAAAACAACAACTCTCCCCGCTTGACGGTGGAGGCCACGCTGGTAGCCAAGCGCACCCATGTCTCCCACCATCACCACGGCGGAGAACACCATCACCACCACTCCTCCACCAGCTATTATCTCACCTTTGAGGTGGCCAGCGGTGACCGCATGGAGTTCCATGTGAAGAGTAACGACTACGCGCTGTTGGTGGAAGGTGACCGCGGTCAGCTGACCTTCCAAGGCACGCGGTATTTGGGCTTTGAGAGAGGCTATTGAGATTTGTAAATACTTAAATTTGAGGTACATGATATGAAAGAACAGTTCAACGGTAAATCCTTCCTGGAAGCCGAGGCAGACGGTATTATCGAAGGCCGCAACGCGGTAATCGAGGCACTGCGCTCCGAGACCGCCATCGACAAAATTTATCTCGCCAAGGGCGAGACGGACAAGACCTTGGGCCACATTGCCTCCAAAGCTCGCGCCGCAGGCATCGTGGTAGTGGAGGCCGACCGCCGCAAGCTGGACAACATGTCCCGCACCCACGCCCATCAAGGCGTGATCGCCCTCGCCGCCGTCCGCGAGTACGCCACCGTGGAGGATATCCTCGCCGCCGCTGCCGACAAGGGGGAAGCGCCCCTGCTGGTCATCTGCGATGAGATCTCCGACCCCCATAACTTGGGCGCGATCATCCGTACCGCCGAGTGCGCAGGCGCTCACGGCATCATTATCCCCAAGCGCCGCAGCGCAGGTCTCACCGCCATTGTTGCCAAGACCTCTGCCGGTGCTGTCAGCTATATGCCTGTTGCCCGTGTGGCCAACCTCTCCTCCACCATCAAGGAGCTGAAGAAGCAGGGCGTGTGGATCTTCGGCACGGCTGCCGATGCCTCCACCAATCTCTATGATGCCGACCTCAAGTCCGCTGCCGCCATCGTCATCGGCTCTGAGGGCGATGGCATGAGCCGCCTTGTGTCGGAGAACTGCGACTTCCTCGTCTCCATCCCCATGAAGGGTCGTATCTCCTCCCTCAACGCCTCTGCCGCCGCCTCCGTGCTGCTGTACGAGGCCGTGCGCCAGAGAGGTTAAATCGGTGTCCCGCTATGAGGACAACCAAATATATTCGCTGGAAGATATTCTCGCTGAGTTTGGCTCCGGCGGGGCGAAGCCTGCCCAAAAAGAGGCTGCGCCCGCGGAAAAGGCTGCACCTGTAGAAAAAAAGGCAGCACCGCCGTCCCCTGTTGCCGAGCCTACGCCACCTCCCCCGCCTGTAGCTCCCCCCGTTGAGGATGCGCCGCCGAAAAAGACGGCGGAACGCCCCCCCGACAGAGTGTCCCTCAAGGATGTGATGCAGGACACGGTGGATGCAGTGATGGCAGAGTACGAGGACGGTATCCTCGCTGAGCCTCCTACACTGAAGGAGCGATTCTCCGCCCTTTTCTCCCGCCGTGATAGGCGGGTGTCCCAGGATACAGAGCAACTGTGGGTCACCGGGCCTCTGCCCCAAGCAGAGGAAGTTCTGGAACCCGAGCCCGACAGCGATGATGCACTGCGTATTGAGCGCCGCACCGCCATTCGCCTCCGCCGCAGCGCCGCGTGGTCACTTGTGCCCACAGTACTTCTCGCGGCACTGGCAGTGGTGGAGAAGTTGGGTTATCTCGCCCCTTTCTTTGAGATGCTCCCTTTCCTCCGCGGTGCTGTATGGGGTGGCTTGCTGCTGATAGCCGCACTTATCGCCATGCCCGCGTGGCGCTATGGTGTGCAGCAAATCAAGAAACGCCGCTTTTCCTATGAATTGGCCGCTCTGGTATTGACGGTAGTAACGCTGGCATCCTGCGCCTACGATGCACTCGCTCCCTGCGATGTCTCCCCGCTGGCAGCCCCTGCTGCGGCGGTGCTATCCTTCACCTTGTGGGGTCGCTTCTTCCACAGCCGCGCACGGCGTGATGCCTTCCGCCTTGTGGCGCTGGGTGACGTGCCGGAAACGGTGGTCTCCCCCACCGAGGCGGGCATATGCCGACAAAAGGGCGTGATCGCAGGCTTTTTCCACCTGTGGGATGTGCCCGACAGCGCCAGCAGCGTGCAGAATTATCTTGTGCCCCTCCTCTTAAGCGTGGCTACCGTTCTTGCCGCCGTGGTGTGTTTGACAGGGGAGCAGATGGAGCGGTTTTTGTGGGTGTGGTCGGCACATTTGATTACAGCCTTACCCATCAGTATGCCCCTGTGCGCGGCATTGCCCATGAGCATTTTGCAGCACCGCTTAGGTCGCTGCGGCAGTGCTTTGGCAGGCTTTGCCGGAGCAAAAGCTGTCGCTCTTCCCCGCCGCCTGTTGGTGACGGAGGATGACCTTTTCCCCGCAGGTGCGGTGGCCTTCAACGGCTATAAGCTCTATGGCGAGGAGCGGCTGCGGATGATGTCCTACGCCGCCTCCATGGCAGAGGCCGCACAGAGTCCTTTGACTCCCCTGTTCCGTCAGCAGCTGTTGGCTGAGGGCGGGTTTATGACGAAGGTCAATGACCTGCATTTCTTGGAAGAAGGCGGCGTGATCGCCACCATCCATGGAGAAACAGTGGCCATGGGCAGCGCCTACTTCATGCGCAGCCAAAAGATTTCTCTGCCCCATGATTTGAAACTGCAGACAGGCGTATTTTTGGCGGTGGACGGTGTGTTGTGCGCCATCTTCGTCATCAAGTACCGCCCCTCCCGCAACGCTGGGTGGGCATTGCGTGCCCTGCGCCGCAACCACATTCGTCCCGTGCTGGCAGTGCGCAGTTCTAACGTGACACCGGGACTTATTAAGCGGAAGTTCGGCGTGGATTGCCGCTGCGTTTACCCCACCGTTTCGGCCCGCCTGGCCTTCTCCGACCTCGCCCACCAAAAGGGCGAAAAACCCTACGCCGCACTCTACCGCCAAGGCATGCTGCCGTTGGTGGAAACGGTCATCGGCGCAAGGCGTTTGGTTGCTGCGGTACGCCGCGGGACGGTGTTGTCCATCATCGCTGCGGCACTGGGTCTTTTCCTCAGCTATTACCTCACCTCCGCAGGCAGTTTCTCGGCGCTGGAGCCGGTTTATATGCTGGCATTCCTCCTTGTTTGGCTGCTGCCTACACTGCTGCTGAGCGGCTTGGTGAAATATTTCTGATTCCCAATGTTGTTTTGACCGAAAACAGACACGTTTTCTTGTTAAAAACGCCGAATTTCCTCTTTCGTTGGCGATAAAACAATACAAAAAAGAAAAAAGACAGTTGCCAGACGAAAAGAAATACGCTATACTCAATTTGTTGAGCATTTTGCACGGCGAAAAACACCCGTGCTGATACAATTTGAAGGGAGAACACACACTATGACTGCTAATGACATTCGCAATATCGCTCTGCTCGGTCACGGCGGCTCCGGCAAGACCTCTCTTGCTGAGCATATGCTCTTTATGACCAAGGGCAGCGATCGCCTGGGCAAGCCCGCCGACGGCAACACCGTCTGCGACTATGATCCCGAAGAGATCAAGCGCCAGATTTCTATCTCTCTGGCTTTTGCCCCCGTCATGTATAAGAACGTGAAGATCAACGTCATGGACGCACCCGGCAACTTCGACTTCGCCGGTGAAGCTCTGTGCGCTGTCCGCGCCGCTGAGTGCGCCGTGCTGGTTGGCGCTGCCAAGGACGGTCTGTCCGTCGGTATGGAGCGTAACTGGAAAATGCTGGGTAAGAAGCCCCGCATGATCTTCATCAACCGCACCGAGGAAGATAACAGCGATTATCCCTCCTGCCTGGAGGCTATCCGCGCCAAGTTCGGTCAGGCCATCGCCCCCATCGTGGTGCCCGTGGTCAGCGCCAACAAGGCTGTGACCGCTATCGTTGACCTGCTGCACAACAAAGCCTACGAGGTCAAGGGCGGCAAGGCTGTTGAGTGCCCTGTTCCCGCCGATCTGGCTGACGAGGTCGAGACTCTCCGCGCTGAGCTGATGGAGACCGCCGCCGGTGCCGACGAGGAGCTGATGGAGAAGTTCTTCGACACCATGGAGCTGTCCGCTGCCGATATGGCCAAGGGTCTGAAGATCGGTGTCCGCGACGGCAGCATCTGCCCCGTCATGTGCGGCTCCGCCGTCACCGGTCTGGGTGTTGACATGCTGATGCAGACCATCGTTGATCTGTGCCCCGTGGCTACCGATATGCCCGCTGAGAAGGCTGTTGATGATGACGGCAATGCTGTCGAGGTCGCTTTCGATCCCAATGGCACTACCGCTGCTATCGTCTTTAAGACCATCTCCGACCAGTATGGTAAGTTCTCCATGATCAAGGTCGTTCGCGGCAAGGTCACCGGCGATATGGCTCTGTACAATGTCACCACCGGCAACACCGAGAAGCTGGGTCGTCTGTACTCCATCAAGGGTAAGAAGACCGAGGAAGTCAAGGAGATCTGCTGCGGTGATATCGCTGCCATCGGTAAGATGGATAAGGTCAAGACCGGCGATACTCTGTGCGAGCCCAAGCACGTTGTGAAGCTGGCTGCTATCGAGTATGCTCCCACCTGCTATGAGCGCGCTATCGCTCCCAAGGTCAAGCAGGAGATCGAGAAGATGGGTACCGGTCTCAACAAGCTGAACGAAGAGGATCCCACCTTCCACGTCACCAACAACGCTGAGACTCACCAGACCGTCATCTCCGGCGCCGGTGATATCCAGATCGACGTGCTGTGCGCTAAGCTGAAGTCCCGTTTCGGCGTGGATACCGAGCTGGCCACTCCCCGTGTTCCCTATCGTGAGAAGATCCGCAGCCGTGTTGAGAAGCGTGGTCGTTATAAGAAGCAGACCGGCGGTTCCGGCCAGTTCGGTGACGTCGTGATCGTCTTCGAGCCCCAGAGTGAGCAGGAAGATATGATCTTCGAAGAGGCAGTGTTCGGCGGCTCCGTGCCCAAGAACTACTTCCCCGCTGTTGAGAAGGGTCTGCGTAAGTGCTGCCTGAACGGTGTTCTGGCCGGCTATCCCGTGGTGTTCCTGAAGGCCACCCTGACCGACGGTTCTTACCACCCCGTTGACTCCTCCGATATCGCCTTCCAGCTGGCTGCAGGTCTGGCATTCAAGGATGCTCTGCCCGAGGCTAAGCCCGTGCTGATGGAGCCCATTGGTGAGCTGAAGGTCACCATCCCCGATAACTTCGTGGGCGATGTTATGGGCGATCTGAACAAGCGTCGCGGCCGCGTGATGGGCATGAACCCCACCAGCGACGGCGAGACCGTGCTGGAGGCCGAGGTGCCCATGGCTGAGATGACCTCTTACGCCATCGACCTGCGCTCCATGACCCAGTCCCGCGGTCAGTTCACCTTCGCTTTCGTGCGTTACGAGGATTGCCCCGCTGCCGCACAGGAGAAGGCCATCGCTGAGGCTAAGGCCATGGCCGAGGCTGAGTAAGTCTACTCTATATTTAAATAGTGAAAAGCCGCCCTTCGGGGCGGCTTTTTTCTGCTCTTTTCCCTCCCTAAAAATTTCTCTAAAATTTTTTAAAAAGATACTTGACAAACCGTATCCAGTATGATACTATACAAATGCAATCGATAATCATTATCGTTAAGAAAGGAGGCGAGAATGGAAAAGGTTACAAGACACAGTCCCAAACGCCAAGCGATTCTGGAGTGCATCCGCTCCACCGACTGTCACCCCTCTGCCGAGTGGGTCTACACCATGCTAAAGCCTCAGATTCCCGATCTGTCGCTGGCAACGGTGTACCGTAACTTAGCTCGGTTCCGCGAAGACGGCGTAGTTCTCGCCGTGGGGAATGTGGATGGTCAGGAGCGCTACGATGGCGACACGATGCCGCACTCCCATTTCATCTGCCGCAGCTGCGGTAAGGTGTCCGATCTCCCCGCCGTGGAGGTAGCTGTCCCCAACATGGCGATGGTGGGAAAAAGCGAAGGCTGCAGCGTGACCTTCTACGGCTGCTGCAACGAATGTTTAGAAGCGACAGCAAAAAACTAAGTAATCACTCGTTCTCTTTGGCGAGGGGACGAACAATAAAAAAACAGAAACAAAAATAAAATTATTTAAATGGAGGAAATTATTATGAAGAAGTGGGTCTGCCCTGTTTGCGGTTATGTTCATGAAGGTGAAGTTGCTCCTTCCGAGTGCCCCGTTTGCCACGTTGCCGGTGAGAAGTTCTTTGAGCAGGCTGCCGAGCGTACTTGGGCTGCTGAGCATGTAGTCGGCGTTGGTAAGGTCTTCGGCGAGGATGTCCCCGCTGAGGTTCGTGAGCAGATCATCTGCGATCTGCGTGCCAACTTCGAGGGCGAGTGCTCTGAGGTCGGTATGTATCTGGCTATGTCCCGCGTTGCACACCGTGAGGGTTATCCCGAGATCGGTCTGTACTGGGAGAAGGCCGCTCTAGAAGAGGCCGAGCACGCTGCTAAGTTCGCAGAGCTGCTGGGCGAGGTGGTGACCGCCTCCACCAAGAAGAATCTGGAGATGCGTGTCGACGCTGAGAACGGCGCAACTCTGGGCAAGTTCGAGCTGGCCAAGCTGGCTAAGCAGTGGAATCTGGATGCCATCCACGACACCGTCCACGAGATGGCTCGTGACGAGGCTCGTCATGGTAAGGCTTTCGAGGGTCTGCTGGCTCGTTACTTCGGCTAATTAAAAAAGTATCCAACGTCTTCACCGACGAAAGAAAGGGTCGTCGGCTCATAGAGCCGATGACCCTTATCCACGAATCGACATAGGGAAGGGAGAAACACTATGAACGATAAGATCGCCGCTCTGCTGAATCAGCAGGTCAATAAGGAATTCTACAGCGCATACCTGTACCTCGATATGTCCAACTTCTATGATGACTTGGATCTGGACGGCTATGCCAACTACTATAACATTCAGGCACAGGAAGAGCGCGACCACGCATTGCTGTTTATGCAGTATATGCAGCAGAACAATGTAAAGATCACCCTCGAGGCCATCGCAAAGCCCGACAAAGTGTATGCTAACGTCATTGATCCTCTGGTGGCTGCCGCCGAGCATGAGCGCTATGTCACCTCCCTCATTAACGACCTCTATCACGAGGCTTATGAGGCCAAGGACTTCCGCACCATGCAGTTCTTGGATTGGTTCGTGAAGGAGCAGGCCGAGGAGGAGGACAACGCCGACTCCATGATCAGCCGCTACAAGCTCTTTGGCGGCGATCCCCGCGGTTTGTATCTCCTCGATCAGGAGTACGCCGCCCGCGTCTACACCGCACCCTCTCTCGTGCTGTAATCTGCGCGAGGTCATAAAGAATTATCAAAGCAAAAAAGCTTCGCCGCAGGGCGAAGCTTTTTTGCTTGTGTGTTAAAGTCCCAAAAGTTGCTTTTTCTTTACTCTCCTTATTTCACAAAGATATGCAATTCCGGATTGTCGTAGTCCGTATTTCCACAACAGTTAACAAGCAAATACATATCAGTCTTTCCAGTTTCAATTACACCCTCAAACGAAACAGTATCTCCAACATAAATATCATCCGAAGTTTCTTGGCGAGTTAACAATATCGTACTGTTATCAATTTCAACTGTGACATATTTAAACTTCTTTTCTGTTTTAGTTCCGTCAAGATTTGTAATTACTGTTGATTGAGTAGCATAAAACGGATCGTCTCCAGCAGAAATATCGGTAACCTTTCCGCTTCCTTCGACTTTTGCCCCCATATAGTTTTCCCACTGCCGACCATCCGTGTCGTGAACCTTCAGCAGCTGCTTTGCACTTAACGAGGCTGTCGTGCCATCGTTAGCATATATCGTATATTTGCTACCACCGCCTCCTCCACAAGCGCACAGTGAGCATACCATAATCAACACCAAAGCCCAGATAAAAACTCTTTTCATTGTATTTTCTCCTCCTCTATTTGTAATATTAACCGATATTGGTTAATAGTAATATATACCTTTTGCGGTTAATATGCAAGTAGAAAGTGAGGTGGGGCAGATGATTTCTTACGATAATCTGTGGAATGTAATGAAAGAAAAGGGGATTTCGCAATATGCACTCATTAAGAAGCATCACATCAGCCCCGCACAGATCACCCGCTTAAAGCGAAATGAGAGCGTCAGCACCAACACCATCGACACCTTTTGCCGCATTTTAGATTGCCAAGTGGGCGACATTATGAAATATATCAAGGACGAAAAAACATAAAAACAGCTGCCCGATGGGCAGCTGTTTTTGTTTCACCTGTATATTTTTATCATTCGCTCCACAGCATGGGCAGCACATAGAAGAGATAAATTCTTGCAATGGGGTCGCCGTGGGTAGCAGAGGGATGGAGACCAAAGAAGGCATTTTCGCCAAAGACAAACATGTCGTTATCCTGCATGGCGTAAATCTGAGGTGCCAAATTATCCAACGCATAATCGCCAGCACCGGTGAAGGTATACACCTTAAAGTCCTCGGCAGTATACCCCTGATCGGTAACCGCCTTGGCAAGAGCCTCGGCTGTTTCCACAGACTTAGTAGCACCGCCGGTATGCTCAACAGCCCAGCAATCGCCGCTCATGGGGACGAAGTACTTAAAGGTGTCCATGGCGTTCATAAAGGTAAACCACGTGGTCACGCCGCCCATAGAGAAGCCACCGAAAGCTCTGCCCTCGCGGGTAGCATTGGTGCGATAGTTGCCATCCACCGTTGCCACCACGTGCTGACGCAGCTCGTTCTTTGCAAAATCCTCCGTCATGGCGGTGCTGTCATCATAGGAACCTTCCACAGAAAATGCCGAGGTCTTCCAAGAGGGGGCAACCAGAATGAAGGGTGCAATCTCGCCCTTTTCAATCATATTGTCGATGGTGCACTGCAGCGCAGTAGCAGAATCCGTCTTCAAGAAGGTCTCCGGTTTGCCGCCACCGCCGCCATGGCTCACGTACAGGACGTTATAGCTCTCGGTGCCGGAGTCATAGCCATAGGGCAGATAGATGAGAAAATACTTCTCCTCGCCGTTGTAGGTATAGGAGACCTGCTCTACTCTACCCTGCTGCGTGGCGGGCTCCTTGTAGGCATCGGGCACATCTGCCACGTCGTCGAAGATACCGGCGCCTTCAAAGGTATAGGTCACTTCTTCCTCATCGGAAGGGGTGTCCTGCGTATCCGAAGTATCCGTAACTTCAGAAGGCGCGGCATCGGGATCCTCGGAAGGGGTAGTATCTCCGCCGCAAGCGGTCAAAAACGCCAGAATCATCGCCATTGCTAAGAGCAGTGCCAAAAACTTTTTCATCACGATTCCTCCTTTTAAGCATGTTGTGATAGGTCACTGTAGTGCTATTACAGTACAACTGTAGCAAATCGGGCGACAACCTGTCAAGCAATACAAAAAAGAGGCGGTAGGATGCCTAAAACAGAACAAAATACGTCTGAAAAATCAAAATTTTTATCGCTTTTCCCGTGTGACTTTTTCTCCAACAAAAAAGACGGAGCAGCTGCCCCGTCTTTTTGCTATTTAAAAGCTCACGACTTCATCTTTGGGCTTGTCGCATTTGTGGATGTCCGTCACGTAGAGGACAGGGCCTTCGCCCTGATAGGCATCGCACACTTCCTTCTTCACGGTGGCGGTCAGCTCCACCCACTCGCGGTCTTTGAACTTCACCAAGCCCTCGCCGCGGCAGACCAAGGCGAGGAACTGCATGTCGTCCTCACAGCAGACCATGGCGAAACGACCGGGGCAGTGAACGCCCTTGAACTTCTTGGAGTGGCACATGATGGCTTTGAACTTCACGGTGATGCCGTCATAGCGGCGGGTGTTGTCCATCAAGTCCACATACCACACGCCATAGTCCTCGTCAGGCACATCCAGGTGACCGCCGGACAGGTCGAAAGGCGCCATATCCTCGGTGACGTACTCCTCGCTGGTGCCGTCGGCGTTCTCCAGATAGATGTCGGCGCGGCGGTTTACCATGCGGACATTGCGGGAGCGCAGCATGGCGCGGAGCTCGGCATCGCAGCGGTTGAAGATCAGCAAATCGGCGTTCATGATCTTCTCCATCATCAGCTGACCCATGTTCTTGACATACATCTCGAAAGTAGTGGCATCCACCAGCGTCATGATCTGATAGAGGATCCAGTTGGCAGGCAGTCCATTGCGGTACAGAGGCTCAATAGCCCACATACCGTTATACTCAATGATGACCTGTTTGGGCTTATACTGCTTTTCCAGCTTTTTGAAAAGCTCTGGGGTCATCTCCTCGGGGTCTTCGATCTTATAGGTGAAGACATTGCCCAGCGCAGCGGCGGGATACTCGTTCTCGCCCTCCTCGCAGATAAGGAGCAGGGTGCGATCCTCACGGGCAAAGCCGTCCTGCAAAATGCCGGTAATAAACTCGGTCTTGCCGGCATCTAAAAATCCGGCAATGAGATAAACAGGAATATCCATAGTGTCACCTCTTACAGAGCAAATAGCTTGGCCAGCTTATCTTCTTTCAGCTCAGCGCCGATAACGCAGAGGCGGCCGGTGTAATCGGCAGCGCCGAAACGCACCTCATGCTCCTCGGGCACGTAGTCGAAGTGCAGCCACTTGCCACCCTCGGCGGGGACAATGCCCTTGGCGCGGAG
Organism: uncultured Oscillospiraceae bacterium; assembly: GCA_964439545.1. Taxonomy (GTDB): domain Bacteria; phylum Bacillota; class Clostridia; order Oscillospirales; family Oscillospiraceae; genus Vescimonas. Next base: position 10,886 of record CAYTOO010000010.1, on the reverse strand, counting down.
AACAGAGCCGTACTCGCCGCCGTCCAGTGCCTCAAGGATAGTCTCCAGCTGCTTCTCGGAGAACACCTTCACTGTCTCCACGCCCCAGGAGGTGAACACCTCGTCGGCGTGATGGTGATGGTGATCGTGGTCGTGGCAGCAGCAGTGGGGATCATCGCACTCGTCATCATGGTGATGGTGATGATGGTGCTCATGGTCATGGTCATGGTCGTGATCATGGCAATGCTCGTCATGGTGATGATGCTCATGGTGGTCGTAATCGTGATGATGCTCGTGGTCATGCTCATGGTGATGCTCATGGCAGCAGCAATCGGGATCATCGCACTCGTCCTCGTGATGGTGATGCTCATGATGATGGTGATGCTCGTGCATCTCCTCCATCATCTTCTCTGCCATAGACACCTTCTCGATGGCAGTGAGGATGGTCTTGCCGTCCAGTTCGTCCCAAGGGGTGGTGATAATGGCGGCCTCGCCGTTCTTCTCACGGAGCAGGGCAACCGCCGTCTCCAGCTTCTCCTGAGAGAGCTTCTGGGTGCGGGAGAGGATGATGGTACCTGCGGCCTCGATCTGATCGTTATAGAACTCGCCGAAGTTCTTCATAAAGATCTTCACCTTCACGCCGTCGGCCACGGTGGTGTAGCTATTGAGGCATATGTCGCTCTCCTCAGCCACCGTCTTTTCCACCGCTGCGATCACATCGCTGAGCTTACCCACGCCGGAGGGCTCAATGAGGATGCGATCGGGGGAGAACTGCTTTTTCACATCTTTCAGCGCCGTGGCGAAGTCGCCCACCAGGGAGCAGCAGATGCAGCCGGAGGACATCTCCGATACCTGCACGCCGCTCTCCTTCAAAAAGCCGCCGTCAATGCTGATCTCGCCGAACTCATTTTCAATGAGTACCAGTTTCTCGCCCTCAAAGGCCTCCTTCAGCAGTTTCTTAATGAGGGTGGTCTTACCTGCACCCAAGAAACCGGAAATAATATCGATTTTTGTCATAGTTAACCCTTCTTTGCAAGCGCGGTGATGTCCGCGCAGAATTTATCACTTATATCATAAACTTTTTTTGCAAAAAAGCAAGCCTATTGGGGAAAACTCATGGTTGCCAAGATGAAAGTTTTGGTGTAGAATAGGGAAAGAGTCCTCCGCAGACGGCTGCGGAGCCGGTCTCGCGCAATGGATGCCCACGAATCATGTCAGGCGGGGAACCGAGCAGCATTAAGAGGGATCACCATGTGCCGCGAGGGTGCCGGTTCTGTAGCCGTGTGTGGAGGACTCATTTTCTTTATTTTCACGCAGGGAGGTGTCACCCGTGTATCAGGCTTTGTACCGCAAATGGCGACCCCGCACCTTTGACGAGGTGGTGGGACAAGCCCACATTACCGATACCCTGCGCCGTCAGGTGGCGACGGGGCACACTTCTCACGCCTATCTCTTCACAGGCACCCGTGGCACAGGTAAGACCACCTGCGCCCGCATCCTCGCCAAGGCGGTCAACTGCGAAAGCCCCATTGACGGCGCACCCTGCTGTCAGTGTGAGTCCTGCCGCGCCATCGACAGCGCCACAGCGCTGGACGTGACGGAGCTGGACGCCGCCTCCAACAGCGGCGTGGACTATGTCCGCGCACTGCGTGAAGAGGCCATCTACACTCCCGCCGTCCTCCGCAAGCGCGTGTACATCATCGACGAGGTACACATGCTGACCCGCGAGGCATTCAATGCCCTTCTCAAAATCTTGGAAGAGCCTCCTGCCCATCTGCTCTTCATTCTCGCCACCACGGAGCTGCATAAAGTCCCCGCCACCATTCTCTCCCGCTGCCAGCGGTTCGCCTTCAAGCGCATCCTGCCGCGGGATATGGAGCGCCAGCTGTTGACCATCGCCGAGGCTGAGGGCATCACCCTCACCGCCGACGGCGCAGAGCTGCTGTCCCGCATGGCAAATGGCGCACTGCGCGATGCCCTTTCCTTGCTGGACCAGTGCCGCGCTGCAGGCGCAACGGTGGATAGCGCCGCTGTGCTGCAGGTGCTGGGTCTCGCAGGTAGCGTGCAGACGATGCAGCTGATGGGCTGCGCTCTCGACCGCCGCGCCACCGATGCCTTGACCCTCTTTGATAAGCTCTACCGCGATGGCAAAGATGTGGCGGCACTCCTCGGTGAGCTGAGCGACTTGAGCCGCGAGCTGACCATGATGAAGGCCGCACCCGATGGGGCGAAGGCACTGCTGACGGGTCTATACGATACGAAAACGCTGAGAGAACTGACGGACACTGCGCCCTTGCAGCGTTTCCTCTACATGACCGACACGCTGCAGCGCTGCTGCGCCGCGCTGGGCGACAGCACTCGCCCCCGCACCGATGCAGAACTCTGCCTCCTACGGCTGTGTGATGAGAGCCTGTGCGGCGACCTTGGGGCACTGAATGCCCGCATTGCCGCGCTGGAAGCAGGTGGCGTGGTGGCAAAGCCCACCGTCAGCACCGTGCAGAACGCACCCGTTGCAGTAGCTCCTGCGGTGCAGAAAGCACCCGTGGTGGGCATCCCCGTGGAGACCCGCTACGATGAGCCTCCCATGGTCGAGGAATACGGCGAGCGTGTGTTTGACATCCCCGAAGAACCCGCACCCAAGGCTGCGCCTGCACCCGTGAAAAAGGCAGCGACAGCTCCCGCAGCATCTACCGCCGCTAATGGCGGCAGCGAAGTGTGGAATCGTCTCATTGACCAATATAAGGGTCGCTTGAGCGTGAATCTCCGCGTGTTCCTCAACATGGCCGGCGGCGTACTGGAAGGTGATCACCTGAAGGTCATCTGCCAGAACGATTTCGTCAAGGCTTCCCTCGATAAGGCTGAGGTTATCTCCGTATTGAAAGAGGTCACCTCCCGCGAGGTGGGACAGGAGATCCGCGTATCCTTCACTGTGGGCAATGTCCCTAAGGCAGAGAAGAAGGCGGCTCGTCCCGCACCTCCTCCCCCTCCTGTACAGGCAGCCCCTGTAGTGGAACAGACAGCACCGACGGAAGCCCCTCCGTGGGATGACGTCCCTCCCCCCGCTGATGCGCTGGAGGAACTGATGCAAAAAGGCAAAACACTGGATAATTTTAAGATAAAATAAGGAGAATAAGAATATGGCAAAGGGTTATAGTGCAAGAGGCGGCTTCGGCGGCGCACAGGGCCAGATGATGCGCCAACAGCAGATGCAGCAGAAGATCATGCAGATGCAGCAGCAGATGGCAAAGGCACAGGAAGAGGTGGAGAACGCCGACTTCTCCGCTACTGTTGGTGGCGGCGCTGTGGAAGCTATCGTCAGCGGCAAGAAGGAGCTGAAGGCTCTCAACATCAAGCCCGAGGTGGTTGATCCCGAGGATGTGGAGATGCTGCAGGACTTGGTGGTCAGCGCCGTGAACGAGGCACTGCGCCAGGCAGAGGATGCTATGAGCAAGTCCATGAACGCCTTTACGGGTGGTCTGGGTATTCCCGGTCTGTAAGAAACTGAACAAAAAAATTCCTTCGGCTGCGCCGAAGGAATTTTTTATTGCAAGAAATACCCAAGCAGTAAATCAACCACTGTTCCGTAGTTCGCCATGCCACCCTCAAGGCCGTTGGCCTTTAAATAACCATCGTAGACGGTGGTGGACACGGTTTTGACAGGGCCTTCAAACTGCGCCCAGTAGGCGCGGTGATACTGCAAATCAATGAGCGCCTCCTGTGGGATGGCATTGCGAATCAATTGCCACGCATCGCGGTCAACGCGGTAGAGAGCGTTGGCGAGATACACATAGCCCATGAGATAGCCCGAATAGTTGTATACGGGGTCGTCACAAGTGATGGCCGCCATGATGCCCACGAAATTGCACTCCTGCTCCGAGGCGAAGCCCTGCTGATGGGCAAGTTCATGGCAAATGGTGGTGGGGAGATAGCAGGCAGGGCTATCCACATTCAAATTGGCCTCGCCAGTAAAAGCGAAGTAAAATCCCGTGAAGTCCATGGCGCTGAGAAGGCGGGACATGACAAGGGGTTTCGGGGTCAGCACCTCTGCTTCGAGGCAGGGGAACAATTCCACCACGCCCTCATAGCAATCCTCGGCACTGTCGAAGATCTCGCTGCGGGGAACGGAGAACACTCCCTGCACATCCCGCTCCACCTCATCGGCGTATTCAATGACACCTTGGGCGAAATAAGCGGTGACGGCGGTCAGTTCCTCCACCGTGCCGCCGCGGGCAGTAAGACCCGTTTTCTCTTGAAAGCCATCGGCGCTATAGAATACGCCCCATAACAAGCAGGCGCAGGCCAGTACCGTTGCTGCCACTTCCACAAGAGTCACCACCAGATGCCCAAATCGCTTTTTTCGCAGCTGCACCGTGATGTAAAAGACTACCACCCAAATGGCGGAGAAAATGACCGCTTCGGCAACAGAGAAATCCACCGCACTGCACAGCCGTCCCACTCCCTGCATCACAGGCAGCACCACTTGGAAGGCGAGGAAGTTCATCGCCCCGCGGCTCTGCCGCAGCAGGGTAAACATCACAAAAAACACCACGAGGCCACCCAGCCAAAAGTGGTGTTTTCTATATTTTTTGGCAAAAATCCTCATAGCATCGCCTTGCCCGTGAAGCACATGACAGCACGACCCGTGGCGATAAGCGTGCCCTCTTCATCACGGAGTTCTGAGTCGCAATAGGCAAGTTTCCCGCCCATTTTGGTGACACGGCCTGTGGCGATGACACGGCCCTTCGTAGGGGCGGGGCGCAGATAGTCCATGCTGCCCGTAACGGTCACATGGCTCTCGGGGCGCACCGTCAGCACAGCGCAGCCGCAAGCCACATCGGAAAGGGTAAAGAGCAAGCCGCCGTGGGGCGTGCCCCACACGTTCAGCGACTCGGGGTGGATGTCCACCGCCACCACGCCCACACCATCGTCCACATCCACAACGCTGATGTGATTATGGACATCGAAAGGCTCGATATCCTTGGCCATAGCCATCAATTTTTCCTTAAATACTGCATCCATAGATGTTTCCTCACTCTGCTGCGCGGAGCAGTTCCTTGGTGTAGGGGTGCTGGGGATTGTCGTAGAGTTCCTCCACATCCCCCTGCTCCACAATGTACCCGTCTTTCATCACAAGACAGCGATCACAGAGCTGATAGACCACGTTGAGGTCGTGGGAAATAAAGAGATAGGAGATGCCCAGTTCCCGCTGCAGCTTGGCAATCAGCTGCAAAATCTGAGCTTGGATAGTCACATCCAGCGCCGACACAGGTTCATCGGCGATGATGAGACCAGGCTTTTGAATAAGGGCAATGGCGATGCACAAGCGCTGCTTTTGTCCGCCCGACAGCTCATGGGGATAGCGGTCATAATGAACATCTTCCAAACCCACCATTTTAAGGGTCTCCCGCACACGGCGTTCAATTTCGGTCTTATCGTACTTACCGTAGATAAGGAGAGGTTCGCTCAGCGCACGACCCGCCGTGAAGGAGGGATTGAGGCTGCCCGCAGGGTCTTGGAAAACCATCTGAGGCCGCTTGGTATAGTGGCGCACTGTGCCGCTAATATCCTTTTCCATGCCGAGGATGGCGCGGGCAAGGGTGGATTTACCGCTGCCGCTCTCGCCCACAAGACCTAAAATCTCGCCGCGACCAAGGGTGAAAGACACATCGTGGAGCACATGGGTGCGCTGCTTGCTGAGGGCACCGCTGCGATACCACACGTTAAGGTTCTCCACCTCCAATACGTTGTCCTTTTCTACCATAGTTTTTTCCTCGTCGGTATGGCGGCAATGAGCCGCTGAGTGTAGGGTGCTTGAGGATTTCGGAACACCTGCTCCGTGTCTCCCTGCTCCACAATGAGTCCTTTTTCCATCACGGCAACGCGGGAGCAGAGCTTACGTACCACGTTGAGGTTGTGGGAGATGAAGAGGATGGACATGCCCCGCTCGCGGTTGAGCCGCTGCAAAAGCTCCAAAATCTGGGCTTGGATGGTCACATCCAATGCCGTGGTGGGCTCGTCAGCCAGCAAAAGCTTCGGCTCGGAGACGATTGCCGCGGCGATCATCACACGCTGAAGCATGCCGCCCGAGAGTTGATGGGGATACTTATTGTAGAGTTCTTCCACGTTGGCAAGGTCTACATCCCGCAGCGCCTGCAGCGCGCGCTCGCGGCGCTCTTCTTTCGATAGTTTCGTATGAACGCGGAGGGATTCCTCCACCTGCGGCCCAATGCGCATGACGGGATTCATAGCGGTCATAGGCTCTTGGAACACCACAGAGATGTCGCTGCCCTGCTTTTGGCGCATGGCCTTTTCATCCAGCGCCAGCAAGTCCTCACCGTCCAGCAGCACTTGGCCTGTGACGGATGCCTTATTCTCGGGCATCAAGGAGGAGATGACCATAGCGGTGACAGTCTTACCGCTGCCGCTCTCGCCCACGAGACCCACGATTTCGCCCTTTTCCACCGTCAGGTCAATGCCGCGCACTGCCTCATGGTCAGCGTCATGGAAGCGGATATGGAGATCACGAATTTCCAGCATTACTTCTCCCCCTTTCCCATGCCGTCGCCCATCATGCTGACACCCAAAATCAGCAGCACGATGACAAAACCGACACACAGCACATACCACGGCGCGGTCAGCATGTAGCTCTGGGCCTCCTTCAGCATATAGCCGAGGGAGATGTCGGGGGCAGAGACACCGATGCCTAAGTAACTCATGCTGGCCTCGGCGAGGACGGCGTTATTAAAGCCGATCATCAGCGCAGGCAGCAGCACATTGCGGGTATTGGGCAGAATATGGCGGAACATGATGCGCAGATGACCTGCACCCATGAGTCGCGCCGATTTTACATAGTTCATAGCGCGGTGACGGGCAAACTCCGTACGCACCACGCGGGCAAAGCTGGGGATGAAAGCCACACCCAGCGCCAAGATGACATTGTACTTACCAAATCCCAGCATGGCGATGAACACCAAGGCAATGAGAATATTGGGGAAGGCGGTGAGGGCATCGTTGATACGCATCAAGACCTCGTCCACCACGCCGCCGAAATAGCCCGTGAAGGCTCCGATGATGATGCCCACCATACCGCCGATAATGACGGTACAGGCGGCGATGAAGAAGGTAGTACCGATACCCACCATGGTGCGGGAGAAAATATCGCGGCCGAAGTTATCCGTGCCAAAGAGATGGCGCAGAGAAGGTGCTAAAAACTTCTCGCTGCCCACGATCATCTCGGGATCGTAGGGTGTCCACACATAGCCGATCAGCGCCATAGCCGCCATGCAGGCAGCAATACACAGACCGATGCGGAAAGAGGTGTTGCTCTTTTTCAATAACACAGCGCCCACCTCCTTACTGCAAGTGCAGCCGCGGGTCGAGCCGCTGGTTGATAAGGTCGGCGATAAAGTTCACCAACACCACCACCAGCGCCAGGATCACCACAATGGCCTGCACCACAGGGAAATCGCGGTTGGAAATGGAGGTAAGGAGCAGGCGGCCAATACCGGAAATGGCAAAGACCTGCTCAATGATGACAGAGCCCGCCACAATGTCCGCCGCTGTCATGGCGAGGAAGGCCACCGTAGGCACAACGGCATTGCGCAGCACATGGCGATAGAGGGTGGCGCGGCGGGTATTGCCGCGGCTGAAGGCGGTGCGGACATAGTCCTTGTTCATCTCGCCGCCGATGGAGCTTTTCAGCATTTTTACCGTCATGGCAACGCGGGGCAGCGCGATGGCAAAGGCGGGATAGAGAAGGTAGACAATGCTGCCGCCAAAATCATCGGCGGGAGAAATAAATGTACCGGGGTTAAACCAGTGCAGCACGAGACCGCACAGAAGGGTCAGCAGAATACCGATAAAGAAGGGGGGCACTGCCATAACGATCTGCCCAAAGACGGTGAAAAGGCGATCCACCCACGCCTTACGGCAGGAGGCCACGCCCAAACCGATGGGGATGGACAGCACCACGATCATGATAAAGGCGATGGCGGTCAGCAGCAGCGTCACCGTCATCTTACCCTGCAGCAGCTCCGCTACAGACATATCATAAATGTAGGAGCGGCCAAAATCACCCTGCAATGCATTGGTGATCCACTCAAAATACCGCACAAAGAAAGGACGGTCGAGGCCAAGCTCTGCACGCAGCGCCTCCACTGCCTCAACAGTGGCATCCGCGCCCAAAATTTTGGTGGTGGGATCACCGGGGATGATTTGGAAAGCTAAAAATGCGAAGAAAGAGACGATGACCATGGTGAGAATCATCATCAGCACTTTCTTTACGATGTTCTTCATGGTCATCATCTCTTTCTAAAGTCAATCTTACTTACTCGGTCTTACTCAGCATAGTGGAGCTTTGCCAAGTCCTGAGCATAGATGGGATAGAAGGTATATCCCTGCAGGTCGGGACGGACAGCCACGAAGTCAGCCATATCCTGAATGTACAGGTTGGCGGCATCCTCCGTCAGCATCTTCTCCATTGCCTTGTAAGCCTCCGTCTGGGTTGCCTCGTCTGTGGCGTTCAGCGCCGTTTCATACAAGGTATCGTATGCGGGGTTATTGTAGTTCATAAAGTTCTTGCCATTGTCGGAGACAAAGCGCTCCAGCATGGCGCGGGCGGTGACATTCTTGGCATCAAGACCCGTAATGGTGGACTGGAACTGGCGGTTGGTATAGGCCTCGGAGTACCAAGTGGTAGCATCCACAGGCTGCACCTTGGCGCGGACGCCGATGGCGCTCAGCTGCTGCACCACCACCTCAGCGGTGTCCATATGGGGCTGATAGTTGGAAGAGACAGTGATGGTCATATCGAAGCCATCGGGATAACCCGCCTGTGCCAGCAGATCCTTCGCCTTGGCGGGGTCATACTCATAGTAGTCCACCAGCTCGGGCATAAAGTAGCGCTCCAGCTTGGGATAGATGCTGCTGCCCACGGCAGTACCATGGCCGTCAAAGACCACGTCCATGATCATCTGACGATCGATGGCGTAGCTGATGGCCTGACGTACTTTCACATTGTTAAAAGGCTCAACGGCGTTGTTGAGATACACCGCCTGTACCAGGTTCATAGTGTCCTCGAGGATAGCAAACTGCTCACTGAGCTGTGCAGTCTGTGCAGAGGTGAGGTGTGCGCACACATCCACGCTGCCGCCCTTGAGGGCCATCATAAGGGCCGTGGCATCCTCATAGATGCGGTAGGTCACCTTCTGTACACCTGCGGCCTCGCCCCAGTACTCCTCAAAGCGCTCCAGCACGATGCTCTCCTGAGGGGTACGCTCCGTCAGCACGAAGGGGCCGGTGCCGGGACGATAAGAGGATGCGCTGTCAGAGTCGGCGGGGATAATAGCTGCCGTCATGAAGTAGATAAGCTCCATGTTGGGCTGCTCAAGACGGAAAGTAACCGTCTTTTCATCGGTAGCCTGCAGGTCACGGATAGCAGAAAACGCCGACACAAGGGCAGAGTCACCCGAGTTGTCGGCGCAGCGAGTCAGAGAGTAAATCACATCCTCCGCCGTCACGGGTTCACCATTGTGGAACTTCACACCCTCACGCAAAGTGAAGGTATAAACCAGTCCATCCTCAGAAACCTTGTAGCTTTCTGCTACAGCGGGGATCAATTCACCGGTAGGGCCTGTTTTCACCAAGCCCTCATAGATGTTGAATAAGACCTCTCTGGTTCCTGCCGACGCTGCTGCGTGGGGGTCAAGACTGTCTTCCGGGTCCTGCGCGATAGCCACAACGATCTCGTTGGCAGCCTTGCGCGCATCCTGCAAGCCGTTACTTCCTTCGTCACCATTACCGCTGCCGTCTCCGCAGGCGCAGAGTACAGCGCAGATCATTACCAGTGACAGGAAAAGAGAAATTGCTTTTTTCATGTTCTTCTCCTTCTCTCCACCTCTTTCGATGGAGACAGAAATAATGGTTGTTCTTTATTCAGTTGTCAAGGGTCTATACGTTATTTAAATAACAATATAGCCTCTAAGGCACTTTAACACACTTTACACTTGTTTGCAAGTATATTTTTGCTTCTTCGTCCACCCTCAGCGGACGGTTTCTCTCCACGAAACCATTTTCCCCTTTATTTCTTTAAACCCTCAAATATCGTTAATTTATTATCATTAAAATCATCTATATTTTATTTCTATTTTCGTTCACAGAATGTTAAAAGAGTAAAAAGTATTGCTAAAATTTTGTTAATTTTAGCAATTGCGCGTCGATAGTAAATCCTGTATACTGCGTGTATGGTCCCATAGTTGTGTCCGTAGGGAAATGATTGCTTTTTTCCTCAAGGACAACACTACCAAAGTTTCCTGTAACTACGGGGAACATACTTTTAAAAAGGAGAGAAAACTATGGAAAGAAAAGGCTTTAAGTCCAACTTTGGCTTCCTGATGGCTGCCGTTGGCTCCGCAGTGGGTCTGGGCAACATCTGGGGCTTCCCCAACAAGATGGGCGCAAACGGCGGCTTCACCTTCCTGCTGATTTATCTGGTGCTGGCTGTCCTCTGCGGCTTCGTTGTCATGGTGGGCGAGTTGGCCCTCGGTCGTAAGACCGGTCAGGGCGCTGTCGGCGCTTACAAGATCGTCAGCAAGAAGTTTAAGTGGATGGGCTGGATGGGTATCGCCTCTGCGTTCTTCATTCTGTTCTTCTACTGCTCCCTGGGCGGCTACTGCATTAAGTACGCCGTTCTGAACATCGGTGATCTGTTCCACGCCGGCTTCGGCACCAACGGTCTGACCGGCGGCGAGGTGTTCGGCAACTTCCTCGCTTCCCCCGTCGAGGCCATCATCTACGGTCTGATCTTCGTGGTCCTGACCATGGTCATCGTGCTGGGCGGCGTCTCCGGCGGTATCGAGAAGGTCTGCTCCATCGGTATGCCTGCGCTGTTCGTGGCTCTGCTGATCTGC
>CAYTOO010000009.1:0-34751 GCA_964439545.1 uncultured Oscillospiraceae bacterium | reverse complement strand
ATATTCAGAAATACGGATCGGTGCAACTGTAGGTATACTTTAAGCGTTTCTTCCCGTTTCATAAGGGCTGATTTTTACTTTTAGGACTTCTCTTGCAAGCAGAAAGCCTCACCCTTTGGGTGGGGCTTTGTGCTTAGCATGATTGTACCGCGATTCGAACCTAGCGGTCTGCAATTCCCTATGGAAATCCTGCCCAACATCGTGTAAAATAGAATCAATCAACCAACAGGAGGGCTTCCCATGTCACTGTTAACGAAAGCATCCTATTCCAATGAAGTGACCGAACGTGAAAAAGAGAACCTGCAGGTAGCCTACCGTGCCGCCTGCGAGGGCATTGTGCTGTTGAAAAACGACGGCACTCTGCCCCTTAAGACGAAGAAGGTGGCCCTCTATGGCGCAGGTGCATCCATGACCATCAAGGGCGGCACAGGCTCGGGCGAGGTGAACGAGCGCCGCTCCGTCACCATCTTGGAGGGTATGGAAGACCGCGGCTTTGAGATCACCACCCGCGGCTGGATCGCTGACTTTGAACGCCTCTACGCCGAGGCAGAGGCCGCCTATAAGGTGGAGAAGAAAAAGCGCATCAATATTTTGAAGCCCAACTCCATCATGGACATGTTGATGGAGGACTTCCGCGCTCCCTGCGGCCCTAAGATTGACGATACTTACGTAGCGGCTTCCGACACCGACAGCTGTGTGTATGTTGTCAGCCGCCAAGCAGGTGAGGGCGGCGACCGTAAGGCAGAGAAGGGAGATTTCTTCCTCTCCGATGAGGAGATGACCGCCATCCGTTTCTGCGCCGAGAAGTATCCTCACTTCGTCCTTGTCATCAATGCAGGCTCGTCTATCGACATGGGATTCATGGAGGAGATCGAGGGCATCAATGCCATCGTCTATCTCTGCCAGCTGGGCACTGAGGGCGGTCACGCCTTCGCCGATATTCTCTCGGGCGATGTGTCCCCCTCGGGCAAGCTGTCCGACACATGGGCAAAGCAGTACGCAGACATCCCCTTTGCCAACGAGTATAGCTACCTCAACGGCAACTTGGAGGACGAGTATTATAAAGAGGGCATCTACGTGGGCTACCGTTACTTCGACTCCTTCGGTGTCGCCCCCGCGTTCCCCTTTGGCTTCGGCCTAAGCTACACGGATTTTGCCATGGAGTGCCGCGGTGTTGCGGTGGACGGCAGGACCGTCACCGTCACCGCCGCCGTTACCAACGTGGGCAATGACTACCGCGGCAAGGAAGTGGCGCAGCTCTATGTGTCTGCCCCCAAGGGCGGTCTCCACAAGGCGTATCAATCCCTCACCGCCTTTGAAAAGACCGATGCCCTCGCACCCAGCACCACCCAAACGCTGGAACTGACTTTCGACTTGAAGGACATGGCATCCTACCGCGAGAGCGATGGCTGTTACGTGCTGGAGGCAGGGGAGTACATCCTCCGCTTGGGCAACTCTTCCCGCAATACTGTCTCTGTAGGGGTGCTGACGGTGGAGAAAGAAATCATCCTCTCCTGCCATGAGCATATCTGCCCCCTCCAAGAGCCCTTGGAGGAACTGCAAGCCCCCGCAAGAGAGGAAACGATCCCCGCCGACCTGCCCCGCATTGCCGTTGACCCTGCCGCCTTTGAGACGGTGGTTTATCACTATGAGACACCCACCGTCTGCGCTGAGCCCCGTGTGAAGGCACTGTTGGACACCCTGTCCCTTGAGGAGATGGTGGAGATCGTGGTGGGCGCAGGCTTCTACGGCGCGGATACCCGCTTTACCATGCCCGGTTCTGTGGGCAACACTACATCGAAATTCTGGTCTCGCGGCCTTGCCAATGTGGCCATGTGCGATGGCCCTGCAGGTCTCCGCGTGCAGAAAATTTCCGTGGTGGACGATAAGGGCAAGGTGAAGCCCATTGAAATGCCCATCGCTGTATTTGACTCCCTGCCTAATTTTGTCCGCAAGTTCATGGTGGGCGATCCCAAGAAGGGCAAGATGCTCTATCAGTACACCACCGCCTTCCCTGTAGCAAACGCTCTTGCCCAAAGCTGGAACAAGGCACTGATGGGTGAGGTGGGCAATGCCATTTTCCGTGAGATGAAGGAGTACGGCTGTACCTACTGGCTCGCTCCCGCCATCAACATCCACCGCAATCCCCTCTGCGGCAGAAACTTTGAGTATTTCTCCGAAGACCCCTATCTGGCAGGCACGATGGCAACAGCGATTACCAAGGGTATTCAGCAGGAGGAGGGCTACTATGTCACCGTAAAGCACTTTGCCTGCAATAACCAAGAGGACAACCGTATGAATGTCAGCAGTAATGTGAGCGAGCGCGCCTTGCGTGAGATTTACCTGCGCGCCTTTGAACGCTGTGTCCGCGAGGGCCACGCCAAGGGCATTATGACCTCCTATAACCGTGTCAATAAGGTCTACGCCCCCAACAGCTACGACCTCTGCACCGAGGTGCTGCGAAACGAATGGGGCTTTGACGGCGTGGTGATGACCGACTGGTTCTCCACCAAGGGCAAGGGGCGCAACGCCCTCGCCATGGCGGCGGGCAATGACCTCATCATGCCCGGTACAGGCGGCAACAAGAAGGACATTATAAATGGTGTCCGCACAGGCGTCATTTCCGAAGAAGATGTGCGCCGCTGCTGCGGCAACATCATCCGCGCTATCTTGAACAGTGCGACGCAGAGAGAATACATCGGCTGAGTTTAACGGCGCAGTGAATTGACGCCGCCGCTCACAGGGTGTACAATGGCAGTAATTGGAATTTCTAAGCAAAGGAGCAGTTATCATGGCAAAGAAAATCGCGCGGCTGGCGGCAAAGAGTGAGGACTATCAGCGTTTTGGCCTCAGCAAGGACATCGCCCTTTGGGAGGATGGACACCGCACCAAGGGAAAATTTGGCGAATATGAGTGGTGGTATTTTGACGGCAAGATGGACGATGGCTCCAGCCTTGTGATCGTCTATTACACACAGCCCGTGACAGCCATCGCTCCCAGCTACGCCCCCTGCGTTACCTTGTCCCTGACTAAAGACGGCAAGCATCTGCAGGACAGCATGTCTGCAAAGATCAAGAACTGCTCCTTTGACCGCAACAAATGCGATGTAAAAATCGGCAAGAGCTTCTGCCGTGGTGACTTGAAGGACTACACCCTCCACTATGAGTCCGACAGAGTGCAGGCAGATGTAACGCTCCATGCCAGCGCCGATTCCTGGCGACCCGAAACGGGGCATTTCCTCTTCAATGAGAAAAAGCTCTTTGCATGGCTCCCCTCCGTGCCCGAGGGCAGGATGGAGGCCACGGTGACGGTGGATGGCAAGACCATGACCTTCACCGGTACAGGTTACCACGACCACAACTGGGGCGACATCGGCATGTTTTGGATCATGCACCACTGGTATTGGGGTCGCGCCAAGGTGGGGGAGTATCAGGTGATCTCCAGCTACATCACCGCCCATGAGCCCTATGGTCATGAGCATTTCCCTATTTTCCTCCTCTCCAAAAACGGCGAGCGTTTGGGCGATGACCCGCAGTATCTCTCCTACACCCAATCCGAGGCGGAGTTCGACCCCATCACGGAGAAGCACTATCATAAAAAGCTGGTGTACGACTATAACGATGGCGTGCAGCACTACCGCGTTACTTATTCCGCTGAGAAGATCATCGAGACCTTTACGGCGGCACAGAGCAAGACCACCGTGCAGGCCAAGTCCAATCCTCTCCAGCTTTGGCTGGTGAAGAAAGCGGGCCTTGCCCCCAGCTATATTCGTATGGTAGGCACGGTGACACTGGAGAGGTTCGAGGGGGAACAGTGCGTGGAAACGCTGGAATCCCCCGGTTTGTGGGAACAGATGTACTTCGGGTGCGACGAGGATGTGTAATCGCCGCATTTATGAGAGAAATCGTTGAATTCTTGGATTTAGGAGAAAAACCATATGAAGCAGTATGTAGTAGACGCTTTTACCGACCATGTCTTTGCCGGTAACCCCGCCGCCGTGTGCGTGATGGACAAGTGGCTGGATGTGGACACCATGATGGCTATTACTATGGAAAATAACCTCTCCGAAACGGCCTTTGCTGTGAAGGAGGGGGAGAAGTATCACCTCCGCTGGTTTACCCCCGGTGGTGAGATCGATCTGTGCGGCCATGCAACACTGGCTACCGCCTGTGTCATTATGACCTATGTGGCTCCCGAACTGCCCGAGGTCACTTTCACTACCCTCTCCGGCAATCTGACGGTGGTGCGCCGTGGCGACCTTTATGAGATGGATTTCCCCGCCTATGATTTGAAGAGTGTACCTGTCACCGCAGAAATGGCAGAGGCTATGGGCGGTGCGATGCCCAAGGCGGCATTTATGGGTCGCGACCTCCTGTGCGTGTTCGATGATGAGGACATCGTGCGTAACATGGTAGTGGATCAGGAGAAGGTGCGTGCGTTGGATGGTCTGCTGCTCCACGCCACCGCCCCCGGCAAGAACGAGGACTGTGTCTCTCGCAGCTTTGCCCCCAAATGCAACGTCCCCGAAGACCCCGTCTGCGGCTCGGGTCACTGCCACATCGTACCCTATTGGGCGGGTGTCCTCGGTAAGGACACCTTGGTGGCCTATCAGGCCAGCCGCCGCGGCGGTACGCTGTACTGTACACAGGAGGGTGAGCGCATCCGCATGAGCGGTAAAGCCGCCGTCTACTCCGAGGCGGAGATCAATATCAACTGAAAACCAACACGCAAAAAAGCCACCCCGCAGGGTGGCTTTTCCATTTTGGTTATTGCGCTGTGATGCGGATGGTAGCAGTGGGGTTCTCACCTGCGGTGATGGAAACCACCTCCACCGAGTAGCCGAAGGGGATCCCCTCATCCATAAGGCCATTGTTGAAGAACTCATCGTAGTCCTCCACGGTGAAGCTGTCCCCTGCGTAGAAGAAATCCTCGGCGGTCACGAGAGGATTGAGCTTATCTATATCGGTGAAGGTATTCTCTCCATCCTGCTGAATCAGCTCCACATGATACTGTCCCGCAGCATCGAAGGCGTTAACGTAGTGGGGCGTGCCGATATCATAGCTGGTGCCATTAGCCTCCTCCACATGAAGCTCCATCATGGCATTCACATGGTAGATGCGCACACCCGTCACGTCTGTGAGACCTTGGTTGGCGGCATCGAATTGATGCGCGCCCTTGTCGGTGAAGAGATCAACGAGGATGTACTCATTAAAGGGCGTGCCGTCATAGGTGCGGCTGGTGGCGGCGGGGATGACGATGGCATCATCCGTTAAGGCGGAGGCACCGATGGTGATTTCCACCGATTCACCGCTATTCAGCCCCGTTACCACCTGCGGCTCAAGCCAGCCCACGGCGTACTTGGAATAGGCGTTCCAATCGCCGAAGTTGTCCGACTGCATATCATAGCCGCCCACGGCGTTGATGCCCGTGTAGTAGACATCATAGTAGTCGATAAGACCGAAGTTGTGACCCAGCTCGTGGATGAGGGTGCGGGCACCGTCCATCTCCAGGAAGCTCTGGTTGATGGTCACATAGGTGTTGACGGTGGGGTCAGCACTCGTTCCTGCATTGGCCCCGTTGTAAAGCTCGCGGTAGTGGATAGCACCGCCCATGCTGATGATGGTATACCCCTCGTTGGGGTTCACTTCACCTGCGTTAATGAGGACAAGGGCATCCACATAGCCGTCGCTGTCGCGGTCGAACTGCGTCCAATCCAGCTGGGGATAATTTTCCTTCACCCATGTGAGGATCTCCGCGCCGTACTGTAGATCGGGCGCGCGGTCACGATTCTCGGCGAAGTTTTCGCCGCTCATATACCAATCGGTCAGCACCGTGTTGACGGTGTACTTGCCGTAGGAAGCGGCATCAAAATACTCGGAGAGGCTCAGTTCCGTATCGTTGGGGTCGGAGTAGTCCTTTACACTGCCGCCCATTGCCGATACACGGCCGAGATTCTTGCGGTAGAGTGCCAGCGCCTCATCGGTGGCACGGTGGGGTTCATCTGCCCAGCATACGGGCACTGCCAGCACGCTTACCTCGCCCAAGCCTTCAGCGTTGGCATAGGGGATAAGCTCACTGAGAGTCTTAGGGCCGCTGAAACGGGGCACGGTGGGGATGTCCACCGCCACGGTGGTATCACCGATGGTGATGTCCAGCGTCATGCCCGCCTCCATTAAAGTGGTGGTCTTGTCCACCTCATTGCCTGTACTGTCGCGGAGTGCGCCGATGGTGAACGTACCCTTATCGGGGCAGGTGATGGGGAAATAGTCCGTGTCTGCACCTGTGTAGGGGTACTCCTTGCCGTTGTCGGGGGAGACAAGGAGAAAGAAGTCCATAATGCCCTTTTCGCGGTCCACATTGCCCTCACCCGCCAAGTCGTAGGGTGCGCCTTCCAAGTGGTAGCCGTAGAAATAGGGGTCAAAGTCCACCGAGCCGAGAGGTGTCGTCTTTTTCTTGCCATCATAAGACACCGTCAGTTCGCTCAGAACAAAGGTGTGGTCGGCACCGCCGCCGTATGCTGTACTGCTGCCGTTGCAAACATAGACGAAGTTGGGCTGCAGATCGTGCTCCACGGTGGCAGAGGCATCGTCATAATCGAGGAAATCCTGCGCATAGATGCCAAAACCGTCCAGCCGCAGCAGTTCGCGGTAGCTGTCCACCGCCGTCTTTTCCGTGGAGAAGGTGTAGCCGCCGCCCCAGTTGAGCTGGGTTTCGGGGTTGCCCACCTCTATTACCGTGGGGAGATACCGAGCGATCGCGCCCACAGAATCAAGGGAAAAGAGAAAGCCGCCCATTTCAAACTTCAGGCCGCCGTCCACAAGGGAGATGCCCTCGCCGTAAAAGCGGATGGGATTTCCTCCGGCATCGTGGGAGGTAAAGGTATAGCCCTCCCCGCTGCTGGTAAAGGAGGCGGGATCCATAGAGGCGAGCACTTGCATCTGATCGTACTTATCAAAACGATGCTTTGAAATAATGCTGGGCAGCAGCGCCCCGAAGACAAACAGCAGCACAAATCCCAGCGCCAGCGCCGAGAGAATGATTTTCAGCGGACTTTTGAAAAAGGGCTTTTTCACTTTTTGCTTCTTTTCTTTCATCAGCAGACCTCCTAATAGAATCGATATAGTGTGTTTTCCTTTTGTTTGGGCTGTATTTTATCATACTGCACCGGCCTTTGACAATCTTTTTTTGGCTGTTTTACGTCAAGAAAGAGAGAAGAAAAGATGCGTTTAGATTGCGTTTTGCGTTTGTTTTCCGCCTCTTTGGGCATACTGAGGGAAGAAAGGAGCGTGGGTAAAATGATCGAACAGGATACCATCAAGCTGCTGCGCGAATGTGACGCAGGGGTAAAAATGGGTGTTTCTTCCCTGGATGAGGTGATCCCCCGTGTCCGTGACAAGAACTTCAAACGCTGCTTGGAGGATTGCCGCGAGGAGCACACGAAGCTGGATCGGGACTTGCAGGCCCAGTTGGACAACTACCACGATGAGGGGAAAGACCCCAACCCCGTGGCGCAGGGTATGTCGTGGATGAAGACCAATGTGAAGCTGGCAGTGGAGGATAGTGATGCCACCATTGCTTCACTGATGACGGACGGGTGCAACATGGGCGTGAAATCTCTCCATCGCTATCTCAACCAGTACAAGGCGGCGGACGAGTCCTCCAAGGCCATCACCAAGCGCCTCATCGACTTGGAAGAAAAGCTGGTCATGGATATGCGGCGATATCTTTAAAACAAGGCGGCATCAGCCGCCTTGTTTTGCTGCTGCCACACCTTGTATTTTGTCGCCGTGGGGAGTATAATATCAGCGATTGATCACACCGTGAAAGGCGGGGAGAACATGAATCAAGAACAATCGCTGTGCCGCGCTGTGGAGAGGGCAGAGGAGTGGGTGAAAACACTCCACGCCATCCCTGAGCATAGCTTCTGCGAACATAAAACCACGGCCTTTATCCGCAACCTGTGCCAAGAACTGGGCGCGGAGACCATCGACAGCGGTCTTGAAACGGGTGTTCTTGCGTGGATTGGCAGCAACTGCCCTGAGACTATCGCCCTCCGCGCCGACATTGATGCCGTGACCTTCGACGATGGCCCGCACCACCGCTGTGGACATGATTATCATACCGCCTCGCTGTTGGGTGCAATGGCGTACTTAAAGGAGCATCAGCAGGACTTGCGCTGTAATGTGGCCTTTATTTTCCAGTGCGCCGAGGAGAACACCTCGGGTGCGAAGGCACTGATAGAGCGGGGCTTGTGGGAGCGCTTCCCTCAGCGCCCCTCTGCCATCTTCGGCATCCATAACCGCCCCGAACTGCCTGTGGGCACTATCGGTGTCCATCAAGGTGCGCTGATGGCGGAAAAGACGGACTTCCGCGTGGTGTTCCACGGTCAGCAGGGTCACAGCAGCACCCCCGAGAAGTGCATTGACCCCATCCTGCCCGCTGCCCAGTTTGCGCTGGAGCTTTCCAACCTCGTCAGCCATGAAACATCCCCCTTTGATACGGCGGTGTGTTCTGTCTATAGTTTCCACAGCGGCACAGAGGACAATGCCGCGCCTCTCCACGCCACGCTGACAGGCACTATTCGTACCCTGCGCCACGGTATCCATCAGCATTTGAAAGAGCGCCTTTCCGACCTTGCACAGGCCATGGCTCTTGCCCATCGCTGTACGGTGGAGGAACTCTCGTGGATGCACGATGTGCCCCTTTTGGACAACAGCGCCGCCCTCTATCCCCGCGCCTATGCTGCGGCGGCAGCAACAGTAGGGGAGGAGAATGTTACCGATGTTGCTCCCTGTCTCGGCGGCGAGGATTTTGCCGTCTATCTGCAGGATGTGCCCGGCTTTTTCTACTGGGTCGGCAGCGGCAAGGGCGGCGAAGCCCCTGTCTATCCTTGGCACAGCGACGGCTTTACTGTCGCCGATGGATATTTAAATACAGCGGTTTCTCTACTGATAAACCTTGCAATATAGCAGCAAAACCTTCGGCTGTGCCGAAGGTTTTGCTTTTTTCGTCATTTCAAATTATTTTCTTTGCTACAAACTTTGCAAAAAATCGTAAAAAAGCAAAGGTGCATCCGACAAATTTCGGAAAAATGTTGTAAAGTTTCCTTTGGAGAGAAAAAAGCAAATTCTTGTTGACTTACATGGTGGAATATGCCATAATATTTTCAGCATAAGCAACTTGATAAAATGGCTGAGAATTGGCTTTTCAAGTTGCAAACAGGATGAAAGGAGACAACCACCTTGAGCAGACTTGATATTAAGACGCCCAGTAAGGCGCAAACGACGGTGGAAAACCTCTATAAAGATATGGAGCGCCGCATTGCTGCCTCTCCTCCGGGCCTGTGTCCTGTGGACATGTCGCTGAGCTTTTTGCAGCTGAGCCATGCCCAGACCTGTGGTAAGTGCGTACCCTGCCGTATCGGCTTGGGTCAGCTGACAAAGCTGATTGCCCGGGTATTGGATGGTGAGGCCACCATGGAGACCATCGATATTATTGAAAAGACCGCCCGCAGCATCGTCAACACCGCTGACTGCGCCATCGGTCGCGATGCCGCCCGTCTGGTGGTAGATGGTTTGGAGGGCTTCCGCGATGATTATGAGGAGCATGTCAAGCACCATCGCTGCCTTGCCTCTCTCCAGACTCCTGTGCCCTGCGTATCCATGTGTCCCGCCGGTGTGGATATTCCCGGCTATATGTCCTTGGTACACAGAGGTCGCTATGCCGACGCCGTGCGCCTCATTCGTAAGGATAACCCCATGCCCGTGGCTTGCGCCTATATCTGCGAGCATCCCTGTGAGGCCCGCTGCCGCCGCGGCATGATCGATGATCCTCTGAATATCCGCGGCATCAAGCGTTTCGCTGTGGATAACTCCGGCGTTGTGCCTCATTCCCCCTGCGCTCCCGCTACGGGCAAGAAGGTCGCCATTATCGGCGGTGGCCCCAGCGGTCTGAGCTGTGCCTACTATCTGGCACGCATGGGTCATAAGGCCACCGTTTTTGAAAAGCATAAGAAGCTGGGCGGCATGCTGCGCTACGGCATCCCCGCCTACCGTTTCCCCCGCGAGAAGCTGGATGCGGAGATCGAGTCCATTCTCTCTGTGGGTGTTGAGGCACATACTAACGTTAACATCGGCACGGACATCACTTTTGATAAGCTTCGTGACGAGTTCGATTGCATCTTCATCGCCATCGGTGCCCATACCGATAAGAAGACGGGCATCCCGGGTGAGGACAGCAAGAACGTCATGTCCGCTGTGGAGATGCTGGGCGCTATCGGCGATGATGAGATGCCCGATTTCACCGGCAAGCACGTGGCTGTCATCGGCGGCGGCAACGTGGCTATGGACGTGACCCGCAGCGCCATCCGCTTGGGTGCTGAGAAGGTTACCTGCGCCTATCGCCGCCGTACCGACGATATGACCGCGCTGCCCGATGAGGTGCTGGGCGCGATCGCCGAGGGTGCCGAGATCATGGCACTGGCTGCCCCTGTCCGCATTGAGGCCGATGAAGAGGGCGTTGCCCGCGCGCTGTGGGTGCAGCCTCAGATCATCGGTGAGATGGATAAGGCAGGTCGTCCCCGTCCCAACAACGCAAAGCTGGATGAGGTCCGTATTCCTGCCGACATCATCGTTGTGGCTATCGGTCAGGGCATCGAGATCGCTGGCTTTGAGCAGGCAGGTGTCCCCATCAAGCGCGGCGGTACCTTCGTTGCCGAGTTGAGCGGTCAGGTGGGCAACATGGAGAACGTCTTCGCCGGCGGCGACTGCGTGACCGGCCCTGCTACTGCCATCCGCGCCATTGCTGCCGGTAAGGTGGCTGCTGCCAATATCGATGAATACCTCGGCTTCCATCATGTGATCGAAGAGGATGTGGAGGTTCCCAGCCCCGAGCTGAACAACCGTCCTCCTCATGGCCGTATCAACACCACCGAGGTGGAGGCCTGCCAGCGTAAGTGCAACTTTAAGGATATCGAGATCGGCCTCACTGAGGAAGGCGCGATCGCCGAGACATCCCGCTGCCTGCGCTGTGATCACTTCGGCTATGGAATCTTTAAGGGAGGGAGAGTAAAAGAATGGTAACGCTAAAGATCGACAACCAAACTGTCACCGTACCGGAAGGTACTACCATTTTGGATGCTGCCAAGTCCTTACATATCAATATCCCCACCCTGTGCTATCTCAAGGATATCAATGAGATCGCCGCCTGCCGCCTGTGCGTGGTGGAGATCGAGGGTCATACCCGCCTCGTGCCCTCCTGCGACAACGTGGTGTCCGAGGGAATGGTGATCTACACCAATTCTCCCCGCGTTCGTGAGGCGCGCCGCGTGAACCTCCGTCTGCTGCTGAGCCAGCACGACACCAAGTGTACCAAGTGTACCCGCAGCGGCAACTGCAAGCTCCAGCAGCTGACCACCGATTATAACCTGCTGGGCGAGCATTATGTGAAGGATCTGAAGAAGACCCCTGATGACTATTCCAATCCCATCGTCCGTATCACCAACCGCTGCGTCAGATGCATGCGCTGCGTGCAGATCTGCGATAAGGTGCAGGGCATGAACATCTGGGATCTGATCGGTACCGGCTCCCGCACCGATGTTGGCGTGCGCAATTTCCGCACGCTGGGTGAGTCCGATTGCACCTACTGCGGTCAGTGCGTGACCCACTGCCCTGTGGGCGCTCTGCAGGAGCGCGACGATACGGGCCGCGTTTGGGATGCGCTGGCTGATCCCAAGAAGGTCACCATCGTGCAGGTGGCTCCCGCCGTCCGCGCCGCTTGGGCTGAGCATTATCACCTTGATCCCAAGTTCGCCACTGCCAAGCGTATGGTCTCCTGCTTGAAGGAGATGGGCTTCAACTACGTGTTCGACACCAACTTTGCCGCCGACCTGACCATCATGGAGGAGGGCAGCGAGTTTATCGAGCGCTTTACTCACCGCGATCGGTATCGCTGGCCCATGTTTACCTCCTGTTGCCCCGGTTGGATGCGCTTTGTGAAGGGTCAGTTCCCCAACTATGTGGAGAACCTGTCCTCTGCCAAGTCTCCTCAGGGTATGTTCGGTGCTGTGGCTAAGAGCTACTTCGCCGAGAAGATCGGCGTGGATCCTCACGACATCTTCGTGGTGTCCGTGATGCCCTGCACGGCAAAGAAGTCTGAGTGCACCTTCCCCAACCTCAACGATGCCTGCGGCGATCCCGATGTGGACGTGGTGCTGACCACCCGTGAGATGGTGCGTATGTTCCGCGGCGAGCAGCTGGATCCCACCCATATGCCCGAGACGGACTTTGACAGTCCTCTGGGCAGCAGCACCGGTGCTGCCGTCATCTTCGGCGCAACGGGCGGCGTGATGGATGCAGCACTCCGCAGCGCTTACTATCTCGTCACCGAAGAGAATCCTCCTGCCGATGCCTTCACCGCTGTCCGCGGTATGGACGGCTGGAAAGAAGCCACCTTCAACGTTCCCGGTGCAGGCGATGTCCGTGTGGCAGTGGTCAGCGGTCTGGGTAACACCCGCCGCTTGATGTACGCTCTGCAGAATGGCGAGGTCAGCTACGACTTCGTGGAGGTCATGGCCTGTCCCGGCGGCTGCGCCGGCGGCGGCGGTCAGCCTATCCACGATGGTAAGGAGATGGCTGAGTATCGCGGCGGCGTGCTGTGGGATATCGACAAGAATATGGAGATCCGCTTCTCCCACGAGAACGAGGATGTGCTGCAGCTGTACCGCGAGTACTTCGACAAGCCTCTGAGCCACCGCGCCCACCATCTGCTCCACACGGATCTCACCGAGTGGAAGATGCCCACGGAGGAGTAAGCCATGTCTGACGTGTACAATAAGCCTCCCCGCGAGTGTGCCTACTCTTTCACCCAGCACACCGCCTGTGAGTTCTTCCCTTGTCATAAGACGGCCCATCCCGAGGATTTCAACTGCCTGTTCTGCTATTGCCCCCTCTATGCACTGGGCAGCAACTGCGGCGGTAACTTCAAGTGGACGGAAAAGGGCGTGAAGGACTGCTCTGACTGTCTTGTGCCCCATACCCGTGATAGTTACGACTATATCTTGAAGAAGTTCCCCGAAATCTCGGAGTTGGCTAAGAAAAATCGCAAAGACTAATGGAAAATGACCGCCTGCGGGCGGTCATTTTTTATGCTCCCAGCATCACCTCCGCCAGCGATGCGGCGAAAATACGCCCCGCGTGAATGGCTTCATCAAGCGAATTCCCCGCCGCTCCAACTTCCACAAGGAGTGAGCCCGCCGTAAGGTGCTGATTATACCGCGAATTTCGCAGGATGATGGGGCGCATGACGGTGGGGTAGTCCTCTTGCACATTTCCTGCCACCGCCACGGCGAGAGATAGATTTTCCTGCCAGTGGTCATGGTTTGTGCCGATGACGAAGCTCATCTGCGCCACCGTTTCATCCTCCTCAGCTACCAGCTTATACTGATTCCCCTTGGCATCCTCCACCGCATCACGGTGAATGTCGATGATGTAGTAGAGGGAGGGATACTTCTCCAAATAGGCTGCAGCCCCCACGGCCGAGCGGGAATAGGCATCGCTGTAGAGGGGGTCATCGTAGAGAGTGCGGTCATGGAGTACGGAGATCCCGTAAGAGGACAGTACTGCGGCAATTTCGTCCCCCACCCGTACCACGCTGCAGGAGGTATCGGAGGTACGGTAATTGCCTGTGGAGGGGTAGCTTTCTCCCTTAGGAAGTGTATACGCCTCACTGCCGTGGGTGTGGATGATCAGCACCTGCGGAGCATCAATATTGGCATCGGGCGACGTGTAATTTTCAAGCTGTGCGGTGTCCAATGTTTTGGAAGAGGAATTCTTAATATATACGTTCCCCACGGCGGTATAGCCCTTGGGATTGGTGATCTTCACCGTCTGTGACGGCACGCCGTTATCGCGAAATTGCAGCCTCTCCAGCTGTACCTGCGGCGCAGGGGAGAGGGAGGGTGCGGCATTATCGAGGATGGTGCTGCTCTCGGTATTCTCCGCAGGGGAGAGCGTTGCAGCGGCGGCGAGATAGGGGGATTGGCTGAGGGTGAACATGGCAGCAGGGGAGAGGGGCGGCGGCAGCTGCGCTGAGAGCTGCCGCAAGACCAAGCCGCGCATGGTCTCAGCACTGACAATTTCTGCACCGCTGGCGGCTGTCACCGTCCATAGTGTCAAGCACGCGCCGATCACCGCCGCCACGCGGCGCAGGGGTTTGCCTAAACCTTTCATCTGCCATCACCTCGGACAAGTATATGCACGCCTTTCTCCTCGTAGACACAGAAATTTTTCCTTGAAATAGGATAGGTGCTGTGATAAAATAATCACATAAGGTATAAACTGAATAGCTCATATAGCTGCGCCGAAACGGGGCGCTGCGTTTCTACGGTGTCACCGATGACGCCACTATGGGTACTTTGTCGCGATGTCGTGACGGAGTGCCCCTTTTATTTTGCCGCGGAAACTGCGGAGAAATGAGGAATGAGACTATGAAAGAGATTTTGAAAGGTCACATTATTCATGCGCCCACCTTGGGCGAACTGGAAATCATCGAAAACGGCTATATGGTGCTGTGCGACGGCGTCATCGAGGGCATCTATGCCCAGCTGCCCGCAGAACATAGCGATGGCGTCCTCCATGACTACGGCGATAAGCTCATTATGCAGTCCTTTGCCGACATGCACCTCCACGCGCCCCAGTATCCCATGCTGGGTATGGGTATGGATCTGCCGTTGCTTGATTGGCTCAGTACCTACACCTTCGCTGTAGAGGCGAAGTTTGCCGATGTGGAGTTCGCCCGCCGCACCTACCGCCGCTTGGCGCAGGAGCTTATCACCAACGGCACCACCCGCGTGTGCATGTTCTCTTCTCTCCACACCGATGCCACCTTGGTGCTGATGGAGGAACTGGAAAAGGCGGGCGTTACGGGCTATGTGGGCAAGGTCAACATGGACCGCAACAGCGCCGAGGGTCTTTTGCAGGAGACCACGGAGGAATCCGTTGCCGAGACGGAGCGCTGGCTGAAAGCATGCAATTTCAAGCATCTCAAACCCATCCTCACTCCTCGCTTTACCCCCAGCTGCACCAATGAACTGATGGCGGAACTGGGCAAAATGAAGGAGAAATATGGCC
The DNA here is from genome assembly GCA_964439545.1 of uncultured Oscillospiraceae bacterium. Lineage (GTDB taxonomy): Bacteria > Bacillota > Clostridia > Oscillospirales > Oscillospiraceae > Vescimonas. Next base: position 19,623 of record CAYTOO010000009.1, on the reverse strand, counting down.
TTTATGTCCAGTCCCATCTCTCGGAGAACCATGCCGAGATCGCTTGGGTGCGTGAGCTGCACCCCGATTGTGAGCGCTATTGGGAGAGCTATGATAAGTACGGCTTGTGGGCAGACCATACGGTGATGGCACACTGTGTCCACTCCGATGAGGTGGAGCGCCGCGCCATGCGTGAGGCAAATGTCCTCGCCGTCCACTGCGGCGACTCCAATATCAATGTCTCCTCGGGTATCTGCCCCGTTCGTCAGATGCTCAATGAGGGCGTGTGGGTGGCGCTGGGCAGCGACATTGCAGGCGGCGCGCAACTGCCTATGTACCGCGTTATCACCACCACCATCCGCTCTTCCAAGGTGCGGCAGATCATGGATAACTGGGAAACACCCTTCCTTACCGTCCCCGAGGGCTATTATCTGGGCACAACCGCAGGCCACAAGTACTTCGGCGCAGGGGATGGCTTTGCAAAGGGCGATGCCCTCCATGCCATTGTGGTGGATGACAGCACTTTCCCTGAGAGCGTCCGTCCTCTCACTGTCAGCGAGCGCTTCGAGCGCGCCATCTATCTCATGGAGCGCCGCAGCTTGGCAGCGGTGTGGTCTGAGGGGCGCTGCGTAGTTCAGCAGTAAAAAGCGCGAAAGTTTTTAGTGGACATTTATCGTCAAGGCGAGTATACTGGATGAAATAACTCTGTTGGAAAGGTCGTAACTCCTATGAGAATCGTCATTAAGGTTGGCACTTCCACATTGGCTCACAGCACGGGCTTGATGAACGTGCGCCGTGTGGAGTCTTTGTGCAGCGTGCTGAGTGATTTGAAAAACGCAGGCCATGAGGTGGTGCTGGTGTCTTCGGGCGCTATCGGCATGGGCGTGGGCAAGCTCTCTCTCGGCGGACGACCTTCCGACATCCCCACCAAGCAGGCTGCCGCTGCCGTGGGTCAGTGCGAGCTCATGTACACCTACGACCGCCTGTTCTCTACCTATAATCACACGGTGGCGCAGATCCTCGTGACGGCGGAGGATATTGCCCACGAGGAGCGGAAGAAGAACTTTGAAAACACCCTCTTCCGTTTGCTGGAACTCCACGCACTGCCTATTATCAATGAAAACGACACCGTTGCCACCCGTGAGATCGTCATTGGTGACAACGATACCCTCGGTGCAGTGGTGGCTACCGCCATCCACGCCGATCTATTGGTGATTTTGTCTGATATTGACGGGCTCTACACCGCCGATCCTCATACTCATGCAGATGCCCAGCTCCTGCCCACCGTGGAGGAGATCACAGCGGAGATCGAGGCCATGACAGGCGGCGCAGGCAGCGCCCTCGGCACAGGCGGCATGGCTACCAAGCTCCATGCAGCCCACATCGCCACGGAAGGCGGTGTGGAGATGGTCATCGCCAACGGTCGTGACCCCGCCATCCTCTATGACATCGTGGAGGGCAAACCTGTAGGCACTCACTTTAAGGCGAAGGAGGCAGAGAGATGAAAACCACACAGGAGATTTTATCCTCGGCGAAGAATGCCGTTCCCCAGCTGCTGACTCTCACCTCTGAGGAGAAGAATTACGCCCTCCTTGCCATGGCCGATAGCTTGGAGCAGGCTACGGCGGAGATTTTGGCAGCCAACGCCCTCGATATGGAGGCAGCCCGCGGCCATATTTCCGAGGTCATGCTGGATCGCCTTGCCTTGACGGAGGGGCGCATTGCCGATATGGCGAAGGGCATCCGCGAGGTGGTGGCGCTGCCCGACCCCGTAGGCCGCGTGATCGCTGAAAATACACTCCCCAACGGCCTGCAAGTGCAGCGCATCAGTGTCCCCATGGGTGTCATCGCCATCATCTACGAGAGCCGCCCCAATGTCACCTCCGATGCTGCCGCCCTTGCTTTGAAGGCGGGCAGCGCCTGCGTGCTGCGTGGCGGTAAGGAGGCTTATCGCAGCGCCCACGCTATTGTGACGGCTTTGCAGCGTGGTCTTGCCGCTGTGGGCTTGCCCGAAACGGCGGTGAATCTCATTGAGGACACCACCCGCCAGAGCGCCACGGACATGATGCAGGCGGTGGGCTATATCGACCTGCTGATCCCCCGCGGCGGTGCGGGACTCATTCGCTCCTGTGTGGAAAACGCCCTCGTCCCCTGTATTCAGACGGGTACGGGTATCTGCCACATCTATGTGGATGATTCGGCAGATTTGGAAAAGGCGCTGAATATTATTGAAAATGCCAAGATGAGCCGCCCCAGTGTCTGCAACGCAGCTGAGGTGTGCCTTGTTCATAAAGCTGTGGCAGGGGAGTTCCTGCCCAAGCTGAAGGCGCGGCTCACCGATCCCAAGCACCAGCATCCTGCCCAGCTGCGGCTGGATGCACGTGCCTTGGAGATCATCGACGGTGTTGCCGCCACGGAGGAGGATTTCGATACCGAGTTCCTCGACTATGTGCTGGCGGTGAAGGTGGTGGACAGTACAGCCGATGCCATCGCCCATATCGGCGCACACTCCACCCATCACAGCGATGCTATTGTGACGGAGAATGATACTGCCGCCCAGCTCTTCGCCCGCTTGGTGGACAGCGCCGCCGTGTATGTCAACGCCTCCACCCGCTTTACTGATGGCGGGCAGTTCGGCCTCGGCTGCGAGATGGGTATCTCCACTCAGAAGCTCCACGCAAGAGGCCCTATGGGCTTGGAGGAGCTGACCACCTACAAGTATGTGGTGAAGGGCAACGGTCAGATCCGCTAAGCTTGCACTCGTTTCCATTTTGTGGTATACTATTTGGAAATTCGAGAAGGGAGGATGACCTATGGCATTGAAACCTACGGTGAAAGACGCGCTGAATTTAGGCGAGGCCGCGCTGAAAGGCGGCGGTAAGCTGCTGCCGAAGCTGAAACCTTTGGGCACGGCGCTGGCGGTGATCTCTGCCACCATGTCGGTGGTGACGGTGATCGGCTGGGCCATCACCCGTAAACAGGAGAAGAAAAAGAACCAGGAGCTTCGGGATAAGATCACAAAGAAATAAGGGGAAAAGGAGGAGACGACCATGCGTGTTATCGACATTGAGAACATCAACGAGGCCATGCACAACGAAACCCAGTTTGTGTTCCGCTGCGAAGAGGCATTCCATGATAAGATCAGCGCAGCCGCCGCCACCATTTTATCCTCCCGCAGTGATCGCCCCGTAGTGACGCTGACAGGCCCTTCGGGCAGCGGTAAGACCACCACGGCTATGCGCCTAAAGGAATATTTGGAGAACATTAATGTCAATGTCTGCGTGCTGCACATGGACAATTTCTTCACGCCCTTAAGCAACCGTCCGCCCGAGTTGACGGATTGGGAATCCCCCCTGTGCGTTAATGTGGACGGCCTTATCTCCGCCATCAGCCAGCTGATGGATGGAAAACTGGTGAAAGTACCCATCTATGATTTCAAAACAGGGGAGATCGGCGGTTATACGGAGTTGCAGGGCGACCGCAACGCCATCATTATCGCCGAGGGCATCCATATGCTCAACCCGCTGATCTTCGATAAGCTCCGCGGCGTGGCTACAGGCGTGTATGTTGCGCCCCGCACCCGTATTATCACCAAGGATGATAAGATCGTCCGTCCTGAGCAGCTGCGTGTTGCCCGCCGTATGATTCGCGATTATAATACCCGCGGTCACGCCCTCACCTCCACGGTGGAGCGGGCTGAAAGCGTGGACAGAGGCGAATATAACTACATCCAGCCCTATAAGCACAATGCAGCAATCAACATTGATACATTTTTGGACTACGAGCCCTGCATTCTGGCGAAGTACCTTACTCAGATCCCCCGCTTTGTGGAGGAACTGACAAGTGAGTTTGTGGAGGCCCACGGCCTCACTGATTTAATGAAAGTGGTGCGCGGTGTACCGCCGCTGCACACGCCATATGTACCCCGTAACTCACTGGTACGTGAGTTCGTGGGTGGCAGCTGCTACGAATATTAACAGCAAAAGACACCAATAGGGGGAAGAGAAGATGATTATTACCATTAACCGTGAGTTCGGCAGCGGCGGCCGTGAGCTGGGCAAGCGCTTGGCGGATGCCCTGCACGTCCCTTGCTATGACCATCAGATCATTGAGATGATCGCCAGCGAGCAGGGACTCAGCGAGGAGTACGTAGCCAACGTGGGGGAGAAGAGCATTGAGAGCGCCTATCCCCTGACCATCGGTCACCGCCTTGCCATGATGCCCTTGATGATGGATCAGACCGTCCGCGTGGCCTCCGCTCAGCGTGCGCTGCTGGAGAAGTTCGCTACACAGGGCGACTGTGTCATCGTGGGTCGCTGCGCTGACGTGATTTTGAAGGAGTACAATCCCTTCAACATCTTCGTCTATGCCGACATGGAGTCCAAGGTGGAGCGGTGCATGCGCCGCGCCCCCGAGGGTGAGAATATGAGTCGCAACGAGATGGAGCGTGAGATCCGCCGCATCGATAAGGAGCGCGCCCAGTATCACGCCATGTACGCCGATACCAAGTGGGGCAGCCGTGAGGGCTATCACCTGTGCGTGAACACCTCTCACCATGAGATCAAGAAGCTCGTCCCCGCCATTGCCCAGTTCTGCAAGGACTGGTTTGCGGAGCTGTAAGAGATGAAAATTCGCTTTAACGATGATGAAAAAGTAGTGCAGACGGTGCGTGCAGGTCTCCAGCGCAAGGAGGGCTATTGCCCCTGTCGTTTGCCAAAGACACCTGAGAATATCTGCATGTGTCAGGAGTTTCGTGACCAGATCGCCGATCCTGACTTTGAGGGATATTGTCACTGCCGCTTGTACTATAAAGAAAAATAATCCCAAAGGAGAATCCACATGTACTACGCAGTAAGTCAAGACATTTTTGCCAAGCTCCCCACGGCCTGCTTTGGCGCAGTTGCCGTCCGCGGTCTTGACAACACCCGCCCCCAGAGCGAGCTGGAGGCAATGCTTCAGGAGAACATCGCCGCTTGTGAGGCCTATTTTGAGGGCGTGAAGCCCAAGGAGAGCCCCGCCATCGTGCCCTACCGTGAGGCATTCCGCGCTTTGGACATCAATCCCAACAAGTTCCTCTGCTCTATTGAGGCGCTGCTGACCCGCATCGCCAAGGGCAAGGGTTTCCCCACCATTAACGGCATTGTGGATCTGGGCAATGCTATCTCCATCAAGTATCGTCTGCCCATCGGCGCACACGATCTGGACACCATCGACAGTGGTCTCGATGTCCGTCTGGCTGTGGAGGGTGATACCTTCATCGCCTTCGGCGAGACCACCGAGGAGACCCCCGATGTGGGCGAGGCCATCTATGCCAGCGGTAACGAGGTGCGTACCCGCCGCTGGACTTGGCGCCAGAGTGAGCGCGGTAAGATCACCGAGGAGACAAAGGCTGTGCTGTTCCCCATCGACGGTTTTGCCGATGTGAACAAGGCCGAGGTCTATGAGGCCATCGAGGAGTTCAAGGTGCTGCTGCACCGCTTCTTCGGCGACGATATCGAGGTCGCTACGGGCTTTGTGGATGCCGAGAATCCCAAGTTCACCTTCTTTGAATAAGCGTAAAAGCCACCCCATCGGGGTGGCTTTTTTGCGTTCTTGACAGAGGCGATAGAAAGGGCTATGATGAACGCAAGAACATCGAAAAATGGTGAAATGGAGGGAAAAGCCATGTTCTGTCCTCATTGCGGCGCAAAGCTGATGGAGAACGCCAAGTTCTGCCAAGACTGCGGAAAAAAGATAGAGATTCCCGTTCAGAGCAATGTAAAAAAAGAAGAGCCTGCCAAGCAGCCGAAGAATAAGAAAAAGACACTGCGCTGGATTGTCATTGCGGTGATCATCCTTGTGCTGCTGAAGGTGCTGTTCTCCTGCGGCGATGATGGCGGTGGCAAGACCAAGCCTGTCAAGGCTGAGCCTCCCATTCTGCCCAACTTCATCCTCTCTGATAGTTCCGACCGCTTTTGGATCAACAGCTGGGGAGAAACCTCTGCTTCCTTCTGGGCAGAGTGCCACGATGGTGAACTGTGCTATATAGGCGATGAGTACGTGGATCTCCTGCTGGAACAGGGTTATACCATCGTTGAACTGGAGGAGGACGGCGGTAATATTGCCAATAAGGATTGGGTGCTGATGCACGATGATTTCAGCGGCACCATCAAGGTCAAGGTGACTGACTGGACATATTACGGCAAAGAGGTGTGGATCGACATCGAGTGGTCCAACGATTACTCCATGGCACCTCTCGTCAGTGATGGCAGCAGCAACAAAAAGGCTTCCGTGCTGCCCAATTTCCTCGATCATGACGGCTCTCGTCGCTTTGAGTTTAAAGACGGCTATGGCAACTTGATTTTCACCGCCCCTGGTGAAGAGGGAGAACTGGACTACGTCACCGAGGAGTATATTGACCTTTTGCTGGATATGGGCTACGAGATCGTCTTTGACGATTTGGATGCTGCCCACTGGTGGGTGCTGAAGCATCCCGAGGTCAGCGGCGTGGTGCGCATTAAGTCACTCGATTTGGGCGATGTGATCGGCTCTTACGAGGTGGAAATCTGCATGACCGAGGATATCACCATGGACGGCTTGAAGAGTTCTGAGAGCAACGTGAACTCCAACAGCAGCAATGAGGATTTCTTCAACCGTGATAATGACTATGAAAAGCCCGATCACTCCAAGCTGGATTGCCTTACCTGCGGTGGTGACGGTGACTGCAACAAGTGCGGCGGCGATGGCGAAGTCCAGTACTATGGACAGGAGAGCGAGTGGAGCAAGTGTCCCACCTGTCATGGCAGCGGCAACTGCAGAAGCTGCGGCGGCAGTGGTAAGCGGGATTGAATAGGAAAAAGCCACCCGACAGGGTGGCTTTTTGTATCATTTTTCCACTTTATAGTAGGTCTTTGCGCAGTATTCACGGCGCTCTTCAATGAGATGTTCATCCGTCATCCACGCAACAAAATTGGAGAAATTCCGCTCGATGATGGAGAACTTCAACGCGCTGCGGGTACGGATATTCACCTTCTGACAGAAGGTGTCCAGCCACTGGGCAAAGGTCATGCCATCGGTAAGATAGGAGAGGAGTTCATCTCGTTTTTCATAGAGAAAGTTGATGTTCAATTCCACCAGCGGAGCGATATTTTCCACCACCGACTTGTGGGCTAAAATGTAGGCATCGCAAGCGCTATGAAGCAATTTCGCCTTACTCTCCAAATCCCGTTGTACAAACATGGAGGTGGGGAGTTTTGCTGCCGAAATCTCCGCCTCATCGAGAATAGTATCGCCCACATAGGCCACATTGTCGGGGGTAATGATACCCGTGTGTCCTGCACTGTGCCCCGGGAGGGGGAGGACGGTGAATTCTGCCCCTGCAAGGGTAAAGGTGGTGTCATTGGGCCGAATCAGCACATCGGTGGTGAAGCACTCCTCGGGGAATAGTTCACTGGTCTTACCATAGGTGAGTCCAATGTAGTTGGCGCGGTAGGATTCGGTGTTGGTGGCGATGCCTGCCTCGATAATATGGGCGGCAACAGGCACACCGTAGCGCTCCTGCAGGTAGCGGACATTGCCGCTGTGGTCAAAGTGTGCGTGGGTACAAATGATGCCGCGGAGCTTCAACTGTGTATCGAATAACTGCGTGAGTCCTTCGCGGTCCAGCTTGGCAAAGCCCGTGTCGATGATGACGGCCTCCTTCTCTGCCACCATGTACAGGGGCATCAGCATCGTGCTGCCTTCATAGACCCATGTGTTTCCCTTTACGTGCTGCAATGCCATAGTGTGCCCCCTTTCTGCGGGATGTTGAGGACAGTATATCAGCTTTTTTGTGCATCTACAAGAAAAGAATAGAGAAAATTTTACAAATTACCACTATGCAAACGGCGAGAAATAAGGTAAAATATAGGGCAGTATGAGAAAGTACAAAAATATACAAGGAGAGGGGACTATGGACCAACCGAAATATAAACGTGTGCTGCTGAAAATCAGCGGCGAAGCGCTGGCAGGCGAGAAGAAGTTCGGCCTTGATTTCGAGGTGATGTACCGTGTCGCCGACGTCATCCGCGAGTGTGTGGAGATGGGCGTACAGGTGGGCATCGTTATCGGCGGCGGCAACTTCTGGCGCGGCGTGAAGAATGGCGAGGGCTACATTGAACGCTCCCGTGCCGACCACATGGGCATGCTGGCCACCACAATGAACTGCATGGCTATGGCCGATGTTTTGGAGCAGAAGGGCGTGGATGTCCGCGTGCAGACGGCGCTGGAGATCCGCGAGGTGGCTGAGCCCTACATCCGTGCCCGTGCCATCCGTCATCTGGAGAAGGGCCGCGTGGTCATCTTCGGCTGCGGCACAGGCAACCCCTACTTTTCTACCGATACCGCCGCGGTTCTCCGTGCAGCGGAGATCGGCGCTGAGGTAATCTTGCTTGCCAAGAACATCGACGGTGTCTATGACAGCGATCCCGCCGTCAATAAGGATGCAGTGAAGTTCGACGTCATCACCTATGATGAGGTGCTAGCTCGCCGCTTGGCGGTGATGGACTCCACCGCCACCAGCCTTTCTATGGATAATCATATCCCCGTGCTGGTGTTTGCACTGAAAGACCCCTACAACATCGTCCGCGTGATCCGCGGAGAACAAATCGGAACAATCGTTAAGGAGGATTAACCCCATGTTGAAAGATGAATACAAAGTTTACGAGGAAAAAATGAAGAAGAGCATCGAGTCTGTGGAGAACGACTTTGCCGCCGTTCGCGCAGGCCGCGCCAACGCTTCTGTTCTGAACCGTATCATGGTGGACTACTACGGCACTCCCACCCCCATCCATCAGATGGCTGCTATCGGTTCTCCTGATCCCCGCACCCTGCTGATCACCCCCTGGGATGCCACCACTCTGCGTAACATTGAGAAGGCCATCCAGGAGTCCGATCTGGGCATCAATCCCTCCAACGATGGTAAGAGCATCCGTCTTGCCTTCCCCCAGCTGACGGAGGAGCGTCGTAAGGATCTGGTCAAGCAGATCCATAAGTACACCGAGGGCGGCAAGGTTGCCATCCGCAACATCCGCCGCGATGCTATTGAGCATTTCAAGAAGCAGCAGAAGGCTTCCGAGATCACTGAGGATGAGCTGAAGATCGCGGAAAAGGACCTGCAGAAGATGACCGACGACCGCTGCAAGGAACTGGATAAGCTGCTGGAAAACAAGGAAAAGGAACTGATGTCCGTCTAATGGGCATTTTCGGTAAGAAAACGCAGAATACGGCGGGGCAGGTGGACATGGGCCGCCTTCCCCGCCATATCGCTATTATTATGGACGGCAACGGTCGTTGGGCAAAGCAGCGGGATCTTCCCCGCACTGCCGGCCATAAGGTAGGCGCCGAGACCTTTCGCCGCATTGCCAAGCACTGTAAGAAGTTGGGTGTCCAGTATCTGACGGTGTACGCTTTCTCCACGGAGAACTGGAAACGCCCCAAGGAAGAAGTGGATGCCATCATGGACTTACTGGGTCAGTATCTCCGCGAGGCGCTGCCCTCCATGGAGAAAGAGCATATCCGCGTGAAGTTCTTTGGCGATCTGTCGGTTCTTGATCCCGAGCTGCGCGCTTTGGCGGAGGAGGCAAACGCACTTTCCGATACCATCGAGGGCGTGCAGGCCAATCTCTGTCTCAACTACGGCGGCCGTGATGAGATCATCCGCGCGGCGAAGAAATGCGCCGAGGCAGGGGAGGAGTGGACGGAGGAGAACTTTTCTAAGTTCCTCTATTCCGCCGATGTCCCCGACCCCGAGTTGGTGATCCGCCCCGGCGGTGAGAAGCGCATCAGCAACTTCCTGCTGTGGCAGTGCGCCTACAGTGAGTTTATTTTCACCCCGACCCTGTGGCCCGATTTTGATGAAGCTGCGCTGGAGGAGGCCATTGTTGCCTATCAGCAGCGCGATCGCCGTTTTGGCGGCGTAAAGTAAGAGGAGAAGTATGTTACAGAGAATTTTGGTAGCCGTTGTGGGCATTCCGCTGCTGCTTTTCGTGGTGCTGTGGGCACCTGCATGGGCAACGGCTGCGTTTTTGTTTGCCTTGTGCATCATCGCTGCCCACGAACTGATTTCTGCCGTGTGTGGCAAGGAGAAGGGAAATCGCTGGTTCGGCCTCGCCGGAATTATGGGCATCTGTGTGATTCTTTTATCTGCCTTTTCCGGCGTTGATGAAATGGCTTCATTTGCCATGCTGGTAAAATGGCTGCTGGCAGCCTTTGTGGTGCTGTTGTTTGTCTGTGTGGTGGTGGAATATGGAAAGCCTCGCGCGATTTCTTTCCTCGATCTTACCACCATTTTGGCGGCGGGCATCGCCATCCCCTTGTCTATGGGTTGTCTGATGCGTTTGCGTATGCTGCCCTACGGCGGCGGTATGCTGCTGATCGTGCTGGTGGCGGCTTTCTGCTCTGACACGCTGGCGCTCTTTGCAGGCATGCTGTTCGGCAAGCATAAGCTCGCCCCCTTGGTAAGCCCCAAAAAGACCCGCGAGGGCGCAGTGGGCGGCCTAGTGGGCGGCATGGTGGGCATGATCATTTTCCGCATCGTGTTCTTCCTTGTCACCGAGGTGCAGCTGAACATCGGCTGGTGCGTGCTGCTGGGTCTCGTGGGCGCTGCCATGGGTCAGCTGGGCGATTTGAGCTTCTCTGCTATCAAGCGTGAGTACGGCATCAAGGACTACGGGCGTCTCCTGCCCGGTCACGGCGGTGTGCTGGATCGCTTTGACAGCGTGATTTTCGCCGCACCCATTGTGTGGCTCATCATCAGCAGCGTGACCATGTATTAAGGAGAAGTCATGACCAAGACACTGGCATTACTTGGCTCTACCGGCTCTATCGGGCAGCAGACGCTGCAGGTAGTGCAGGAATTGGGTCTGCGTGTCGCGGCACTGACGGCGCGCAACAATGTGGATAGATTAGAAGCGCAGGTGCGGCAGTTTTTGCCGCGCCTTGCGGTGCTTTATGACCCTGCGGCAGCCAAGGAGCTGCGGCAGCGTTTGTCCGACTTGGATGTGGAGGTATTGTCCGGCCCCGAGGGGATTTTGAAGGCTGCCTCCATGGACGAGGCCGACACGGTGGTGACCGCCGTGGTGGGCAGTGTAGGTCTTGCGCCTACTCTCGCCGCCCTTGAGAAGGGCAAGCGCATTGCCCTTGCCAACAAGGAAACGCTGGTGTGTGCCGGTGAACTTGTCATGGCGGCAGCGGAGAAGTACGGCGCAGAGATCATCCCTGTGGACAGCGAACATTCTGCTCTCTTCCAAAGTCTGCAGGGCTGCCGCGACAGGGGAGAGGTGAAGCGTTTGATCCTCACCTGCTCCGGCGGGCCGTTCTTTGGCAAGAGTTATGAGGCGTTGGAGCACATGCGTCCACAGGATGCTCTCAAGCATCCCAACTGGGACATGGGCGCAAAGATCACCATCGACTCTGCCACCCTAATGAACAAGGGTTTGGAGATCATCGAGGCCATGCGCCTCTACCGCGTGGGCATCGAGGCTATTGATGCGGTGATCCATCGTCAGAGTATCGTCCACTCCTTGGTGGAGTATCACGATGGTGCCATGATCGCCCAGTTGGGCACCCCCGATATGAAGCTGCCCATCCGCTATGCCCTCACCTATCCCAACCGCGCCGTGAGCCACGATCAGCCTTTGGATCTGCTCACCTGTGGTGAGTTGACCTTCTCTGTCCCCGATATGGAGGCGTTTCGCTGCTTGAAGATCGCCCGTGAGGTGGCAGCGGTGGGCGGTACTGCCTGCGCCATTATGAACGCTGCCAATGAAGAGGCGGTATGGGCATTTTTGCGTGGCGATACGGGCTTTAACGGCATTCACCGCTTGGTGGAGCGTGCCCTTGACAAGGTTACGGTGAAATATCAGCCAAGCCTTGCGGATATACTGGAAGCAGACCGTGCAGCGCGCGAATGCGTCAAGGCGGTACTGTAAGGAAAAAGGACTTTTTTAGCCTATGTCAACGATTCTCTACATTTTAGTGGCAGTGATCATCTTCGGTGTGCTGATCGCTGTTCATGAACTGGGTCACTTTTTGGCTGCCAAAAGCTGCGGCGTAACGGTCAACGAATTCTCTATCGGTATGGGCCCGAAGCTGCTGCAGAAGGAGAAAGGGGAGACCCTCTATACTCTCCGCGCCATCCCCTGTGGCGGTTTCTGTGCCATGGAGGGGGAAGAGGAGGACTCCGATGATCCCCACGCCTTGAATAACCAAGGCTTTTGGGCAAAGCTCTACATTTTCGCTGCCGGTGCGGTGATGAACTTCATCACCGGCCTGATTATCATGCTGCTGCTCTACAGCGGCGCACAGGGCTTTTATACCCCCACCATCACCGGCTTCGCCGATGGCTGCCCCTTGGAAAGTGCCGAGGGTTTGCAGGTGGGGGATACGCTGCTGTCCATTGATGGCGAGCGTGTCTATGTCTACAGTGATGTGAGTTTGCTGTTCGGCTTCAACACCGATGGCACTTTCGATTTGGTGGTGCGCCGCGATGGGGAGAAGGTATATTTGAACGACTTCCCTATGGAACTGCGAGAATACACCGACCAAGAGGGCAACACCTACCGTGGCTACGGCCTCTTCTTCGGTGCTGAGGCAGCGGATTTTGGTGACCGCATCGGCTATTCGTGGAACAACACCATGGATTTCGTCCGCTTGGTGCGCTTGAGTTTGAAGATGCTGGTGACAGGCGAGGCGGGTTTGCAGGATCTCAGCGGCCCTGTGGGTATTGTGACCACCATTACAGAGGTGGGCGAGTCAGCGTCCAGTGTTGCTGATGCTATCTTCAGCATCGGCTATTTGGCAGGTTTGATTGCCGTGAACTTGGCGGTGATGAACCTCCTGCCTCTTCCTGCGCTAGATGGCGGCAAGATTTTCTTCCTCGTCCTCAACGCCATTGCCATGGTACTGTTCCGCCGTCAGATCCCCGCAAAGTATGAAAATTATATCCATTTTGCAGGTCTTGTCCTGCTGCTTGGCTTGATGCTTATTGTGTCGCTGAGCGATATTTATAAACTGTTTACCTAAGATATTTTCCCAAGAAAGGAGTGGGTATCCATGTCGAAACGCTTGCAGGTAGGTAATGTTGCCTTGGGCGGTGGCGCACCTGTCACTATCCAATCCATGTGCAATACCGCCACGGAGGATGTCGCTGCTACTGTGGCGCAGATCCATGCGCTGGAAGCGGCGGGCTGCGAGATCGTCCGCGTGGCTGTACCCACTATGGAGGCTGCCCAAGCCATCGGTAAGATCAAGACCGCCATCCATATCCCCTTGGTAGCGGATATTCATTTTGATTATAAGCTTGCCTTGGAGTGCGCCGCACAGGGCGTGGATAAGATCCGCATCAACCCCGGCAACATCGGCGCACCCGAGCGTGTCCGCGCCGTGGCAGATGCCTGCCGTGAGCGTGGCATCCCCATCCGCGTGGGTGTCAACGGCGGCTCATTGGAGCGCGAGATGCTGCAAAAATACGGCGGCGTGACGGCAGAGGCACTGGTGGAGAGCGCCATGGGGCATGTGAAGCTGCTGAACGACTGCAATTTCGATGACATCTGCCTTTCCGTGAAATGCTCCCATGTGCCCACCAATATGGCGGCCTATCGTCTCCTCGCCGAGCGCACCGATTATCCGCTGCACCTCGGTGTTACCGAGGCGGGCACGCCGGAGATGGGTTTGGTGAAGTCCGCTGTGGGTATTGGCGGTTTGCTGTGCCTCGGCATTGGTGATACCCTCCGTGTCAGCCTCACCGCCGATCCTGTGGAGGAGATCGCCGCCGCCAAGAAGATTTTGTCTGCCAGCGGTGTCCGTCAAACGGGTGTGAATCTCATCTCCTGTCCCACCTGCGGAAGAACCAAGTACGATATGCTGCCCATCGCCCGCGAGGTGGAGGAGCGGCTCAAAGATTGCACCAAGCCTATCACCGTAGCCGTCATGGGCTGCGTGGTCAATGGCCCCGGCGAGGCGCGTAATGCCGATGTGGGCATTGCCGGCGGTGCAGGGGAGGGTCTGCTGTTCCGCCGCGGCGAAGTGCTGCGGAAAGTGCCACAGGAGCAACTGGTGGAAGCGTTGATGGAAGAGATTGAGAAGCTGTAAGATACGAAACTGAGAGTTACGAACTATGTGTGATAAGATCCCGTTTTTTGATTTTTTTGAGCGCTTTGTGCCGCCTCGTGAGATAGGTATTGCTCTCCACGATGCGGAGGTGCTGGGCGGCTCGCTGGATGCGAAGAATCGCGCCATGGAGGTGGATGTCCGCTGCGGTGAGCCTCTGCCGGAGGCGCTGATTGCTACCATCCGTCAGATGCTGATGGATCAGTATGATCTCCGCCAGCTGCGCCTCAATTTCCACGCAGGTAATAGCGGTGGAAACAGCGATAATAGCGATATTGTCATGGGAAAACCCTTTACAGGGAAAGTTGTCCCCATAGACACGTTGAACCCCAAGATGGGCAGCGTGGTTGTGGAAGGTCAGCTTTTCCAAATCGAGGTTTACGAGACCCGCCGTCCCGGCTTGTGGATGCTGGTGGGCGCCATGACCGACCTGAAAAGCAGCATTACTCTGCGCCGCTCGTTGAATGAGACCGAGGCCAAAGTCCTTTCCCAAAAGCTGGAGAGTGGTATGTGGCTGCGTGTGCAGGGCAAGGTGGAACTGAGCCACGATGGTAAGGAACTGCAGCTGTGCCCCTTCGGCATGATGCGTACCAAGCGTGAGAGCCGCAAGGACACTGCACCCCAAAAGCGTGTGGAACTCCATCTCCATACCCAAATGTCCTCCATGGATGCTCTGACCAACACCAAGAGTGTCATTAAACAGGCTATCTCTTGGGGACATCCCGCCATCGCCATTACCGACCACGGCGGCGTACAGGCTTTCCCCGATGCGTGGCATACAGCAGGAGGGAAGATCAAGATCCTCTACGGTATGGAGGGCTATTTCCTCAACAACATGGATGATCGCGTGGCGGTGTACGGCGAGGGTGATTGCGCCTTCAATGAGGACATCGTCTGCTTCGATATTGAAACTACGGGCTTGAAGGTGACCACCGAGGCCATTACGGAGATCGGTGCTGTGGTGCTGCGTAATGGCGAGATCGTGGACAGATTTCAGACCTTCGTCAATCCCCAGCGCCGCCTGACTCCCGAGATCATCGGCCTTACGGGCATCACCGATGCCATGCTTGCCGATGCTCCCAGTTTGGCTGAGGCGTTGAAGGCCTTTTTGGACTTCGTGGATGGTCGTCCCTTGGCGGCACACAATGCGCCCTTCGACTTGGGCTTCATCCGCGCCGGCTGCCGCAAGGTGGGTTTGCCCTTTGAGCCCACCTGCATCGACTCGCTGATCCTGTGCCAAAACCTGCTGCCGGAGCTGCAAAAGCATAAGCTGGACATTGTGGCGGAGCATCTGGATCTGCCTGTGTTTAATCACCACCGCGCATCGGACGATGCCGCTACGGTGGGCTATATGCTGATTCCTCTCTTTGAGAAGATGAAGGCGCAGCATAACATCGACCGTTTGCAGCAGATCAACGATGTGATGCTGACCCTGCGCCCCAAGGGAAACCGCTCCAACCGCTTCCCCAAGCATATTATTCTGCTGGCGAAGAACAAACTGGGCTTGAAGAATCTCTATCAGCTGATCTCCATGTCCAACCTGCAATATTTCCACCGCGTGCCCACCATTCCCAAGACGGAGTTGGTGAAGCACCGCGAGGGCCTTATCATTGGCTCTGCCTGCGAAGCGGGTGAGTTGTTCGCTGCAATCAAAGACCACAAGGATTGGGCTGAACTGAAGCGCATCGCCTCTTTCTACGACTATTTGGAGATCCAGCCCCTGTGCAACAACGCCTTTATGCTCCGCAACGGTGAGGTGCAGTCGGAGGAGGAACTGCGTGAGTTCAACCGTACTATCGTCCGCCTCGGCGAGGAGTTGGGTAAGCCTGTGTGCGCCACGGGCGATGTCCACTTCCAAGAGCCGGAGGATGAGGTGTATCGCCATATTCTGCTGGCCTCCAAGCGCTTTGCCGATGCCGATGCAAGCCTGCCTATCTACTTCAAGACCACCGATGAGCTGCTGGAGGAATTCGCCTACTTGGGCGAGGAGAAAGCCTACGAGGTGGTGGTGGAGAACACCCGCCGCATTGCCGACATGGTGGAGGAGATCGAACTGCTGCCTCCCGGTGAGCTGTTCCCGCCCCGCTTGGAGAACTCCGAGCAGGAGCTGTATGAGCGCGTGTGGGACAAGTGCCACAGCATGTACGGTGAGAACCCGCCCCAACTGATCGTTGACCGCCTGGATGCAGAGCTGAAGAGCATCTTGGGCAAGTACGATGTGGTCTACATGTCCGCGCAGAAGCTGGTGCAGCGCAGCTTGGAGAACGGCTATCTGGTGGGTTCCCGAGGCTCGGTGGGCTCTTCGCTGGTGGCCTATATGTCCGGCATCACGGAGGTAAACTCCCTGCCGCCCCACTATTACTGCCCCGAATGTCAGTACACGGAGTTCTCCGAAGATCCCCAGTACGGCTGCGGCGCAGATATGCCTGACAAGTGCTGCCCCAAGTGCGGTGCGAAACTCAATAAGGATGGCTTTGACATCCCCTTTGAGACCTTCCTCGGCTACGGCGGCGGTAAGGTGCCCGATATCGACCTGAACTTCTCCGGCGAGTATCAGGGCCGCGCCCATCGCCACGCCATTGAGATGTTCGGCGAGACACAGGTGTTCCGCGCTGGTACGATTGGTACGCTGAAGGAGAAAACTGCCTTTGGCTACGTGAAAAAATATTTGGAAGAGCGCTGCGAGGATCGCCCCAACGCAGAAGTGCTGCGCCTTGCCCACGGATGCGAGGGTGTGCGCCGCACCACAGGTCAGCATCCCGGCGGCCTTGTGGTCGTGCCGGAGGACATGGACATTGAGGACTTCACCGCCGTGCAGCACCCCGCAGACGATGTGGGCAGCGAGACGGTGACCACCCACTTTGAATATCACTGCATGGAGGACAACCTCTTAAAGCTTGACATGCTGGGACACGATGACCCCACCATGATCAAATACATGCAGGATCTCACCGGTGTCGATCCCCGCAAGATCCCCTTGGATGACCCCGATACCTTGTCCATCTTCACCTCTTCCAAGGTGCTGGGCTATGAAAATGACGAGATCCTCGGCCCTACGGGCGCGGTGGCCATCCCCGAGTTTAACACCCGCTTCACCCGTCAGATGCTGATGGACACCCAACCTAAGAACTTCAACACCTTGGTGCGCCTTTCGGGCTTCTCCCACGGCACCGATGTGTGGCTGGGCAATGCCCGCGACCTTATTGTGAACGGTACTGCCACCGTTTTGGAGACGGTGGGCTGCCGTGACGATATTATGCTCTATCTTATCGCCATGGGACTCGATCCCAAGATGAGCTTTAAAATCATGGAGGCCGTCCGTAAGGGTAAGGTGAAGAAGAAAGGCTTTGAAGAGGGCTGGGAGGAGGCCATGCACGAGCATGAAGTGCCCCAGTGGTACATCGACTCCCTCGCCAAAATCGGCTATCTCTTCCCCAAAGCCCACGCCGTGGCCTACGTGATGATGGCTTTCCGCATTGCCTGGTATAAGGTACATCGTCCCTTGGCTTTCTACGCCACCTATTTCTCCATCCGCGCCAAGGCCTTCGACGCTGAATACTGCTGTGCAGGTATCGATGCGGTGAAGCGGAAGATCCGCGAGATCGAGAACAACAAGGATGCCACCGATGTGGAGCAGAACCTGTTGGTGACGCTGGAAGTGTGCTATGAGTTCTATCTCCGCGGCTTCACCTTCGAGACCATCGACATCTATCGCAGCGATGCCACTCATTTCCGCATCACAGGGGAGGACAGCCTCCTGCCGCCCTTCGTGACGGTGCGCGGCTTGGGTGAGACGGCAGCACAGGCCACCGTGGAGCAGCGCAAGGGCAAGGAGTTCATCTCCATTGAGGAGTTCGCCACCACCTGCAATAAGCTCAGTAAGACCCATATTGAGCAGCTGAAAAACCTCGGCGCTTTCGCAGGCATGGCAGAGACAAGCCAAGTGAGCTTCTTCTAAAACATAAAATCCACCCGAAAGGGTGGATTTTTTGCTTGATAAGTCGTTCTTTACATCGAAAATCGTCCGTGCTAAACTAAAAAGCAATCAATAATTGCGCAGATGCAATCATCAGTTGGTTTACTTTGGAAAGAAAAACCGCTACATTGGAGGAAATAGTATGAAACTATCGGAAAGATTGATCGGGCTTCGGAAAGAAAAGAACCTCTCGCAGGAAGAACTGGCGGCGGTACTGAATGTGTCCCGTCAGGCGGTGTCCCGTTGGGAGACAGGGCTTGCCGCTCCGTCTTTGGATAAGCTCCAATTTTTAGCGGAGTTCTACGGCATTACCATCGACGAGCTGTTTTACTCCGTAGAGGAAAAGCCGAAAGCACAAGAGCAGGCGCCCAAGACGCAAGCAACAGAAAATAAGAGCAACAGAAAACTATTTTGGCTTTGCACTGCCGCTGTGGTCATCGTCTTGCTGGTCGGCGTTCTGATCGCCGCCATCGACCACAAAGCACACAACGAGAATATAAAAGAACCAACACCTATAGGTGAATTCGAGGGTATCGTGATCGAAACGGACAGAACACAGGATATTGAATTGATACCCGTTGAATAGCACTTCTAAGGGGAGGAGGTGAGGGAAAGTGAAGGGAAAGAAGATTTTGGCATTGGTGCTGGCCTGTATGTGTATTTTGGGCAGCCTTTGTGTGCCTGCAGTAGCACAATCGCAGGAGACGAGCGACATCGTGATTATGGCTACGAATCGATTTAGCACAACGGTTTCTGCCAATACGGCGGTGCAGGCTGGGAATAGTTTTTCGTTGTCGGCAGGCGAGGTAGTCACGATCAAGGCGACCTATACGCCATTTAACGCCAGTGTGGACTTCGGCTTGATTGCTCCCAACGGGCTGTTCTACGGTCTCAGCGGCAGCAACGGCTCGTTCAATGAAGGCATTCAGGTAGGCGAAAATGGGGTCTACACGTTGGCCATCATCAATCGCTCTTCGGTAGCGATTGATGTCTCCGGCTATGTGAACTACTAATGGTAATCCCGCGAATCCCCATCATCATAACAACAAGACACAGTAACGATTGACAAAAGGAGGAAATTTATGAAAAAGAAATTACTGTCCCTTCTCTTGGCACTTGCGATGTGCCTGTCCTTTAGCGTCCCTGTGTTTGCCGCACAACCCGAAGAAATTGATCCAAATAACCTTGGCGGCTCTTTTTACAGAAAGGTTGTTACCAATGAGTACTATGAATGGTCTGAATATCGCCGTGTTTCTCACGATTTGAAAACAGGCGCTGAAGGCGGTTCAATTACTTGTTCCGAAAGTGAAACCTTTTCTGTGACATTTAGCGGAGAAGTATATGGGTTGTCTTTCAACACGGAAGGAACTATAGAAAGTTCTGATGATTATTCTTTAAATGTGGGGCCGTATCAGTCGGTCTATATGGGATTTAGAGCAAGGATTCTTGTTGAGGAAGGAATTCGTCAGAAAGTAAGCGTTATCACGAATCAAGTTCTTTCTGAAAATACCTATGTAGCAAGGATTCCACAGTATGGTGAG
>CAYTOO010000008.1:0-34908 GCA_964439545.1 uncultured Oscillospiraceae bacterium | reverse complement strand
TCTGGACTCCACTCTTTGTGAAGTCCAGATTTTCTTAACTTAATGACATTGCCCCGACGGGGAGCTTATTTTTTATGCTCATTCAAACAGTGTTTCCTGATAGGGCAGGATACCTTGGCCGATGGAGCGGAGCTGCCGCTCATTCTCGGTGGTCAGGGCATCGGTGATGGCCATTCTCCGCAGAATGTTCTTCACCGTGGTATCCAGCGCCGTTCCTTCACGGTAATCGGCGGGGAAGATGAAGTTCACGCGACCCTTGGCCAGCAGATCTTCCACGGCGGCGCGGTTGCCCTCTTGATACACAGCGATAGCCTGTCCGCCATAAGAGCGCATCATCTTCATGCAGGGCACATCGGAGAGCCCGTCACCGAAATAGATCATGTTGGTGAAAGGCACGCGCTTGGAGTCGTCGGGCATAGAGTCGTTCAAGCGGCGGTCATCGCTCACATCCAGCACGCCCTTGTTGATGCGGTAGACGAACTGGGTCTTGTTGGTGAAGTTGACATCCAGCTTGGGCCAGCAGGCCTTGCCGTCACGATAGAAGAACTCGCAGGCGTAGACCTTCTTGAACTCGTGGGCGATGCCGCTGCCGGCAATGATCTCCGTAAGACCGGAAGAGAGCACATAATGCTCCACCGTCACGCCCTGTTCTTCGCCAAAGGCGTTGATGCGCCCGAACCACTCTTTCACGCCGGGGAACAGCTCGATGGCCTCGCCGCAGCGGCGCAGATACTCGCGGTCAAGAGTGATACCCTGTGCGCGGCACTCCTCGATCATGGTGTACATGTAGGCCAAGAGACCGTCCATGTGGTTTTCCCAACCGAAGGTATTAGCCTTCTGCCAAAACTCAGCGGGAGTGTAGCCCAGCGTGGGGATGAAGGTATAGTTCTGCATGTCCTGCGTACACAGGGTTCTATCAAAGTCGTACAGCAGGGCGATGATGGGCTTATCCTTCATAACGTCTTAGTCCTCGGCGCTGTAGTTGCGGCCGAACTTCAGCTCGTCAAGGCTCAGCTTGAAATCACTGGGGATCACATCGTCCACATAGTCATCCACGACCTCATCCACAGCGGGATCGACTTCAGCCACTTCCTCGGCGGCCTCGAACCGCACGGGCTCCATCACCACGGTGGGATCTTCATCCACAGCGGGCTCAACAGTGTCAAATACACTGAGGATATCGCTCTGAAGATCGCTCTCTACGGGAGCGGCAGCAGCGGGAGCTACCTCCACGACGGGCAGACGCTCAGGCAGAGAGGTGAGGAAGGAAACGTGCTCTTCGCAAAGAGCGCGGCTGCGCTCGATAAAGTCGGCCAGATTCTGCTGGGCAAGAGCCAGCTTCTGCTCTGCTACCTTGGTCTCATCGTCCAAAACGCGGATCTCAGCGGCGTGCTGTGCGCGGGCCTCGTTGAGAAGATTGTCCTTCTCCTCCTGTGCCTCCTGCACCAGCTTGGCGGCCATACGCTGTGCCGTCAGGAGCGTGGAGCGCATGGCATCCTCGGTAGCGCGATATTCTTCGATCTTCTCGGCCAGCACCTTCAGCTTGGCCTTCAGCGCCACGTTCTCTTTATACAGCGCCGTATAATCCTCCGTCAGCGTGTCGAGAAACTCGTCCACGGAGCTCATAGCGTAACCGCCGGAGCCAAAGGAGGCTTTAGGGAATACTTTCTCGGAAACTTCCTGGGGTGTAAACATGTTTCTATCCCTCCGTTATCGCCGTGCCCAATTACAGGTACAGACCGTTGTTTTCCAGCTCGTCGATCAAATCGCCCATGATATCCACGCTGTAGGGCGTGATGATATAGGTGTTGGCGGCGACTTTTTTGATCTTGCCTTCGCCGGCATAGGCCACGCCGGAGAGGAAGTCGATGAGGCGGCGTGCCACATCCTTATTGGTAGACTCGAGGTTCAGCACCACCGTGCGCTTCTCGCGGAGATGATCGGCGATCTCGCTGGCGTTCTCAAAGCGCTCAGGCTTCACCAGCACCACCTTCAGTGCGGCAGTGGCGTGGATGTTCACCACTTTGTTCTGGCGATCCTCGCTCTTACGCTCAGCGCGGCGCTCATCAAAAATGGTGGCGCGGCTCTCAGCACGCTCGGTGACTTCCAACTCGTCCTCGTAATCGTAATCCTCGTCATCGTAGGGGTGAATGATCTTCTTCAGCTCGTCCATGAAACCCATAGCATAGCCCTCCCGTGTCGTTTATTTGGTGTAGTTTCGCGCTCCAAAGATGGCCGAACCTACCCGTACCATGTTGGCACCGCAACGCACCGCCTCGGCGTAGTCGTCGCTCATGCCCATGGAGATATACTCCCATTTATTATCGTACATTTTCTCGCCTATGTCAACAAAAAGCGCGCGAATTTTATCAAAATATGGTATGTTCGCACCCTGCTCTACCGCAACGGGTGGTATGGTCATCAAGCCGCGGAGACTGATGTGGGGCAGCGTGCGGGCATAGCGAACTGCCTCGAACACCTCCTCGGGAGCAAAACCCGACTTAGCCTCCTCGCCGCCGATATTGACTTCCAAGAGAATATCCTGCACCAAATCCATCTTGGCGGCCACCTTTTCGATCTCATCCATAAGGGCGATGGAGCTGACAGATTGAATGAGGGCAACCTTACCCACCACCTGCTTGACCTTATTGCGCTGGAGATGACCGATAAAGTGGAGAGGTGCGCCGTCATAGGCGTTCTGCGACAGCTTCTCCGTCATCTCCTGCACACGGTTTTCGCCCAGCACATCGATGCCTGCGGCGATGGCCTCCTGGCAGGCGGCGGCATCGTTCATCTTGCTGGCACCCACCAACGTAATGTCAGCACCCGTGCGGCCTGTGGCGCGGGCAGCCTCGTCGATATTGGCGCGGATGTAGGAAATATTCTCTTTAATAGACATAGCTGTTCCTTCTTTCTCTTTTATCCGATGACTTTGCCGTCATAAAGTTCTGCCGTGGTGACGATCACCTGGTCGCCCTGCCGCAGCAGCTCTGTGCTGCCTGTGTCGGTGGGCTGGGCCAGCACGTAGCCATCCCCGTGATACACCACCGCCACGCCTTTATAGCGTGCGCGGGCGCCGATGACGCAGTACACGCCCGTCTTGCCCTCTTCATTGACGCGCAGCGCCTTGTCGGGCAGGCGCAAGCCCTCATATTCATGCAGCAATAGCGTAGCTGTTTGCTGGCGCAGCAGCGTGGTTTGGGACATATATTCATCGCAGCTGAGCCATAATAGGCACTTGCCATTCTCGGGCTCGGAAATGTGCTTAATGTACATGGTGAAAGGTTCGGTAAAGCCCTTGGCAAACTGCACGGTGACGCTGTTTCTATCTTCCAGCAGCAATGCCTGCTCCTCGGTGATAACGGTGGTGTAGTACCACACGTCGCCATAAATGAGCTTGCCGACATTTGCTTGATATTCCTGAGCACGGAGAGCGGCAAACGTGGCGGGAGTGGCCGTCTCCATCATGGCAGGAGTCAGTACCGCCTCATAGCCGTCGCACACAGCGGAGTAGACACCGCTACGGGGCGCGGTGATGTCCGTGCCGTTCAATGAGGCCTCTTTCTCTGCAATCTGCGCCTCTACCGATTCCAGATCCTGCTCGATCTGCTCTTGGGAGGTGTAGGTGTAATCGCGCTTCAAGATTGCTGCCTTTAGTGCGGCGCGGCTGTCCTCGCCCTGAGAATAATCTCCCGTGGCGATGGCTTGGTGGAGTGTGGTCAGATCCTCGCGGATGTTGTCATCCAACTTCAGTGCCGCATCACCGTCTAAGAAGGACTCCAGCGCGAAGGACAGCTGCTGGGCCTGCAATTCCAGGGACTCCAGCTGTTCCACGCGGGTCAGCGCGCCGCTGTCGGCGAAGGCGATGGCCAACGTCTGATTCTTGCCCACCTTCTGTCCCTCGGTGAGGGTGTGGTGCAATGTGGTCAAACCGCTGTGGAAGGTTTCCTCTTCCCGCACCAGATACCCTTCCGTCTCAATGGCATCCCACTCGCGGGAGGCGTAGACGTAGGTGGTGTTGATGGGGTCGGAGAAATAGCGGTAGCCCTGTACCACGAAGTAGAACACCACTGCCAGCAACACGGCAGCGGAGAGTATTTTGAAGATGGGCGTGGTTTTCATTGCTTACTCCTTACGTTGCCCCCTCCTCCGTCAGGGAAATGCCCCGCATGGGTGCGATGGTGGAGATGGCATGCTTGTAGATAAATTGCTGTTTGCCCTCGCTGTCCAAGACCACCACGAAGCTGTCAAAGCCCGTAATCGTCCCTCGCAGCTGAAAGCCGTTCATTAAAAACATGGTCACAGGCACTGCCTGCTTTCTTGCGCGGTTCAAAAAGATGTCCTGAAGATTGTTTTTCTGCATTGCGATGTCCTCGATTCTATGTATGTGCAGGGACAAGCCCCACCGAGGTTCATCGTAATCCATTTTGCAGGAGATATTCTGTCGCTTTTTGGAGCCCCGCGGGGAAATTCGGCTCTTTTTCCCAGCGTACCCAAAAAATATTCTCGTTACGCCTTAGCCACGTCAGCTGCCGTTTGGCATACTGCCGCGAGCGGAGCTTGACCTCCTCAATGGCCTCTTCTACCGTGGCCGTTCCATCTGCCACGGCGAGGAACTGCTTGTAGCCGATGGCCTGCCACGCGGTGGCGCGTCGGTCAGCATCGGATGCGAGGAGATTTTCCACTTCCTCCAAAAGCCCCAACTCCACCATCTGCTCCACACGCTTGTCGATGCGTGCGCGGAGGTCATCGCGGTCTTCAAAGTCGAGGCCGATGTAGAGGGCATCGTAGCGGGGCGGGTGTTTTTTCGTTTCTGCATCGTGCTCAGTGATGGTGCGGCCTGTTTCGTAGTAGACCTCCAGTGCCCGCACGATGCGCTTTTCGTCTTTTAAATGGAGTTTTGCCGCTGCCTCGGGGTCGATGGTTTGGAGTTCTGCAAGGAGTGCTTCTGCGCCCTCATTGGCGAGGCGTTCCTGCAGCTTAAGGCGAAGTTCTCCCCCTTGCTCCCCTGCGGCAAAGTCGATGCCGCGGATAAGGGAGTCTAAGTAGAGCCCTGTGCCGCCCACCAGTACGGGAAGCTTTCCGCGGGAGAGGATGTCCTGCACCCGCTTGTCGGCCTCGGCAACGTATTTCGCCACCGACCAGTTCTCTGTGGGTTCAGCGATGCCCACCATGTGGTGGGGGATGCCCTCCGTCTCCTCAGTGGTGGGGGCGGCAGTGCCCACCTCCATGCCGCGGTAAAGCTGCATGGAGTCCACGCTGACCACCTCGCCGTCAAAGCGCTGTGCCAACGCCACACCCATTTTCGTTTTTCCCGAGGCGGTGGGGCCCACCACGCAAAGTACTGTCGGCATCGTTTGTCTCCTTATGCGCGTTTGAATAGTTTCTCGATTTCGTATTTGCTCAATTTGTGCTTCACGGGTCTGCCGTGGGGACAATAGAGGATTTCCCCCGACTGCACCTTCTCTACCAAGGCTTGCAGTTCCTTAGTATCGGTGGTCATGCCTGCCTTGATGGCGCTCTTGCAGGCCATGGTGTGGAGAAGTTCATCCCGCGCAGCGGCGGGGTCAGCGCGACCTGTGGCGAGCTTTTGGCTCAGTTCCTCCACCGTGGCGGCGGCATCTTCCAATCGTACTTCCGTGCAGATTTCGCGGATGAGCAGCGTGCCGCTGCCAAAATCCTCGCACACGAAGCCAAAACGCTCCAGTGTGTCGAGATTCTCCACGGCGGCGGCGTAGTCCTCTGCCTCCAGCGCCACCGTCAAAGGTGTCAGCAGGGGTTGGGACATAACGGGATGATTGGCGGCCTTCAGCGCATCGAATCGCAGCCGTTCGTGGGCGGCGTGCTTATCGATGAGCCACACGTTTTCACTGTCATCCTCGCAGATGATGTAGGTTTTCAGCACCTCACCCACCATGCGCCACGGGGCTTCCTTGCTGAGCATTGTCTCCTGCACTTCCACAGGGGCGGGAGTCTCCTCCACGGGCAGGGAAATAACTTCCTGCTTCACCTCTTCTGCCTTGGGCGGGGTGATTTCATAGCGGACAGCGTTATCCGCAACAAAGGTAAACGGTTTTCCCTTTTCTGCCACATCGCGGACGAAAATAGTCTCAGCCGAGGGGCGTACAGGTGCTGCCTTGGGTGCGGGGGCAGGAGTGGGGGTTGCCTTGGGCGCACTGACGGGGGCAGGGCGTTGGGCGGTAGTATAGCTGCCTAAGGGCTTTTTCGTCTCTGCAGCACTCTTGGCGCGGAATTCCTCCGCCGTCATGGAGCGGTAGAAATTCTGCTGGGCGGGAGCAGCGGGCTTTTCCTCCTTCACAGGGCGCTTTTCGCCGTTGAGGGTGTCCAGCACCGTGTAGTAGACAGCATCGAATACCGCCTTATCGGAGACGAACTTCACCACCGTCTTGGCGGGATGGACGTTCACATCCACCATCTCGGGGGGCAGCGTCACATGAAGGACACAGCCGGGGAACTTGCCCTTCATCATCTGGTTTTTATAGGCCTCCTCCAGTGCCGCCGTCAAAAGCTGGGACTTAATGAAGCGCCCGTTGACGAACAGCACCTGCTTGCCGCGGCTGCCGTGACAGTTGAGGGGTTTGGTGATAAAGCCCTTCACCTCCACATCGCCGCCGCGACCCTCAATGGGCAGCAGGGACAGGGCAAAATCACGACCCATAGCGGCATAGACCGCGGAATAGAGCTGCCCGTCACCGGGGGTATGGAGTGTCTCCTGTCCATCGCGGATAAGCTTGAAGGAAATGTGGGGATGGCTCAGCGCCAAGTGCTGCACCATGCCGGAGATGGCGGCGCTCTCTGCGCTGTCCTTTTTCATGAACTTCATGCGGGCGGGAGTATTGTAGAAGAGGTCGCGGACACAGATGGTGGTGCCTTGGGGCGCACCTGTCTCCGTCACGCTTTCCGCCTCGCCGCCCTCGATGTGGAGCGCGCCGCCCGCAGTGCTGCCTTGGGCGCGGGAGAAAATATCCACGCGGCTGACAGCGGCAATGGCAGCCAGTGCCTCGCCGCGGAAGCCCAGTGTGCCGATGGCACTTAAATCATTGGCGGTGCGCAGCTTACTGGTGGCGTGGCGCAAAAAGGCCGTGGGCAGTTGCTGGGGGGCAATGCCGCAGCCGTTGTCACTGACGCGGATATAGGTCATGCCGCCGTTTTGAATCTCCACCACAATGGCGGAGCTGCCGGCGTCAATGGCGTTTTCCAGCAGTTCCTTCACCACGCTGGCGGGGCGTTCCACCACCTCGCCTGCGGCAATAAGGTCCGCCACATGGGGCGGCAGACATTGAATATGAGGCATAGACCCTCCTTACTGCAATTTCTGCTTCCATTCGTACAGCAGGTTCAGCGCCTCCAAGGGGGACAGGGTGTCCACCTGCGTGCGGCGCAGGGCGTCAATCACGGCGCTCTCCCCCAGTGATTCGAGGGACACCTGGTCATCCTCCTGCACCAAGGGCAGATGAGGCTTGCCTGCCTGCTGTTCCAGTTCTTCCAAAATAACCCGTGCGTTGTCCACCACCTGCTTGGGCAGACCTGCCAGCTTGGCAACTTCAATACCGTAGCTGCGGTCAGCACCGCCGGGGATGATTTTCCGCAAAAATACGATGTCATCACCGCGGGCGCGGACAGCGATGTTATAGTTCTTCACGGCGGGGATCGTGCCCTCCAGCGCCGTCAACTCGTGATAGTGGGTGGCAAAGAGTGTCTTAGCCCCCAGTTTTTTCTTATCGGCGCAATATTCCAGCACCGCGCGGGCGATGGACATACCATCAAAGGTGGAAGTGCCGCGGCCGATCTCATCGAGAATGAGGAGAGAGTTGGCGGTAGCGGATTTCAAAATATCGCTGACCTCCGTCATCTCCACCATGAAGGTGGACTGACCTGCGCTCAAATCATCGCTTGCACCGATGCGGGTGAAAATGCGGTCCACCACGCCGATATGGGCCGCCTTGGCGGGGACGAAAGAGCCCACCTGCGCCATGAGGGTAATGAGAGCCACCTGTCGCATATAGGTGGATTTACCCGCCATGTTGGGGCCTGTGATAATGGCCACGCGGTCACTTTGTGCCCCCATGTAAGTGTCGTTGGGTACGAAGAGAGCATCGCTCCGCATCCGCTCCACCACAGGGTGGCGACCCTCATGGATTTCAATGACACCGCTCTCGTCCACCACGGGACGGCAGTAGTTATATTTCACTGCCACGGCGGCGAGGGAGCAGAGGGAGTCAAGCTCGGCAATCAGTGCCGCGGCGGTTTGGATGCGCTGTGCCTGCGCCGCCACATGGAGGCGCAATTTGGTAAACAGCTCATATTCCAGCGCCGTCACGCGACCCTCGGCAGAGAGAATATCGTGCTCCAAATCCTTCAACTCTTGGGTGATGAAGCGCTCGCCGTTCACCAACGTCTGCTTGCGGATGTAGGTTTCGGGCACCATTTCCTTGAAGGAGTTGGACACCTCGATGTAATAGCCGAAGACCTTGTTGTAGCCGATTTTCAACGTGCGGATGCCCGTGCGCTCCTTCTCGGCGGCCTCCATGTTGATGATGATATCCTTGCCGCCGTGGAGGATGGTGCGGAGGCGGTCCACTTCGGGGTCGAAGCCATCACGAATCAGCTCGCCCTCACGGACGGAGAAGGGCGGCTCGTCCACCAGTGTCATGGAGATGTCGCTACACAAATCATTGAGGTCATCCAACTGCTCGCCGATTTCATGAAGGCGACCCTTAGGGAAGGCAGCGAGCTGTGCCTTCACCATAGGCAGGGATTCCATAGCGTTGCGGAGAGATGCCAAATCACGGCCGCCTGCGCTGCCGTAGACGATGCGGCCCACCAAGCGCTCCATGTCGGAGATGGTTGCGAGGGTGAGAATCAGCTCTTCCCGTGCCACGGTATTCTCAGCCAACGCTGCCACCGCGCCGCTGCGGCGCTCGATGGCGGTGACGTTGAGGAGGGGGCGCTCCAGCCAAGAGCGGAGCATACGACCGCCCATGGCGGTCTTGGTCTTATCCAGCACCCACAGGAGAGAGCCCTTCTTCTCCTTGCTGCGGAGAGTCTCCGTCAGCTCCAAGTTGCGGCGGGCGGTGAAGTCCAGTTCCATGAACTGCCCACGGCGGTAGTATTCAAGGTCATCAATGTGGGAGAGGTCTGTTTTCTGTGTCTCATGGAGATAGCCCAGCAGCGCGCCCAGTGCGGGCAGCAATGCGGGGTTATCGCGGGGGAGACGGGCGATGGTGTCGTCGCCAAACTGACGGCGGGCGAGTTTTTCCGCGCCCTCAATGGCGAAGCGATGATTGGGCAGCTTTTCCACATAGCAGGAGAGTTTGTCACTTAGGAAGGCGCGGAGGCTCTCGCAGAAGTATGCACCCTCGTTCATCACTGCCTCGGCGGGGGCAAAGCGGCCCAGTTCGTTCTGCAGCTGCGCCGCGCGGTCGGGCCCTGCAAAGGCGGTGGCGTGAGCTTTACCGGTGGAGATGTCGCATACCGCCACGGCGGCGTAATCCTCGTCCAAGTACACGCCTGCGCAGAAGTTGGACTTGCCTTCCTCCAAGCACGTGCCGTCAATGACCGTACCAGGGGTCACCACGCGGACGATGTCACGCTTCACAAGACCCTTGGCCTGCGCAGGGTCTTCCGTCTGCTCACAGATAGCTACCTTGTAGCCACGGGAGATCAGGCGGGAGATATAGGAGTCGGCGGCATGATAGGGCACACCGCACATGGGGGTGCGCTCTGCCTCGGGCTTATTCTTATCGCGGGTGGTGAGAGTGAGGTCCAGTTCCTTCGATGCCACGCGGGCATCATCGGCGAACATCTCATAAAAGTCACCCAAGCGGAAGAACAAAATCGTGCCGGGGTTTTCCTCTTTTATCTGCAGGTATTGCTGCATCATGGGGGTCAGCTCTGCCATGTGGCGCCTCCCTTTACATCAAAAATCAAATCAAGCAAATCATCTCGCCGAACAGCGCCCAAGTGTTGCTGTCGGTGATGCGTACATCGCGATATGTGCCGATGGCGGCCTTGTCACCCGTAAGGTGGACAAGTCTGCCGCCTGCGGTGCGGGCAGAGAGAGGCGTACGGGCATCGTCCGTCTCGCCATCCACCAACACACGCATGGTCTTACCCACATAGCCTGCGTGGATCTCTGCGCTGATACCGTTCTGCACATCGCACAGTTTATCGAACCACACCTGCTTCTCTGCGCGGGGCACAGGGTCATCCATTTTCGCCGCAGGCGTGCCGGGGCGGGGAGAGAAAATGAAGGTGAAGAGGGCATCGAAGCGAACTTCCTCCACCAGTGCCACCGTCTCCATGGCCTCGGCCTCCGTCTCACCGGGGAAGCCGATAATCACATCGGAGGTCAGCACCAAGTCGGGCATCACCTTGCGGGCGTAGTTAATAAGCTCCAAATACCGCGCCTTGTCGTAGGGGCGGTTCATGGCGCGTAGCACACGGTCGCAGCCCGACTGGACGGGCAGGTGCAGCTGCTTGGCAACGTGCTTGCACTCTGCCATGGCATCAAAAAGCTTGAAAGAAGCATCCTTGGGCTGAGAGGACATGAAACGCAGGAGATAGTCACCCTCGATTTTGTCCAGCTCACGCAGCAGGTCGGCAAAGTCCCACTTGCTGTCCAAATCCTTGCCGTAGGAGTTCACGTTCTGACCCAAGAGGGTGATTTCCTTGTAGCCCTCCTGCGCCAACTGACGGACTTCTTCGATAATCTTCTCGGGGTTACGGCTGCGCTCGCGACCGCGGACGTAGGGGACGATGCAGTAGGAGCAGAAGTTGTTGCAGCCGTACATGATGGACACCCATGCGCGGGTGCGACCCTCGCGGACAACAGGCATACCCTCGGCAATTTGACCGTGCTCCTCCTCTACGGAGAACACGCGGCCGTTGCGGGTGTAGACCTGATGGAGGAGCTGGGGGAACTTCCACAATGCCTGCGGGCCAAAGACCAAGTCCACGTGACGATAGGAGGTGCGCACCTTCTCTGCCACCTCTTTGCGCTGTACCATGCAGCCGCACAGGCAGATGATTTGCTTGGGGTTGGCCTTCTTGGTGTGGGTCAGCGCGCCCAGCGTGCCGTACACACGCTTTTCCGCGTGGTCACGGATGGCGCAGGTGTTCATCACGATGATGTCAGCCTCCGCAGCCTTATCGGTGAAGGTACAGCCCATCTCCTCCAGCATGCCGAGGATGTGCTGGCTGTCGGCCACGTTCTGCTGGCAGCCGAAAGTGTCCACCATGGCCTTGGGGGTACGCCCCTCGCCCTCGTGGATGGCCTTTATTTTTTTCGTAAATTCCTTCTGAAGGGCCATCGCCTCCTCGGAAACCAAAACCAGTTTTCTTTCCAAAAGAACCTCCCTGCCCCGCTTAATTCAAAGAAGGGCATATGATACAACTTTAATTAAGGTATTATAGCACAATCCCCCTTCATATTGCAAGGAACGCAGGGCAAGAAGAATGCCCTAAAAAGAAATTTTATATTTTCTGTAAAAAAGTGTTGACAAACTCAAAGAAGTGCGATAGAATACCATCGTTGTCTGCGCGGTTAGCTCAGCTGGTAGAGCACATGCTTGACGTGCATGGGGTCACAGGTTCGAGTCCTGTACCGCGCACCATAAACCCGATTGCGAAAGCAATCGGGTTTTTGTTTTTTTAAAAACACTGACCGCCCTCTGTTTACGACAGAGGGCGGTTCTTTCTCTTTACGGCAGCAGGAGTTCAATAAATGCATCCTGCGGGCAGTTGTGGATATAGTGCTGCAAGCTGATGGTATCCAGTCGTTCTTTCAAGGCGCTGACCTCGCAGCGGCAGCCGATAAGATGGGCGCAGAGCTGGTCAATGTCGCCGCTGCCAAAGAAGTCACCGTGGAGTTCCAATGCGGTGATGATACCGCCGTCGCTATCCAGCGACACGTCGATGGTGCCGCAGCCCTCAATGCGCTGCTTGTTCCTGCGCTGCAGTGCCTGGGAGCGCCCGTATGTCCACTCCCACGAGGCGTAGCGCTCTTGGGCGATCTTGTCGATGGCGGCGATGTCCTCCTCCGTCAGCACGTAGGGTGCGGCGTTATCCTCACAGGGGATGTGCCGCAGCAGTGCCTCACGGAGGTCATCAATGGTTACCTCGGGAGGCAGATGGTCGCCGATATTGGTCACGCGGCTCACCACCGAGGGGATACCCTTGGCGCTGAGTTTTTCCCGATCCACCGCCAGTGCGCGGCTCAGCACCGTCAAATCCGAGCGGAACATCAGCGTACCATGGTGCATCACTCGCCCCTCCCGCAGATACTGGGAGTTGCCCGAGAACTTTTTGCCCTCAATGGTGATGTCGTTGCGCCCGTTGATCTCTGCCATCACGCCAAGGTCGGCGAGGGCATCCACGACCGCCTCACAAAAGCGGCGAAAATCGATTTTGGCGGCATCGGGAGCATCGGTGATGAAGGTGAAGTTCAAGTTCCCCAAGTCGTGATACACCGCGCCGCCACCGGAGAGGCGACGCACCACGGTGATCCCCTCGTCGCGGACAACTTTACCGTTGATCTCCGCGGCGGTATTCTGATATTTACCCACCACAATGGTGTTATGGTTCTGCCACAGCATAAAATAGCTTTTATCGCGGGGCAGTGAGTCGAACACATACTCCTCCAGCGCCAGATTCCACCGCGGGTCGGTGGAGGGTGAGGTGATATAGCGGTAGGTCATGGATCATTCCTCCCGCCGCTCAATGCCTCCTCTGCCCGCGTGACCCACGTATCATCGGGAGAAACGCCGTAGCCATAGGTGAGGCTGTCACCCAAGCAGATGGTTTTCATATTGCAGCACCTCCTTTTCGTTGCGAAAACATTGTATCACTATCCCGCGGCGGCGGCAAGTGCACCGCGAACAGATGTGCACATAAATTTTATCCTCTTGTATGAAACTTTTACTTCATTTCTTTCGTCTTATGTGATAGAATGTCTTATACTGGGTGTGGTATGCCTGTATCAAACATAAAACCGAGGGAAAAGGGGAAAGTTAACCCCGAACTCCCCTGATAAAGAAAGGGACAAAGATATGAAGAAACTGATGGCATTGATGCTGGCACTGGTGATGGTGCTTGGCGTGTGCGCCGGCTGCGGCGACAAGGGCAAGGATAAGGTTATCGAGCCTGAGGCCGTGGCTTCTGAGCTGGTGGATGGCCTCAACTGGGACAGCGAGATGGTTGCCTATGATGAGGGTGACCTGCGCTATTATTTCGATGTGACCGATGCAACCGTCATCGCAGGTTACTGCGCCTCCACCTCCACTACCGAGATGGTGGTGGCTGCCCAGTGCAATGACGAGGCTGCTGCACAGGCACTGGAGAGTTCCATGAAGCAGTATCTGTCCGATTTGAAGATGGAGGCCGACCGCTATCAGCCTGAGGAAGTGGCCCGCGTGGATAAGGCCGTCATTTCCCGCAATGGTTGCGCCGTGGTGCTGTGCGTGTCCGGCGATGACCGTGCTGCTGAGAGCGTGGAGGCATGGCTGAAATGAGCCAGTATCGTGGTCGCCGCAGCAGCGGCAAATCCCGCCTCGTCCCCTTTGTGATCGCCTTCTTGGTGGCGATTGCCGCCATCGTGCTGGTGATCATCAACGTGGTGCAGGATAAAGCACCCACTGATGATGAACTCGTTGACGATACCCAGCAGGGCGATGTGATTCCCGACGATACCCTTCCCGAGGATGATGCCACGGTAGAGGATGAACCTCAGCACGTGGTCATAGAGGTACAGGGCGACGAAGAGCGCTATGATGCCGTGTATCGCGTGGGCGATACGGGCTATGAGATGTATACCTACGTGGAGAGTACCGCCAAGAAGTATGCCGACAACATCAACGCCATCGCCGATGCGGTGAAGGGCACGGCAACGGTTTACATGCTGCCTGCCCCCTTGAGCAGCGGTATCACTCTCCCCGATGCCCTCTACGGCAAGGACATTTTCTCCGACCAAAAGGCCGCCGAGGATGGAATCATCGGCTTTATGAACGACAATGTGGTGTCCGTGCCTCTCAACAAGGCTATGATGGCACATCGCAGCGAGTATATCTACTTCCGCACCGACCATCACTGGACGGCAACGGGCGCTTACTACGCCTACGCTGAGTTCTGCAAGCTGGCGGGTAAAACCGCCAACCCCTTGGAGGGCTACGAGACGGAGGAGTTCACGGGATATTTGGGGACATTCTATAATTCAACAAACGAGAACAGCCAGATGGCGGCAAATCCCGACACGGTGGTGGCCTATCACCCCCTGTCTGCCGATGCCACTCTCGACTATACCGACAAGAACGGGCAGGTCATCCGCTGGCCCATTATCTATGACCAGTCCAATGCGCCTGCTTCTTATAAGTACGGTACGTTTGTGGGCGGCGACCAGCCCTACACCATCATCAAGAACCCCGCTATTACGGACGGTTCTTCCTGTGTAGTGGTGAAGGAGTCCTTCGGCAACGCCTTCGTGCCCTTCTTGGTTGACCACTACGAGACCGTCCATGTCATCGACTATCGTTACTGGGAGGGCTCTGTCAGCGCCTTCGTCAAGACCAACGGTGTGGACGATGTGCTGTTTGTCAACAATCTCTCCGCCATCCGCTCCAGCGTGCTGGTGGGCTATCTCCACGATATTCTCTGATACGAATAACGGGACAGCGGCACTCGCTGTCCCGCTTTCACCGTAAGGCGGCGTAAAGATGCCGTCAATACCCCTGAAAGGAGACCGCGCGACATGGTCTTTAGCAGTACTGTATTTCTGCTGCTGTTTTTGCCTTTGGTGGCGGCGATATACTTCCTGTGCCCCCGCAAGGCACGCAATACCATCTTGCTTGTTGCCAGCTTGATTTTCTACGGTTGGGGCGAGCCCAAATATATTGTCATCATGCTGTTCTCCACCGTGTTTGACTACTGCAACGGTCTTGGCATCGGCTATTTCCGCGACCGCGGGAAAGAGCGGGGCGCAAAGGCTGTGCTGTGGGTGTCGGTGGTGGGCAATTTGGCGATTTTGGCCTTCTTTAAGTACACGGATTTCGCCATCGATAATATCAATTCCCTGCTCAATGCAGGTATCCCTGCGCTGGGATTGGCGCTGCCTATCGGAATCAGCTTCTACACCTTCCAGACCATGTCCTACACCATCGATGTGTATCGCGGTATCGTCAAGCCCTGCCGCAACATCCTCGATGTGGGTGCGTATGTGACCCTGTTCCCCCAGCTGATCGCTGGCCCTATCGTCCAGTATAAAACGGTGGAGCATGAGCTGCTGCACCGCCGCGAGAGCCTCTTTGAGTCCAGCCGCGGTATGCAGCGCTTCGTGGTGGGTCTTGCCAAAAAGGTGCTGATCGCCAACCAGGTGGGCGCACTGTGGGAGCAGATCGCCGCCATGTCCGAACCCTCTGCCGCCGTTGCATGGATGGGCGTGCTGGCTTATACCTTCCAAATTTACTTCGACTTCTCTGGTTATTCCGACATGGCCATCGGCTTGGGTCACCTCTTCGGCTTCCGCTTTTTGGAGAACTTCGAGCATCCCTATGAGTCCCGCTCCGTCACGGAGTTTTGGCGCCGCTGGCATATCAGCCTGTCCACGTGGTTCCGCGAGTATGTGTATATCCCCTTGGGCGGCAACCGCAAGGGTAAGGCGCGGCAGGTGCTGAACCTCCTCATTGTGTGGGGCCTTACGGGCTTTTGGCACGGTGCCAGCTGGAACTTTGTGCTGTGGGGCCTTTACTATGCCTTGCTCCTCATTTTGGAAAAGCTGTTCCTCTTAAAGTGGCTGGAAAAGCTGCCCAAGGTGGTGCGCCACATCTACACCATTTTCTGCTTCATGATCGGCTGGACGCTGTTCGCCATCACCGACATGGGTCAGCTGGGTCAGTATTTCTCCGCTATGTTCACCGCGCCCCTGTGGGATGGCGCTGCCGCCTATCTCCTGCGCTCCAATGTGGTGCTGCTGATTGCCGCAGCCGTGGGCAGCACCACGCTGCCTGTGCGTGTGTTTAACGCTGTGGAGTCCCGCCTTGGGGATAAGGCTGCCATTGCACTGCGCTCTGTAGGCGTGGCGGTACTGCTGCTGCTGTCGGTGGCCTTTTTGGTGGGCGACAGCTACAATCCCTTCCTGTACTTTAGATTCTAAGGAGGTGGCGAAAGTATGAATGAAAATAAGACTGGTCGCCGCCTTGAAAAGACTGCGCGCCGCGAAGTGCTGCCCCTGGTGGTCATTTTCGGCATCCTCGCGGTGCTGTCTATCGCCTCCCTCGTACTGCCCGACCGCCAGTTCTCCCCCAATGAGAACCGCTATTTGGAGCAGCGCCCCGAATTTACCCTCAAGGCACTCTTTGACGGCAAGTTTACCGCCGATGCCGAGGAGTACACCGCCGATCAGATCGTGCTGCGTGACTTCTGGATGGAGGCTGCCTCCACCGTGCAGCAGTCCGCCATGGGCAAGCTGGAGATCAACAACACGTGGCTGGGCGAGGACGGTCACTATTTTGCCAAGGTAACCCCCGACACCTTCGATAAGAGCCAGTATAAGAAAAACCTCCAGCAGGTGGAGAAGTTCTTCGAGACCAATGCCGACAAGAACTGCCACATTTTGATGGCACCTACCCCCGCCTATATGCTGCCCGAGCTGCTGCCTAAAAACGCGCAGCTTTTCGATGCCGACAGCTGCTATGATATGCTGGAGAGTGTGTTTGGAGAGCAGTTCATCGACACCCGCGATGTGCTGGATGGCGCGGAGAACTACTACCGCACCGACCATCACTGGACTACCGAGGGCGCACTGGCGGCCTACGGTGTGTGGTGCGAGGCGATGGGCGTTGAAAAGAAGGATTGGCAGTTGGAGCAGGTGTCCGATTCCTTCCGCGGCACGCTCTATTCTCAGGTGATGCTGCCCTCCAGCGCCTATGATCCCCTCTCCATCGCCCCCGAGGTGAATGTCACCTCCGTCAACAGCGACGGGGAGATGAGCGACAGCATCTATTCCATGGAGGCACTGGAGGAGAAGGATCACTATAAGATCTTCATGGGCGGCAACTACGCCAAGGTCATCATCGAGACGGGCGCGGATACAGGCCGCTCTCTCCTCCTTGTGAAGGACAGCTTTGCCAACAGCTTTATGCCCTTCCTGACGGAGGACTATGACACCATTACCCTCATCGACCTGCGCCACTGCCGCGAGGAAGTGCAGACCATCGCCGATGGCTGCACCGATGTGTTGGTGCTGTATGAGCTGACCAACTTTGCTTCTGACAACAACCTCTTTAAGCTGAACTGACGATCAAAGACGAAAGACCCGCCGAAATGGCGGGCCTTTTTACGTTTTTCTCAAAAAGAGGGAACAAATTTTGTGTATATTGCGGTGATGCTTTAGGGGTGTAAATGATTGAAAAACCATGCAAAACGCAGTATAATTTACCGTGTATATTCATTTTTTAAAGGAGGCACCGTCTATGGGCCGTATCAGCAAGGAAAACTACTACTTGGACATCGCCGAAACGGTGCTGCGCCGCGCTACGTGCCTCCGCCGCGTCTATGGTGCCATTATCGTGAAGAATGATGAGATTATCTCCACGGGCTATAATGGTGCGCCCCGTGGCCGCAAGAACTGCGTGGACATGGGCTTTTGCACCCGCGAGGCTATGAAGATCCCCAGTGGTGAGCGCTATGAGCTGTGCCGCAGCGTCCATGCTGAGGCCAACGCCATTATCTCTGCCGCCCGCCGTGACACTGTGGGCAGCACCCTCTACTTGGTGGGCCGCAACGCGCAGACGGGAGAATTGCTCCATGAGGCTACCTCTTGCTCCATGTGCCGCCGTCTTGTCATCAACGCAGGTATTGAGAAGGTCATCATCCGCAACACGGAGACGGAGTTTACCGTGGTGGATGTTTCCGATTGGGTGAATCTGGAGGACGATGTCCCCGCACTGCAGTAACGCCCTTATAAAATCAAATCGCCAGTAATTCTAACGTTGCAAAGGAGAATGATACGATGTTGAACGAGAAGAAAATGGAGGCCTATTTGGCCATCCTGCAGGAAGAACTCCTGCTTGCCACAGGGTGTACTGAGCCCATCGCTGTCGCGTACTGTGCTGCCAAGTTGCGCGAGGTGCTGGGCGGAAAACCGAGTGAAGTGCTGGCTGAGGTCAGCGGCAATATCCTCAAGAACGTGAAGTCTGTGGTCGTTCCCAATACTGATGGTCGTCGCGGCATCGACGCTGCCATCGCGGTAGGTATTGAGGCAGGCGACGCTGACGCGGAATTGCAGGTCATTGCCAATGTTACAGAAGAGGATGTGGGTCGTATTCAGACATATCTGGACAGCACCCCCATTAAGGTCACCTGCCCCGAGACGCCCTGCATGCTGGACATCTGTCTCCACGGCAAGATGGACGGTCACAGCGCCACGGTGCGTGTTGCCAACAACCATACCAACATTGTTTTCATTGAAAAGGACGGAGAAGTTCTGCTGGAAAAGCCCCTCACCGCCAATGCTGAGGACAACCTGCAGGATAAGTCCGTGCTGAACGTTCAGGACATCATTACCTTTGCTGAAACTGTACCCTTAGAAAAAATTAAGCCTCTGATCGGTCGCCAGATCGAGAAGAACACCGCCATCGCCAAGGAGGGTCTTGAGAATTCCTGGGGAGCCAACATTGGCTCCAACCTCCTCAAGAGCTGCGATAATATGGAGACACAGGCTCGCGCATGGGCTGCCGCAGGCAGCGATGCCCGCATGAACGGCTGTGAGATGCCTGTGGTCATTGTCTCCGGCTCCGGCAATCAGGGCATCACCGCCTCTGTCCCCGTGTGGCGCTATGGTACGCTGATGGGTAAGGACGAGGAGACCATTCTCCGCGCCGTCACCCTCTCCGACCTCATCACCATCCATCAGAAAACAGGCATTGGCCGCCTCAGTGCTTACTGCGGCGCTGTCAGCGCAGGCGTGGGTGCAGGCTGCGGTATCGCATGGCTCCGCGGTGCCGACTATGAGGGTATCTCCCACACGCTGCAGAACGCCGTTGCCATGATCTCCGGCTGCATCTGCGACGGTGCCAAGGCATCCTGTGCCGCCAAGATCGCCATGGGCGTGGAGTGCGGTATTTTGGGCTACAATATGTACCTGGCCGACGATAACTTCAAGGCAGGCCACGGTATCATGGGCGAGGATGTGGAGCACACCATCCGCAACGTGGGTGTTCTCGCTGCACAGGGTATGCGTGAGACCGACCGCGTGATTTTGCAGATCATGACCGAATAACGAGAAAAACGACACAAAAGACCGCCTGCGGGCGGTCTTTTGGGGGTTTTTGGGGCTCTTTTTTGGGAAAAAGCCTTGCAATTGTGGGAAAACTGTGCTAGTATACGATGTGTAAGTAAGAGTTGACTGAGAGTGGACACCGCTGTCCGCTCTTTTTGTTGGGCAAATTTCAAAGGTTAAAATTTGCCGGAGCGTTGAAAAAAGCGAGGGTAAAATGAAGAAAGTTACCGAAATCGTATGGGAATTGGCTGAGCCTGTTGCCAAGGAAAACGGCTGTGAGCTGTGGGATGTGGAGTATGTCCGCGAGGCAGGTCAGTGGTATCTGCGCCTCTATCTCGATAAAGAGGGCGGCATTGATATTCTCGACTGTGAGGCGGTGTCCCGCCGTGTCAGCGACCTGCTGGATGAAGTAGATCCCATTGAGGGAAGCTATATGTTCGAGGTGTCCTCTGCCGGTGCTGAGCGCCCCTTGAAGCGTCCCTCCGACTTTGAGCGTTTTATGGGTGAGGCCGTGCTGGTCAAGACCTATAAGCCGGTGAACGGCCGCAAGGAGTTCCCCGGTGTGCTGACGGGCTATGAAAACGGCGCGGTCAGCATCGAGTGTGGTGGCGAGAGCCTGCGGTTTGAAAAAGCCGAGGTGGCGTTGGTGCGCCTGCGTGTGGAGTTTTAAAATCTGTAAGGAACGGAATAGAATAAGGAGAATTAAACAATGAAGTGTGAAGAGATCTTTGTGGCTCTGGCGATGCTGGAAAAAGAGCGTGGCATTCCCCAGACCTTTATGATGGGCAAGATCATTCAGGCCCTGACCACTGCTTACAAGCGCGACCATGAGGGCGTGGAGAACGTCATCGTGGACGTGGACGAGGAGAAGCAGGAGCTGAAGATGTACGTGCAGAAGGAGATCGTCGAGGTGGTGGAGAATCCCGGCACCGAGATTTCTCTGGAAGAGGCCAAGGCCCTCTCTGCCAAGCATGAGCTGGGCGGCATCGTGAATCTGCCCGTGGAGAACGTGGAGTTCGGTCGTATCGCCGCCGGTAACGGCAAGCAGGTCATCATTCAGGGTCTGCGCGAGGCTGAGCACGGCATGATCTATGACGAGTTTAACTCCAAGCAGCATGAGATCCTCACCGGTACCGTCATGCGTATCGATCCCCGCACCGGTAACGTGGGTCTGAAGATCGGCACCGGCAGCGAGTCTACCGAGGCTGTTCTGACTCTCAACGAGCAGGTGGATGGCGAGACCCTCCGCGAAGGTCAGCTGGTGAAGGTGTATCTCGTTGAGGTGCGCCGCTCCACCCGTGGCCCTCAGGTGCTGATTTCCCGTACTCACCCCGGTCTTGTCAAGCGCCTTTTCGAGCTGGAAGTGCCCGAGATCTTCGACGGCAGCGTGGAGATCCGCGCCATCGCCCGTGAGGCAGGCAACCGTACCAAGATGGCCGTGTGGTCTGAGGACGAGAACATCGACCCCATCGGCGCATGTGTCGGCCCCCGCGGTCAGCGTGTCAACGCTATCGTGGAGGAGCTGCGCGGCGAGAAGATCGACATTATCAAGTACAGCGAAGATCCCGCCGAGTTCATCGCTGCTGCCCTTGCTCCCGCCGATGTGCTGGAGGTCATGCTGGGCAGCGAGGGTAAGGTTTGCCGCGTCATCGTCCCCGATGATCAGCTGAGCCTCGCCATCGGTAAGGAGGGTCAGAACGCCCGTCTGGCAGCACGCCTGACCGGCTATAAGATCGACATCAAGCCCGCCTCCTACAGCGAGGAAGGCTAAGGATAAATTAAGAGGAGGTGGCCGATATGGCTGTCAAGCCCCGTAAGATCCCGCAGCGGCAATGTGTCGGCTGCCGGACCATGAAGGATAAGAAAGAGTTGCTCCGTGTGGTGCGCACCCCCGAAGGTGAGATCGTGCTGGACGGCAGCGGCAAGAAGTCCGGCCGCGGCGCATACGTGTGCCACGACGGCGAGTGTCTCAAGCGGGCACGGAAGAGCCGCGCTCTGGAGCGCGCCTTTGAACTGGCGATCCCCGAGGCGGTATACGATGCGCTGGAAGCGCAGATGGAAAGCGGTGAAGTGTAATGGATAATGTTCTTTCTATGCTGGGCCTTGCCTTGAAGGCAGGCCGCGTGGAGGTGGGCGAAGAGCCTGTGGGCGGCGCTGCCCGCGCCAAAAAGGCGCGCGTCATTTTCGTGGCAGAGGATGCAGCCCCCTCTTCTCAGCGCAGAGCATTCTCCTTTGCGCAGACCGGCAATTGTCTGTGCCTTACCATCCCGGCGGATAAAGATGCGCTGGGCGGCGCGCTGGGTCGTACCAGCGTTGCCATGTGCGCGGTGACGGACATCGGCTTTGCCGACGCCTTGGTGAAAAAATTAGCGGCGAAAGATGAGAAATTCGCCCCCGCAGCCGCAGCCTTGGATGTAAAGGCGGCTCGCGCCCTTGAGCGCAAGCGGGAACAGGCCCGCCACGAGAAAAACGTGCGCCGGGGCAAGACCAAGGCAAAGAAACAGTAACAACGATCACACAGATGGAGGTGGCTTTATTTGGGTAGCGTAGCAAACAAATATAGAGTGCATGAGGTGGCGAAGGACTTTGGTGTCGCCACGAAGGACGTAACGGAGATCTTGACCAAGTACGCCGAGACCCCCAAAAACCACATGCAGGCACTGGAGGACCGCGAGCTCTCTCTGGTGTTTGAGTATCTGACTCAGCATAATCAGATTGAAAGCATTGTCACCGTCTTCGCCGAGGGCGCAAAGCCTCAGGAGAAGAAGGCAGAGCCTGCCAAGAAGCAGGAGAATAACCGTCCCCAGCAGGGCAATAACCGTCAGCAGGGCGGCAAGCCTCAGCAGGGTCAGCAGCAGAACCAGAAGAAGGCAGAACCTGCCGCTCCCGCTGCCGAGAAGCAGCCCATGTCCCGCGTGCCTCAGAAGCAGGTGGTGGATACCCGTAAGGCCACCAACGTGAACATGGCCAAGTATGACGAGAAGCTGCAGGATATGGCTGAGAGCCGTCACGGCGGTGGTCGCCGCGGCGCCGATCAGTTCCAGAACAAGGAGAAGTTCCGCAACAAGCAGCGTCAGCAGCAGGGTCAGCAGAGCAACAAGCGCCGTCAGGAAGAGGCAGATCGCCTGCGCAAGCTGCGTCTGGAGGTCATTAAGAACACTCCCGTCACCGTGCAGATCCCCGATGAGATCTCCGTTGGCGAGCTGGCAAGCCGCATGAAGAAGACCGGCGCAGAGGTTGTTAAGTGCCTGATGAAGAACGGCATTATGGCAGCGCTGAGCCAGATGATCGACTTCGATACCGCCGCCATTATTGCCGAGGAAATGGGCTGCAAGGTGGAGAAGGAAGTGGTCATCACCATCGAAGAGAAGCTCATCGACGATCATCAGGATGCCGAAGAGGATCTGCTGCCCCGCGCACCCGTCGTGGTGGTCATGGGTCACGTTGACCATGGTAAGACCAGCCTGCTGGACTATATCCGCAATGCCCACGTGGCATCCGGCGAGGCCGGCGGCATCACCCAGCACATCGGTGCCTATCAGGTGGAGCTGAACGGTAAGCCCATCACCTTCCTTGATACTCCCGGCCATGAGGCCTTTACCTCCATGCGCGCCCGCGGCGCCATGGTGACGGATATCGCCATTCTGGTGGTTGCTGCCGACGACGGCATCATGCCCCAGACCATCGAGTCCATCAACCACGCCAAGGCAGCTGAGATCCCCATCATTGTTGCTGTCAACAAGATGGATAAGCCCACTGCCAACCCCGAGCGCATCAAGCAGCAGCTGACCGAGTACGGCCTCGTGTGCGAGGAGTGGGGCGGCGACACCATCATCTGCCCCATCTCTGCCAAGACCGGTATGGGTGTGGAAAATCTGCTGGAGATGCTGACCCTTACCGCCGAGGTGGGCGAGCTGAAGGCCAACCCCGACCGTATGGCACAGGGTACTGTTATCGAGGCTCGTCTCGACAAGGGCCGCGGCCCTGTGGCAACGCTGCTGGTGCAGAACGGTACGCTGAAGCAGGGCGACATCATCATCGCCGGTACTTCCGTGGGTCGTGTCCGTACCATGATCAGCGACAAGGGCGCTCGCCTCAGCGAGGCCGGCCCCAGTGTCCCCGTGGAGATCTCCGGTTTGAGCGAGGCTCCTACCGCCGGTGCTGTGTTTAACGCCGTTGCTGATGAAAAGCTGGCTCGTGAGCTGGTGGAGCAGCGCAAGGAAGAGGAGAAGGCCAAGGCCAACGCTCCTGTCACCAAGGTCTCTCTGGAGGATCTGTTCAGCCAGATCCAGGCCGGTGAGATGAAGAATCTGAACCTGATCGTCAAGGCTGACGTGCAGGGCAGCGTGGAAGCAGTGAAGGCCTCTTTGGAGAAGATCTCCAACGAGGAAGTCCGTGTCCGCGTTATCCACGGCGGTGTTGGTGCCATCAACGAGAGCGACGTCATGCTGGCATCCACCTCTCAAGCCATCATCGTCGGCTTCAACGTCCGTCCCGATGCCGCTGCCCGTGACAGCGCTGCCCGCGCCAACGTGGATATGCGTATGTACCGCGTCATCTACGATGCCATCAACGAGATCGAGGCCGCTATGAAGGGTATGCTGGCACCCAAGTTCCGCGAAGTGGTGCTGGGTCACGCCGAGGTGCGCCAGACCTACAAGGTCTCCGGTGTTGGCACCGTTGCCGGCTGCTACGTGCAGGATGGTAAGCTCCAGCGCAAGGACTGCCAGGTGCGCCTGGTCCGCGATGGTATCGTCATCCACGAGGGTATCCTCGCCTCTCTGCAGCGCTTCAAGGACAGCGTGAAGGAAGTCGTTTCCGGATACGAGTGCGGCCTGAGCCTCGAGAAGTACAACGACCTGAAGGAAGGCGACATCGTGGAAGCCTTCACCATGGAAGAAGTGCCTCAATAAGAACTGGCGAAAAATCTGTATACTTTGCCGCATAGACGGTGAACTCGCAAAACTACTGTTGCAGGGGCGGGCGTACACGCCCGCCCCTGTTTTCCCTTATAAGAAAGGAGTGAAAGCTATGGCTTCCAATCGTATCGGACGCATCAATGAGGAGGTGCAGAAGGAACTCTCTGCTCTGCTTCGCACGGTGAAAGATCCCCGCATTGCCAACGCGATGCTGACCATCACCCACGTGGATACCACCTCGGATCTGCGCTATAGCCGCATTTATATCAGCGCTCTTAACGGCGATGAGAAGGAGATGCTCCGCGGTCTCAAGTCCGCAGCAGGTTTCCTGCGCCGTGAGCTGGGCGCACGTTTGAAGCTGCGCTATACCCCCGAGCTGCAGTTCGTCATGGACGATTCCATCGCCTATGGCGCACATATTCTGGACATGCTCCACAACGTCAAGCCCGCCAATCCGGCCAACGAGGATATCGTCCTGCCGGAGGATAAGTGAGGTGTCTATGACCACGAAGGAAGCGGCTGCGTGGCTGCTTGAACGGGACAAGTTCCTGCTGCTGACCCACGTGCGCCCCGACGGTGACACCATTGGCTCTGCCGCTGCCCTATGCCGCGCATTGCGTGACTTGGGCAAGGAGGCATACCTTTTGAAAAACCACGGTATCACCGCTACCTACGCCCCCTATGCTGAAGTTTTGTGGGCGGAGGATGACTATGTCCCCGCCACGGTGGTGAGCGTGGATATTGCCGCCCTGTCCCTCTTTATCGACAACGCAGAGCAGTACAAGGAGCGCGTGGATCTGGCCATCGACCACCACGGCTCTCAGGAGTTTTTCGCTGCCGAGACCTGCTTGGAGGCGGAGTGCGCCGCCTGTGGCGAGATCGTCTACGACAT
Source organism: uncultured Oscillospiraceae bacterium (assembly GCA_964439545.1). Lineage (GTDB taxonomy): Bacteria > Bacillota > Clostridia > Oscillospirales > Oscillospiraceae > Vescimonas. The sequence continues at coordinate 9,806 of CAYTOO010000008.1, read as the reverse complement.
CATCCGTCACATGATGCCCATCACGGCAGAAATCGCCCTGCCCCTCTATGTGGCTGTCAGCACCGATTGCGGCGGCTTTCAGTACGGCAACACTACCCCTCGCACCCACCGCATTGCGGCGGAGCTCATGGAGTTGGTGGATGTCCGCAATGTGAATAAGGCGCTGTTCCGCACCAAGAGCTTCGTGCGATTGAAAATGGAGAGCCGCATGGTGGAGGAGATGACGCTCCATGATAATAACCGCGTGGTGGTCATGTCTATCCCCCTCGCCCTGCGCCGTGAGATGAACGCTACGGAGGCGGACATTGAGGAATTAAGCTCCCTTGCTGCACTGGTGGAGGGCACGGATTGCGGCATTACTCTCCGTGAGCTGCGGGAGGGTGTCATCAAGGTCTCGCTGCGCACTGGCCCCCGCGTGGATGCCAGCGCCGTGTGCGCCCAGTTGGGCGGCGGTGGTCATCGCGGCGCTGCAGGCGCTACGGTGGAGGGCACTATGGCGGAGGTCAAGGCTGCTGTACTGGCGGTGGTAAGTAAGGTAACGGAGGCATAAATGGCTGAAGGTATCGTCATTATCGATAAAGCTGCGGACTGGACGTCCATGGACGTGTGCGCCAAGCTCCGCGGCATTTTGAAAACGAAAAAAGTGGGTCATGCAGGCACTCTCGACCCCATGGCAACAGGCGTATTGCCTGTGTTTGTGGGACAGGCCACCCGCGGCGTCAGCTTTGCTGAGAGCGGCGAGAAGGAATATGTGGCGACATTGCGCCTCGGCCTTACCACCGATACGCAGGATAGCACAGGCAATGTGCTGACCACTGCCCCTGTCACTGTGACGGCAGAGGAGGTGGCGGCGGTGCTGCCTCAGTTTACGGGGGATATTCAGCAGATCCCCCCCATGTATTCCGCCATCAAAATCGGCGGGCAGAAGCTCTATGACCTTGCCCGACAGGGTAAGGAAGTGGAGCGCAAGCCCCGAGCCGTGACCATTTTTGAACTGGAACTATTAGAGCAGCTGAGCGATGTGGAGTATAAGCTTCGCATCCGCTGCTCCAAGGGCACGTATATCCGCACTCTCTGCCACGATATTGGGCAGGTCTTGGGCTGCGGCGGCGTGATGGCCTCCCTGCGCCGCACTATGGCGGCGGGCTTTACGTTGGAAGAAGCTGTCACCATTGATGACGTGCAGGAAAAGGGCGAGGCCGTGCTGCGCCCCATCGATTCCCTGTTTCGTCACTGCGGTGAATACCGCATTTCCCATCCCCGCGTAGAGCAGCTGTGCCGCAACGGCAACCCCTTCACCATCCGTGAGGAGTTGCCCGATGGGGAGTACCGCGTGTACGGCATGGACGGCACATTTTTGTGTCTCAGCCGCTTGGAAAGCGGGAAAATGACCTCGATTAAGAACTTTTTTGGAGCATAAGCAATGGAAGCAAAAGTCATCGCACTGGGCTTTTTTGACGGCGTGCATCTGGGCCATGGAGCTCTGCTGCGCCGCGCCGTGGAGGCAGCTCGTGAAAAAAACGCCACCCCTGTGGTGTTTACCTTTGACCGCCCGCCCAAAGAGGTGGTGACGGGCAAAACCGTCTATCTCATCAACTCCGCTGCCGAGCGCCGCGAGTTGGCCCGCCGTATTTACGGCATCGAGGAGGTTATCCTCGCGCCCTTTGATGAGCAGATGATGAAGTGCACATGGGATCGGTTCGTCACGGAACTGCTGGTGAAAGAGCATGGCGCTGTCCATCTGGTGGCGGGACATGACCACCGCTTCGGCTATAAAAATGAGGGTACGCCCGAACTTCTGAAGGCTCTGTGTGCCGAACTGGGCATCGGCTGCGACATTATCCCCGCCGTGGAGGTGGAGGGAATTACCGTCAGTTCCACCCACATCCGCAAGCTGCTGGAGGCGGGTGAGGTGGAGGAGGCCGCCAAGTTTTTGGGTCACCGCCACTGCCTTACCCAGACGGTGCAGCACGGATTCCGCTTGGGCCGCACCATCGGTGTTCCCACGGTGAACTTGGCTGTGCCCCACCATATCCTCACGCCTGCTTTCGGCGTGTATGTCACCCGCGTGTACCTGAGCGATGGGCGCAACTTTGCAGGTGTCACCAACGTGGGCACGAGACCTACGGTGAGCGACTCCGATGCCGTGTCGGTGGAGACATTTTTGCTGGACTTCGACGGCGATCTCTACGATCAGGAGATCCGCGTGGAGTTCTGCCGCCGCCTCCGCGGGGAGAAGAAGTTCGACTCCCTTGAGGACTTGCGCCAAGAGATCCAGCACAACGCCCAGCAGACGAGAGAATATTTCCAAGAAAACAACATAGAGTGATCATAGACAGGCCGAATGCTGAGAAATTCGGCCTGTTTTTATTTCCCGACAGCCTTTGCCAAGAGTCATGGCGTACAATGACGAAAACGCTGTTACGAGGAGGCAGGGAGATGTTGCGGGCAAAGGCGCTGTGGAAATCGGAAAAGGGGCGCGCTGTGGCGGTGAAGGCCGCCTATGCGGTACTGACAATGGTGCTGTCGGCGGGAAAACTGGGCGGATTATATGGCCCGTGGGGTCTCGCGGCGGTAGCTCTCAGTGGTGGGCGCAGTCGCGGCTTTTTCTCTGTGTTGGGTGCCCTGTTGGGTGCATATCTCTTCTACGATTTCCAATCGGGGCTGCGCTTGGCGGCCTCGGCGGTGATGATTTACTGCGCCAACATGGCCTTTGAGGGCATGAAAATCGCCAAGCAACCCGCCTTTGCTCCCGCGTTGGCGGCGGTGGCGCTGTTGTTGGTACAATCGGTATACTTGGTGGGGCGCACAGCCCAGCACTGGGCGCTGTGTTTCGCCGCAGCGGCGGTGACGGCAGTGGCAGCAGTGCTGATGAAAGAACGCGACGAGGACCGCTCGCTGCAAGTATTGAGCATCCTCGCGGCGATCGTCTGCGCCGCTGCGCCCTTGACGGTGGAGGGATTTTCTCCGGGTCGCACAGCAGCGGTGTGGTTGGTGATGCTCTGCAGCGGCGGGACAAGTCCTGCCATCTCTGCTCTCATAGGTGCAGGTGTGGGGCTTATTACCGACCTTGCATTTGAAAAGCCCACCTTACTCTTTGCTGCTGCTCTCTGCAGCGGCGGATGGTGTGCTGCCACATTGCGGCGCTATCCGCGGTGGTTTCCTGCCCTGCTCATGTGTCTCTTTGTGGCGGTGACGGCATGGGGCTTGGACAGCGACTATGCCGCCGTGATGGTCTATGAATCCCTCTGTGGCTGCCTTGCCTATACCATTGTTCCCCGCCGCTGGCTGCCTACCCTGTCAGCAACAGTGCCCATGGCGGAGATGGGCGAGCGGGAAGCGGAATCGGCTGCCGTGCCCGCCATGGCGCGGACAGCCCTTCGTGAGGGGGCAGAGGCTTACCGCGCGCTATATGATGAGTTGCTGCGCCCTGCCACGCCTGTCTCAGAGAATCCCTCCATTATTTTTGATGGTGCAGCGGAAACAGTCTGCCGCAACTGCGTACTGGCGCAGAAATGCTGGCAGACAGAGTACGATGTGACCTACAGCGCTTTTAATGACGCAGTGACGCCCCTGCTGCGGCGGGGACGGGCGGCGGCAACGGACTTCCCTCTCCACTTCTCCTCCCGCTGCATCCATTTTACGGACTTGCTTGCCGCCATTGACCGCGAGGCGTATGCCTATCTCCTGCGGCGACAGTACCGCGTGCGCCTAGGCAGCGTCCGCTCCTTGGCGCGGGAACAGTATGCCCAGATGGGAGAAACGCTGTCTGCTACTATGAAAGAGGGCGGCGAAGTGCGCCTTCACTGCCGCGTGGGCACATCCCTGCGGGCAAAGGACGGAGAAGAGGTCTGCGGTGACCAGTTGGCGGTCTTTACGGCGGGGAATATGCTCTACATGCTCCTCTCCGACGGTATGGGCAGCGGTGAGGCAGCCCATGCCGAGAGCGCCATGACGGTGCGGCTGCTGCGGAAGTTTTTAAAAGCGGGCATCGACCCCAAGCCTGCACTCAAGACACTCAATACCGCTCTTACCCTCCGTTGTGCCGAGGGCGGCGGCTTTACCACCATCGACCTTCTCGCCCTCGACCGCAGCAGCGGCGAGGCGACCGTGTATAAGTACGGAGCAGCCTCTTCCTATGTGAAACGGGGCGAAAAAGTGACCAATCTCTCCTCGGGAAGTCTTCCTGCGGGATTGCAGGGCAGCAATATTGAGCCCGAATGCAGCCGCCTGCAGCTAAGTGAGGGCGATGTTTTTGTCATGGTGTCCGATGGACTTTCGAGTGACGAAGGTAACTGGCTCGCCACTCTTTTACAGCAGTGGACGGAGGAGGATGCCCAAGATTTGAGCCAGCAAATCCTCGCTGAGTCCCGCCGTCACGGCGGCTTGCAGGATGATTGCGCCGCCTTGGTGCTGCGGTTGGAAAAATCTTCGCCGCCCGCCAAAAAGAGGGTATAACTTGAAATATACGCGGGCATACTTTCTTTACAGCAACACACAAGGGAGGTATGGCGGTGGTAAAAGGCGTTTCTCGGCGGGTCATTGTGGTGGACAGCCCCGACCCGAATATTTTTGAGCAGGCGATTTTTATCCTCCGCAGTGATGGCGGCGGTGTCAGCCAACAGCAGGTGGTGGAGCAGGCACAGCGCGTGGCGAAATGCTACGCCCGTACCCACGGCCTGCAGAGGGAGCGCCGTTTCCACATGACCCCGCCCTTGTGGGTCGCATTGGGCAGCGCCATCATTGGCGCGGTCTGGGCTCTTGCCTCGTTTTTATAGCTGCTTTTTTCCACTTTTTTCTCCTCAATTTGGGACGTACGAGATTCTCGTGCGTCCCCCTTTTTTTCTGCGTAGAAGTGTGGTATACTACATTATTATGCGATTTTTTAGAGGGAGGAATGCCCTGTGAAAATAGGAAACGTGGAAATTGATTCCCGCTTGGCCTTAGCACCTATGGCTGGCGTGACGGATTTGGCTTTCCGCCAAATCTGCCGCGAGTTGGGCGCAGGCTACTCTGTGACGGAGTTGGTGAGCGCCAAGGCGCTGTGTTACCAAGATAAGAAGAGTCGTACTCTTTTGAAACTTGCTCCCAATGAAGTGCCCGCCGCTGCTCAAATCTTCGGCAGCGACCCCGTCTGTATGGCGGAGGCATCCCAAATCGCCGCAGAGGTCAGCGGCGCTGCCATCATCGACATCAACATGGGCTGCCCTGTCAGCAAAGTGGTTGGAAACGGTGACGGCTCGGCGCTGATGAAAGACATTGATAAGGCTGTCCGCGTTGCCGAGGCGGTGGTGAAGGCGAGCCCCGTCCCTGTTACGGTGAAGATGCGCCGCGGCTGGGATAAGGGCAGCATCAACGCCGTGGAACTGAGCCTTGCCTTGGAGCAGGTGGGCGTTGCTGCCATTGCCGTCCACGGTCGCACCCGCACACAGATGTACGGCGGGCAGGCTGATTGGACCACCATCCGCGAGGTGAAAGAGGCGGTAAAAGTCCCCGTCATTGCCAACGGTGATGTGTTTTCTGCTGAGGATTGCCTTCGCATACTCCACTTCACAGGCGCGGATATGGCTATGATCGGTCGCGGCAGCTTTGGCAATCCGTGGCTCTTCGCCCAGTGTCAAGCGGCGCTGGAGGGTCGGGAAATCCCCCCCATGCCGCCCCTTGCTGAGCGCTGCGATTTGGCAGTGCGGCAGATCGAGCTGGCGCTGGAGGATAAGGGGGAGCGCATCGCCATTTTGGAGGCGCGGCGGCATTATGCGTGGTACTTAAAGGGTGTGCCTCACGCCAACTACTATAAGGACAAGATCGTGCGGATGAACACCATGGAGGATGTCTATGAGGTGACCCGCGGGATCAAGAGGGATTTGCGATGAATGAGATATTACTGATCTCCCGCGCCCGTGGCGGCGATAGAGAAGCCTTCGGCGCGCTGGTGGAGCAATATCGGGATAATGTCTACCGCTTGGCCTACCGCATGTGCGGTAATGCCTACGATGCCGACGAGGCGGCGCAGGAGGCATTCGTGGCGGCGTGGCGTGCTCTGCCCAATTTCCGCGGCGATGCCAAGTTCTCTACGTGGCTCTATCGCTTGACCACCAATGCCGCCATTGATGTGATGCGCCGCGAAAAGCGCCACAAGGCGGTGGGTGACGGGGAAATGATGGAGGTTGCAGATACATCCAACTCCCCGCAGGAGACGGTGGAGCGGACAGAGCAGCAGGAGGCGGTGCAGAGAGCGCTGGCTACCTTGAGCGCGGAATACCGCGAGGTATTGCTGCTGCGGTACATGGAGGAACTGGACTACGCAGAGATCGCCGAGGTGTTGAAGCTGCCCTCGGGCACGGTAAAATCCCGCATCAACCGCGCCAAGGCGGCGCTGAAATCTGCTCTATTAAAAAGCGGGAACATTTTTGGCGGATCATCCGTCATACATACAGAAACCAATGGAAAGGAGGCATGAGGACACATGAATGATCAGAAATTTGAACAGTGGCTGCAGGAAGCGCTGGCTACCGATGTGACTGCACCCGAGGATTTTACCGCCCGCGTGATGGATCGTGTGGCCGTCATGCCTCAGGAATATCCCAAAAAGAATACTGTTGATAAGCGTAAACTCAAACGCATGATGACAGCACTGGCTGCCTGCGCCGCTATTGTTGTGCTGATCCCTGTGGGGATGCTGATGATGCCCATGGGTAAATCTGCCCCTGCTGCCGATTGTGCTGCACCCGAGATGGCTATGGACGATGCTGCGGCGGATATGGAGTATTTCGTCGATGAATATGCCGCTGGCAGTGACAGCTACAATGCCGCCACAGAGCGTATTGAGGAGAAAGAGGAAGCGCCTGCGGACGGTGCAGATGCCGCCCCTGCCGATGACGGCATGACCGACGGCGGCGAGGCGGAGGTGCAGACTACCGCTGACGGCACTCCTGCCGAAGATGCCAAGGAAAAAGACGACGACTACGGTGAAACGGGCATCTACTTCTCCGGTGATAAAGCCAAGATGATACAGGCGGCCCTTACGGAGCAGAAGTTGGGTTCCCTTGAAGTGGTGGATGGATGTCTACTCTATCATCTGACAGCGGAGGAGACAGCGCAGGTCTGCAAGATGCTGCCAGACCTCATTAAGGCCGAGGGTAATGTGTGTCTGACGCTGAAGATCACGGAATAAAAAAACAACGACCCCGACCGATTCGGTCGGGGTCGTTCTATGTCATGGGGTTAATCTTTCCAAACGAAGTGGTAGTTGATGGCCTCGCCGCCGTCCACCAAGATGTTCTGCCCTGTGCAGAACTTGTTGGTGACGGTGAGGAAATAGGCCCACTGTGCCATTTCCTCGGGGGTAGCCCAGCGCTTCAGGGGGGTTTCCTCCATGATCTGCGCCCACAGTGCGGGGTCATTCATCACGCACTCATTGAGGGGGGTCAGCACGCCACCAGGGTCTAAGCTGTTACAGGTAGCGCCATAGGGGGCAACGCGCATAGCGACATTCTTGGTGTAGGCCAAAATGCCGCCCTTGCTGGCACAGTATTCGGGGAACTCCGAGCCTGTATGGGCGCTGGCAGAGCCGATGTTGAGGATGGAGCGAATTTTCGGCTGTACGCCGTACTTTTCCGTGATGGAAATCAGCGCTTTGAGGTTGATGTCGATATCGGCCTCATTCTGCGTGCCTGCGTTGTTGATAAGGATCTCCACATCGTCAATGGTGGGGAGGTTTTCCTTATCCCGCACATCGCATTGATAGTGGGTGTAGGATTCGTGAGCGATACTTGCCGTCTGACGGTCAATGCCGATGACCGCATGACCCTCTTGGAGGAACAGCTGGGCAATGGCTTTGCCGATGCCTTGGGAAGTGCCTGTTACCAATACGTTCATCGCTGTGCCTCCTTTTCGATGTAGTCCAAATACTCTTTGCCCACGTTCTCCTGCCGCCACCGCTGGGTGATGCGGTAGCCGATGGGGGAGAAGGCGATCTCCATAATCAGCTCTGCCACCGCGCCTGTCAGCGCGCACATGGCGCACTGCAGCACCGTCCAGTGGAAGCCGTCCCAAAAGATAGGTGCGAAGAACACAAAGACGATAATGGAGAAAATAAAGTTATCGAGGAACTGACCAATGAAGGTGGAGACGTATGTTCTCGTTGCATAGGCCAGCTTGCTGTCGGGATTGCTGCGGAATGCCTTGCCGATGAGCCAGTTGAGGGTGTTGTTCACCACCGCGGAGAAGAGAAAGGCGATGGTGCTGCCCAAGAGGATGAACCATGTGCCGCCGAAAATGCCGTTAAAGGCGCTGTAGTCCCCCGCGTTGGAGGGGATGGCGCTGGCCACAAAGAAGATGAAGCAGGTCAAGAGATTGATGGCCACCGCCAACAGAGAAATGCCGTTGGATGCCCGCGGGCCGAAGTGCTTGGTAATGATGTCCATGCACAAGAAGGAAAGCCACGAGATGAGGATGCCGCCATCGAGAGCGATCCACTCCAGCTGCAGCAGCGTCTTGTTGGCAAGGAGGTTCATGCACACCACGCTGACCACGAACAGCGTTACCACCGTGGCGGGGATGGAGCGCAGCAGAATATTAAATTTTTCGAATTCAAATTTCAGCCGATTCATAGCTCCATCCTGTTTTTTCACAGATTTTTACTCATCATACCATATACACGGCCTCTTTTCCAGTGGTATCTTCCCTTAATTGCAGCCTTTTCCTGCCGCAAAGGGCGAGAAAAATAAAAATTTTTGTCAAAATGAGAAAAAAATATTGACAATTTTCGTAAAAAAGGTATAATAATTAGGCTCGCGCATTGTGGGCAAATCCTTGCTCCCATCTGAGAATGGGGGCCATTCGTCCAAAAGGAGGTGCAAAAAGTATGGCTAAGATTTCCGCCAACTACGAGGTCGTTTACATCATCGACCCTGCACAGGGTGAGGAGGCTACCGCCGCTACCGTGGCTAAGTTCCAGACCCTGGCTGAGCAGAATGCTACCAACGTCGTCGTCGACGAGTGGGGCAAGCGTCGTCTCGCTTATGCGATCGACTACAAGACTGAAGGCTACTATGTTCTCATGTCCTTCACCAGCGCGCCGGAATTCCCCAAGGAGCTGGATCGTATCCTGGGTATCGATGAGAGCATCATGCGTTCCATGATCGTCTGCAAGGGCGAGTAAGGGAGGCATTCCAATGCTGAACAAGATTTTCATCATGGGTCGTCTGACCCGCGATCCCGAGCTGCGTCGTACGCAGAACGGTACGCCCGTGACCAGTTTTTCTCTGGCCGTTGACCGCGACTATAAGTCTCAGGGCGGCGAGAAGGAAACGGATTTCATCGACGTGGTGGCATGGCGCAGCACTGCTGAGTTTGTCGCCAAGTACTTCAACAAGGGCCGCATGGCCGTGGTTGAGGGTCGTCTGCAGATCCGTGACTGGCAGGACAAGGATGGCAACAAGCGCCGCACGGCTGAAGTTGTTGCCGATAGCATCTATTTTGGCGACTCCAAACGCGACGGTAACGGCGGCTACAATGATGGCCCCTCTTACAGCGCTCCTGTTTACAGCGCACCCGTCGGCGGTTACGCAGCCCCTGTGGGCGGCGATTTCGCTGAGATCGATGACGAGGACGGCGACCTGCCGTTCTAATGGTGTCCGATAGGATACAACCCAAAATACTTTAAGGAGGACTCTTCCATGGCTATGGAACGTGAAAACAGAGCGCCCCGCGGTGCCGTCCGCAAGCGCAAGAAGGTTTGCCAGTTCTGCGTGGATAAGTGCGAGTATATTGATTACAAGGATGCTGCCAAGCTGCGTCGCTTC